>MUCK01000019.1 GCA_002816705.1 SAR202 cluster bacterium Casp-Chloro-G4
AACGCTGGCCGCCTCGGATATAATCATGCCCACCCCGCCCCTGGCCCGCTCACGATAGAAATGAAGGTGTCGTTCGGTGAATCGGCCTTGCTGCTCAAATACCGTGGCGTGGCCAGTACATACGATGCGATTGGCAATAGTCATCCTGCCCACCTGAATAGGGCTGAACAAATTGGGATACTCTGAAGTCATTGAATGATCTCCCTGCGAAAGATGTCAGGTCTGACGGCAACCTTGGCATATGCTAAGGCCAGCTATATAATCGTGCAAACAAAAACCTGTCCTGCAACAGAAAAAGAGGTGTATTATGGCCAGCCCAGAACTGAACGACATACTTCAGATGCTAAAAGATCGCGCTCAGGCCGGGGCTGCTAATCCTCCAACCTTGGCAGAGAAAAGAGCCGGGGCCGAAGCCGGCGGCAAGGCCTTCGAAGACCTGTCCGGCATCACCACTGAGGCCGTGGATGCAAACGGCGTTCCATCCGAATGGGTTGTGGCAACCAACGCCGACCCCAATCGCACCATGCTTTATTTGCATGGCGGCGGATACGTCATCGGCTCCATAGTCAGCCATCGAGGCCTTGCGGCCAGCCTGTCCAAGTCGGCCCGAGCCCGCGTCTTGAGCGTCGACTATCGGCTGGCGCCAGAGCACAAGTTTCCTGCAGCCGTGGACGACGCCATTGCTTCATACCGCTGGCTTCTGGATTCCGGCGTGGACCCTGCCAACACCGTGATTGGCGGCGACTCTGCCGGCGGCGGTCTTGCTGTGGCAGCCCTGGTCGCCATCAAGGAAGCAGGCCTGCCAATGCCTGGCGCTGGCATTTGTTTGTCGCCCTGGGTAGACATGGAGGCCTTGGGTGAGTCCTACGTAACCCGTGCAGCCCTCGACCCCATGCTGACGAGGGAAGGCATTCAGGCATTCGCAAAGGAGTACCTTGGAGACGCTGATCCCAAGTCTCCGCTGGCGTCACCCATATACGCCGACCTTTCTGGACTGCCGCCTCTGATAATTCAGGTTGGCACGTCCGAGGCGATCTACGACGACGCCACATGGCTCAGAGACCACGCTATGAGGGCTGGCGTAGATGTCACATTCGAAGCGTGGGAGGACATGGTACACGTCTGGCAACGCTACGCATCCAAACTACCAGAAGCTCAACTGGCAATGGACAGGCTCGGAGAATTTGTGAATGAGAAGCTAGGCTCAGCCGTTACCTCAGCGGACTAGGGGAAAATAGCGGAGAAACCGAATCAAATAATGACGACATCTATATCGAAAACCTTCAAATTTGCAGACTACGATGAAGCCCAGGAGTATTACCAGGCTAACGGCCTAACCGACGGTTTGCCCATCGTACCGCCCACAGGGGCTAAGGTGCAGGCGATGCTAGACGGCGCTGGCCTTCAACCGTCAGACGTAGTGGCGGTGGAGGGCGTGCGTGGCAAGACGTTCGTGGCGGAAACGGTGGCTATCAACGCAGTTATGGCAGGCTGCAAACCGGAGTACATGCCGGTAATCGTGGCTGCGGTGCAGGCGATATCCGAACCGCAATTCAACTTCCACGCCAACAGCACGTCGACCAACGGCGTGGGCGTACTGGTCCTGGTCAGCGGACCGATTGCCAATAAGATCGGCATCAACTCCGGCACTGTGCTCATGGGGTACGGATTCCGCGCCAACGCTACGATAGGTCGTGCTATGGGCCTGCTCAAGATGAATGCCTACGGCTCGGTGCCTCACGACATGGACAAGAGCACGCTAGGTCATCCCGGCCAGTACTCCTTCTGCTTCGCGGAGGACGACGACGTTATCCCCTGGGAGCCGTTACGCGTTGAGAAGGGCTTCACTACCGACGCCAGCACCGTAACGGTCTTCGCAGCCAACTCGCCTCTGCAGGTGAGCACACACAACTACAGCCAGCCACCCGAGTTTCTTGCCATCGTATCCCACGCTATTCAGAGTTTGGGACTGGGGTCTTCGGAGGTAGTGGTTGTTGTAAGCCCTGAAATCCTGGAGTACGTTCGAAGTTCAGGCTGGAGCAAGGCCCAGATCAAAGATTTTGTGTTCAAGAACATCCACCGCACGGGCAGCGAGTGGAACGCCTATTACCGTACCGAGCATCCATTTTCCGGCGACGACCTGACCACGGGATTCCCCGTCGTGGCCTCGCCGGACCACATTACGCTGGTTGGAGGCGGTGGCGCGGCAGGGGCTTTTGTATCGATCATAGGCGCATGGGGCGGCGTAAGCTCCGTGACCAAAGAGATATCTACCGGGAGGTAATTTTCAACAATGGCGGATGAGATTGTGACTCTAGACCCTAGAGACAGTTCCCCTGCAAAGACCGAAGGCATTGCACCCAGGTCTGGCTCGCTGGACGGCAAGGTAGTAGGCCTGCTTTCCAACAACAAGCCCAACTCCGAGCTTCTGTTGCGAGGCGTGGCTGACCTGCTCAAAGAGAAGTACAACGTAAAAGAGGTTGTAGAGGCCAACAAGGGCAGCCACCGCATTCCCGCTCCGCCGGAGATGATTGATGACCTGGTGGCTAGGTGCGACGCTATGGTGGTCGCCACTGCCGAATGAGGAAGCTGCACCTCCTGCTGTATGCAGGACGCTGTAGCCCTAGAACGCAAAGGCATACCTTCCGTGGTGCTTGTTACCAAGCCTTTCAACTCACAGGCCAAAGCCATGGCCAACCTCCTGGGCCTGCCGGGGTACGAGTACGCCGTCATAGGCCATCCGATGGGCAGCCTGACCGATGAGCAGGTCCTAGACCGCGCCAAAGAGGCAATCGACCAGGTCGAGAAGCAGCTAACAGCGTAACACCACGTTAACTCCCCAGAGTATTAACGCCCTGCCGTCGAGAAGAGCATTCCCGACGGCAGGGCGTACTTCTATCGTCCCCTTGTGATTGACCTTACCTCGCAGTAATATGCGCATGTACGGCATTGAACTGAGTTCCCGACGCATATTCAAATCGGCAGAGGGCCAAAATGAAGATAGCTAGATTCCTATGGCAAGGCCAGCCGCAATGGGGAGTGGTCGACGGAGACGAACTGCGAGAGCTCCCGAACGGCCCCTTCGTTGATCTTCGGCTGGGCAACGCACTGTGCAAACTGTCTGATGCGAAACTTCTTGCGCCCATCGACCCTTACGGCAACAAGGTCCCTGCCATGGCAGCTAATTACGGGGAAAAGGCAGGTCGGGACGGCCCAGGCATCTTCATGAAGCAGCCAGGCACCGTCATAGGCCACGGCGAGGCCATCGTCTACCCCAGGTCGTGCACCAAGGTCGTGCACGAGGCCGAGGTTGGTATCGTCATAGGCAAGGAGGCGCGGCACGTCAGTGTCGAGAATGCATTGGACTACGTGCTTGGCTACACCTGCGTCAACGATGTGAGCGCCACGGAGATGAAGACCAATGACGTGGGCCGAGGCATGAGCCTGCGCTGGAAACACTTCGACACCTTTTGTCCAATCGGGCCATACGTCGTGACTAACCTGGATGGCGATAACCTGGGAATTACGTGCCGGGTCAACGGCGAAACGGTGCTTGAAGGCTCCACACGGGACATGCTTTGGGGCATGGCAGAGGTGGTGAGCTGGACCTCTGAGGTCATGACCCTGTATCCAGGCGACATCATTCCCAGCGGCTGCCCCGGGGTCCTCCCCTTCGAGATCGGCGATATCGTAGAGGTCGAAATTGAGGGCGTCGGCACACTAAGCAATCCGGTAGTGGCTGATAGTTAGATTCAAAGCGCCGTGCCCTTCGACAGGCTCAAGGCAAAGGGTCCCTAAAGCCAATTTTCGTTGTTAGCCCGTCGAACCGCAGCGCCGAAGCCAGCGCATAGACCGCTCTTTAACCATAATTACTCTCAAAAGATTCGGAGGATGAAGATATGAGTAAAGCCCTTGAAGGCATACGCGTAATCGATATGACCCATGACCAGGCCGGGCCCTCCTGCACGCAGGTGCTGGCCTGGCTGGGCGCAGAGGTCATCAAAATCGAAATGGCGGACGGTTACGGCGACCGCGCCCGCCACCTGCGCCGGGACGACCCAAACCTGGACAGCTACTTCTTTCTGGTGCTGAACAGCAACAAGAAGAGCACTACACTGGACCTGCGAGACCCCAGGGGCAAAGAGATTTTTCGCACACTCATCAAAGACGCTGACATCCTGGCTGAGAATCGAGGCCCCGGGGCTATGGATCGGCTGGGCTTCAGCTACGAAGAGATGAGCAAACTCAATCCGAGGCTGGTCTATGCCTCCGTAAAGGGCTTCGGTTCATTCGGGCCTTATTCTGACTACAAGTGCTTTGAGCCTATAGCCCAGGCCACTAGTGGCGCACTTAGCGCAACGGGCTTCAGCGACAGACCTCCTGCGTTACTGGGAGCAAACGTAGGCGACTCCGGCACGGGCATGCACACGGTCATAGGCATCCTGGCCGCACTGGTACAGCGCAATGTGACCGGCAAGGGGCAGATGGTTGAGGTGGCCATGCAGGAAGCCGTGCTCAACCTGACCCGCGTCCGCTACACTGGAACGCTCTCGGACGGCACTCCTGAGCCGCGACAGGACGACGAGTTCGCAGGACGTCCCGGCATGGTCGGCGGCCTATTCGCGTGCTCCGAAGGCGGCCCCAATGATTACGTATACATGATGATCCCACCAGAAAACGGGGGCATGTTCAAGGCGGCCATGGATGTCGTAGGTAGGCAGGACCTCGTTGAAGACACGAGGTTCGACTCCGAGAAGGGCCGGCATGACAACGCAGAGGAGATCATGGTCGTCGTGCGTGAATGGGCCAAGTCCAAACCCAAGCGAGAGGTGATGGCCGCCTTCGCTGGCAAAGGTGTGCCTTGCGGCGCAGTGTTCGACACGGCAGAGGTCCTGGCCCACCCGCATTTGAGGGAGCGAGGCATGATAACAGACGTGCAGCACGCAACCAGAGGGACATTCCCAATGATCGGCTGCCCCGTGCGCCTTTCCGATTCGCCCGTGGAACTGAAGCCAGCTCCCCTTTACGGCGAACACTCAGACGAAGTGTTCACCACTCTGGGAGGCCTAACGCAGCAGCAGGTGGACGAGTTGCGTAAGGACAAGGTCATCATCTAGCCCGCCCCGAACGCGGAGTGAAATTACTCATGGGCTCATGATCCAAGAAGGAAAAAAATGCCAAACAAGGAAATCCTATGTGCCTTTGGTATCGACGTGGACGCTGTAGCCGGGTGGCTGGGGTCCTACGGCGGTCAGGACTCGCCTCTCGACATATCCCGAGGAATGTTTTCGGGGGAGGTGGGCGTGCCGCGCCTGCTGCAACTGCTGGACCGTTTCGGCATCAAGGCGACCTGGTTCATCCCCGGCCACTCCGTCGAGACGTTCCCTGACCAGATCAACGCCGTGGCTGCGGCGGGACACGAGATAGGCGTTCACGGCTACTCGCACGAGAACCCTATCGCCATGACCCCTGAGCAGGAGGAGGTTGTGCTGGACCACTGCATTGATCTCATCACGCGGGTCAGTGGCAGGCGTCCCACGGGATATGTCGCGCCCTGGTGGGAGTTCAGCCCGGCGACTAGCGAACTGCTGCTGAAGAAGGGCATCAAGTACGATCACAGTCTGATGCATCAGGACTTTCAGCCACACTACGTGCGCACCGGCGACACCTGGACCAACATCGACTATAACAAGCATCCCAGCGAGTGGATGCGCCCGCTTGTTCGCGGAACAAATAACACCAATCTTATCGAGATTCCTGCAAACTGGTACCTAGACGATCTCCCTCCCATGATGTTCATCAAGGAGTCGCCTAACAGTCACGGATTCGTGAGCCCCCGAGACCTGGAGCAGACCTGGCGGGACCAGTTCGACTGGGTGTACCGCGAGTACGACTACGCCATCTTTCCCATCACCATACACCCCGACGTGTCTGGCAGGCCACAGGTACTGATGATGCTGGAAAGGCTCTACGCCTACATCACCAGCCACCCCGGCGTGCGCTTCCTGACATTCAACGAGATCGCCGACGATTTTTCTGCAAGGTCAGGCAATGCAAATTAATGGAGGCTACTAGTGGCTGAACTACGGGAGAATAAGGCCAAGCGTAAGCTGCAGAACGGCGGGGTCGTGACCATGCTCATGGGCGGTGCGCACCCTCCGGATATGATCGACTATATGGGCCAGTTCGGCTTCGACTCCGTGCTCATAGAAGGCGAGCACGGCCCCGTGGACTATGGCCACATCCCGGACCTGACCAGGGTTTGCGACCTATGGGGCATGACCTCCGTGGTACGAGTAGGAGCCAACCGACCGGAGATGATCTACCGCACCTTCGACCTGGGGGCGCAGGGCATCATGGTGCCGCACATCAACACTCGTGAGGACGGCCTGGCGGTGGTGGACGCCTGTAAGTTCGCGCCAATCGGCAACCGCGGCATGGGAGCCGGGCGACAGGCTTTCGGCGTGCCCGACTACTTCCAGAAGGCCAATGACGAGACGCTGGTGACGGTCCTCATAGAAGACATCGCCGCCATGGACCATTTGGATGAGCTAACAAGTGTTGACCACATCGACGTCTTCTACGTCGCGCCGGGAGACCTGGCCCAGAGCATGGGGCTTATTGGCCAGACGACGCACCCCGAAGTGCTGCGGGTCATTGACGAGGCCATCGCGCGAATCGTGGCCAACGGCAAGACGGCTGGCGCACTGGTTAACGACGCAACAGCCAACGATTACATTGCCAAGGGGGCACGTTTTCTGGGCATTCCCTGGACGCCCTGGGTGGCCAACGGAGCGCGCAATTTCCTGGGAAATTTACATATACCTTAAATAACCCTCTACGTTCAGGAGAGACCTATGCCAGATTTTGATATATTCGAACTGGGCGATGTTGTGCTGCAGTGCGGCCTTACGCTGCGCGACGCAAAACTGGCTTACAAGACTTACGGCACTCTGAACGAGCGGCGCGACAACGTCGTAGTCTTTCCCACGTTTTTCAGCGCCAATCACGTGGCCAACGAGCCTATGATCGGACCCGGCATGGCGCTGGACCCCGAACGCTACTTCATCATCGCGCCAAATCTTTTCGGCAACGGCCTGTCGTCGTCGCCCAGCAATACTCCGTCGCCCTACAACGCGGGGCGTTTCCCAACAGTTTCGTATTACGACAACGTCACCTTCCAGCATCGGCTTCTTTCCGAGCAGTTCGGCGTTGAGCGCATTGCCCTGGTGTGTGGCTTCTCCATGGGAGCCATGCAGTCCTTCCAATGGGGGGCCATGTTCCCGGACATCGTGGAACGCATCGCGCCATGGTGCGGCTCCGCCAGGACCTCCCGGCACAACCATGTCTTCCTGGAGGGAGTGAAGGCCGCGCTGCAAGCTGACGACGCCTGGAACGGCGGATGGTACGACCGCCAGCCAACGAAGGGCGTTCGAGCTGCCGCGCGAGTGTACGCCGGGTGGGGACCGTCCCAGGCCTTCTATCGCGAGAAGGTCTACCTGGATATGGGCTTCTCCTCGGTGGAGGACTACATCGTCACCGGGTGGGAGGGACGCTTCCTTGAGCTGGACGCCAACGATCTTCTGGCAATGGTGGCCACCTGGCAGGCCGGAGACATCAGCGCCAACCCGACGTATCAGGGCGATTTCCAAAAGGCGTTAGGCTCTATCAAGCCCAAGGCCCTGGTAATGCCGTCGCAGACCGACCAGTACTTCCCGCCCGAGGATAGTCAGATCGAGGTCGGCATGATGCCCAAGGCCGAGCTAAGAATCATACCTTCCATATGGGGACACCTGGCAGGCGGCCCCGGCCGCAATCCTGTGGACACTCGGTTCATCGACGCCGCGCTGAAAGAGCTGCTGGCAACGTGATGCCTGCCGACCTAACACACAGGGTTCGCCAGCACTCCAGGCGATACGCTTCGCTCCAGCCAGCGTCCATCTGCTGGGCTTCCTAGAAGCTGGCCATCCTCCATGATAACCTTGCCGCGCAATATGGTCGTAACAGGGTATCCGCCGCATTCAAACCCATCCCATATGGAGTAGTCCGAGTCGGCGTGCAGGTCCTCCAGCCGTATCGTCTTCTTTAGGTCCGGGTCGAAAAGCACGATATCGGCATCGCTGCCCGTGGCGATAGCCCCCTTTCGCGGATACATGCCTAGGATCTTCGCGGCGTTGGTCGATGTGATGTCCACGAATCGCTCGATGGACACGCGGCCCGTGGAAACAAGCTTCGTGTACACCACCGGCAATCGGGTCTCGATGCCGTTGTGCCCACCGCAGACCGTATGGATGGTGTTACCGGAGAGCTTCACATCCTTGTACGTGGTGTATTCATCAGTGGCCGTGGTGCTCAGCGTCCCATCCGCCAGCGCCTCCTGCAGCGCGTCCCGATCTTCGGCGAACTTAATGGCAGGATAGGTGTGGACCGACGTGCCGTTCGGCTGCTTGTAATGCTCGGAGGTGAAGTGCATGTAGTTGTGCAGCGCCTCGCCGTAGACCGGCAGTTGCTTCATGCGGGCGTCGGCTATAGCCCGCGCGCCTTCCTTGGCCGTCGTGTGCACGAAGTAGATACCCGTCTGAGTATGCTCCGCCAGCCGAACAATCTTCCGAAAAGATATGTCCTCGGATATGTTGTTGTGAACCAGGTGCAGGTTATAGCCCTGGTCGTTGCCCTCGCGGACAAGCTTCTTCTCCATGTATTTTACGATGTCGTCGTCTTCGGCGTGCACTGCCATGATGCCGCCGCTTCGTCCGACCTCCTCAAAGATGGCCCAAAGGTGTCCATAGCCCACTTTGTTATCAAACGTCGTGAATATCTTGAAGCTGGCCACGCCCGCCTGAATAGCCTCTCGGATCTCGCCGATGGCCTTTGCCGGCACCTCTCCCGACAGTGTGTAGTGGAAGGCAAAGTCGGTGTAGGAATGCCCAGCGAAAGTGCTGCGTCGCTCGTCCAGGCGGCTCATGATGGATTTATCAGTCCTGTCGCCATTCTCAGTACCCGGCATGCCGCCTGCAAAATCGACGTACGTGGTCACGCCGCCAAAGGCCGCAGCCCGGCTTGCCGCCTCCGGTGACTGGGTCATCACTCCCGACCTTCCAGCCCACGCAGGCGATACGCCCGTCGCGATGTGGGTGTGGGGCTCGATGCCTCCGGGCAACACGTACTTTCCCGAGGCGTCCAGCGTTCGCGCCGATTCCAAGTCCACGACGCCGCTTTCGGCCACCAGAACAATCTTCTCGCCCTGGACACCGACATCGAAACGGCCTGTCCCCGCAGGTGTTACCACCATCCCGCCGCGTATCAACAAGTCCAACATGATTCTTCTCCTTGAATATTTCCGGCCTGCTATCTAAAACACCCACTAGCCCAGCAAGGGCGTTGCATGTCATTTCAGAAAGAAGATACCATACTGAAAACTCAAACGCCGGGAGACAACGCAATGCCAACAACATTCGGATTCGATAACTACCAGTACCAGTTAGTGGAAGGTTGGGGAAGCCTGCCAAAGCAGTGCGTCGCGTCAGATGTGGCGGTGGACTCACAGGGCAAGGCGTACGTAGCGATACGCGAATGGCCGTACCCGGATGTTACCGGCGGTGCCGTGCTGGTGTTCGACCGCGACGGCAAACTGTTGGAGAGTTGGGGCGAAGACCTGTTCACAACACCTCACGGCATGTGGATTGGTCCCGACGACGAGATTTTCATGACGGACAGCGCCGACCATACGGTGAGGAAGTACGCTCCCTCCGGCGAGTTGCTCATGACCATAGGCGTCAAGGGCCAGCCGGGAACGCCCGGTGCGCCATTCAATCGGCCAACGCGCGCTGTGATGTCGCCACGCGGCGAGATATTCGTTGGCGACGGTTACGGTCAGAACCGAGTACACCGCTTCACCGCTGGCGGAGAACTCATCACATCCTGGGGCGAAGACGGCGTCGGGCCGGGCCAGTTCAACCTTCCTCACGATGTCACGGTCGACGCAGACGACAACGTCTACGTGATGGATAGGGAGAACAACCGCTGCCAGGTGTTCGACGTGAACGGCAACTTCCAGTCAGAGTGGCCGGGTGTCCCAGGGCCCAATGACGCTTTGCTAGCCGATGACGGCCTGCTGCATATCGCCACAGGCCACGAGGGAATACACGTCATGTCACTGGACGGCAAACTTGTTGGCAAGTGGAACCAACGCGGCGACCAGCCGGGCCAGTTCCGAGGCTACCCTCACGGCATCTGGGTAGACTCGGCCGGGGACGTGTACGTGGCAGAGGTTGGCGCAGACAACGCGCTGCAGAAGTTCGCGCGGGTGTAGGCGAAGTGCTGCCATCTGAGATAGGTGGTTTTACCGACCAAGGTTCGACAAGCTGACCAAGAACATTACGAAAAAAATTCGATTGCCCTGAGCGTGTCGAGGGGGTATGACCGCGGCGTTTTAGGGTAGCAACCGCCGACTGGCCAAAAAATCCCTTACCTCATTAATGGTAGGCATGGCCGCTGTGTCACCTTGTCGTGTGCAGGTCAGCGCGCCGCAGACGTTTCCGACCTCCAGGGCATTTTCAATCCTAACCTGACGTTCCGATGGCTCCAAGTCCAACAGACCGCGCAGCGTATGACTCTCGAAAACGCTGCCCAAGAAACCAGCAACAAAAGCGTCGCCTGCGCCCACAGGGTCCAGCACTTCAACGGCGTAACCCGGCTGCTCCACCAGACTATGGCCATCGAAGGCGAGTGCGCCATCCATGCCTCGTGTGACCACCACCACGCCACCGTTTATCCCCTGGAAGTGCGAGGCATAGCGTTCCGCAGTCCAGCCACTTCGCCATATGGATTCAGCCTCGTCATGGCCTAATTTGAACAGTGATGCGAATGGAATCATCTCGTTAACAACGGCCTGCGCCTGTGAGGGAGTCCAGAGCTGCTCGCGGTAATTCAGGTCGAAACTTACTGGAATGTTATTGTCTTTAGCATACTGGAGGGACTGGAAAATCGCGGCCCTGGCCTCGTCTCCCAGCGCCGGAGTGATGCCCGTGACATGCAGGACGTCAGCGCCATTCAGGTGGGGTGCGATATCGTCAAATGTCAGCAGACTCGCCGCGCTGCCTTGTCGGCGATAGGTTTTGACGTGTTGCCCGTCAGCCAGGTGGTTCAGGTAAGAGACGCCCGTTCGCTGGCCGATGTGTCGGGAAGCAGCGACCTGGACTCGACCGGACAGCTCATTGAGGATGAAGTTGCCAGCCTCGTCGTCACCCAGTCTGCTTATCCAGACCGCTTCGATACCGGGCAGCCCTAGTTTGAGTAAGTCCACGGCAACATTGGACTCGGCGCCGGCGCAATCCAGTACGTACTCGCCGCCTTCATCGAAAGGGCCCAAAAACGATGCGTTGTACTGCGCCATCGTCTCGCCGAATGTTACGAATTTGACCATGTAAGCTCGGCTGCTACTGAGGTCCGCGGTCTAAAGAATTGCCGGCCTGATCTCGATGAGTGACCCAGGAACCACCCTCGGTGTCGTCTGGGCCACTGTACAGACCTATGCGCAGACGCAACATCACCAGATTAACCACCGCCGCCACTATCAACCCAAATCCGATGCCGACAGGAATCATTAGGATACCCGCGCTGCCTCCGACCACCAGTAGCACATTCCATTCGAGGTCAGTGCTACCAATAGCCTCCGCCACAGTTCGGAAACGTGCCAAGGTGCGGATCATCATGTAAACAAAGGCGAACACGGCACCAAGCGCGCCGCCAGTTAAGTAAAGCCATTTCATAAAAAATCCCAAGTGTTAAGCGCATGTAATATACTCATCATACTATATTCGAACTTAGTGTCAGATAATAAATATTGCGAACAATCTCGCGCCTCAAAGGCATATATCATGGCTGGTGGGTGCTGTTAGGGACGACGCTTCTAGCCACCTTTTCGGGAGGCGTTCTACTTCACGGCGCATCCGTATTCTTCATCCCCATTCGAGAAGACCTGGCCCTTTCGGCAGCCCAGACATCGATCATTTTCACCAGCTCCCGTGCACTAGCGGGCGTGGGCGGCCCTCTCTTCGGGTGGCTTGCCGACCGATTCGGCGGACGACCTCTGATTATCGTCGGCAGCATACTGGCAGGGCTTGGGCTGATCTACCTACAGACGCTTAACAGCTACCTGCCTTTCGTTCTGGTGTACTTGCTGGTAGTTGCCCTGGGCACGCACCTGGGCTTCGCACAGACGCTTCTCACAGTGACGAACCGCTGGTTCGTTCGAAGAAAGGCCGTTGCCATAACCATCCTGCTGACAGGATTTGCGGCAGGAGGCGCCATATTCGTCTTTCCGCTGGGGATAGGAGTCGAGCAGATCGGCTGGCGGCAGACCCTGGTTTACTCAGGCTTGTTCATAATGATTACCGGCGTGGGCCTGTCCCTGCTCGTGCGTCACTCCCCGGAGAGCATGGGACTAAACGAGTCCAATGAACCTGAACTCACGCCTGTTCAGACGTCAGGCGGCTCCACCGACGGTCCTGCAAAAAGGGACTACACAGCGTATGAGGCGCTAAGAACCAAGGTATTCTGGCTTATTCTAGGCTCGTCAACCCTGCGCATCTCCGCCGAGACGGCCATCATGGTGCACATCATTCCCATCATGGCTTGGAAGGGGATGGACGAGCAGACCGCTGCTGGCATGGTGTCGATCTTTTTCTTCTTATCGATACCCTTCCGTCTGGGAGTGGGGTTGATCGGCCAAAGACTGCCATTCCAGCCACTGCTAGTAGGAGGCCTTATGGCTTCGGCCGTGGGAATGGCCCTGGTGATTAGTGTGGATGAACTTTGGGTGCTCTACCCGTTCGTGGTGCTTCTTGCGATATACGAAGGCTCCGTGGTGCTCCAGTGGTTGGCCCTGGGCGACTACTTCGGTAGAAGAAGCTTTGGCACCCTGACCGGCATCATACGCGCTTCGGACGTGCTCCCATCCATATTGATCCCAATCTATGCGGGTTGGGTGTTCGACACCACGGGAAGCTACACCAAGGCTCTGATTACACTTGTGGTCATGATGGCGGCCGCGGCTATGCTCATAGCCACGACCCGCAGGCCTTCAGCCGCGCCGAAGCCAAGGATTGCCTCGGATAGGCCCACGGCCTAAATCATCCCTAGCAGCTGGCCTTTGGACTAAAAGCGTGGGGCGAGACCCCACCAGAGAGACCGGACCATCCCACGGACGTCCCCTTCAGCGAAGGCGCCGCCATGAACACCTAGCCTTTCGAACAACGCCAGGCTGTGAACCGCCGACACTAGATTCAGCACCGCGGGGCCTATTTTTCCAAGTGATACGTTTCCCGCCTCTTGTTGTGACTGCAGATATTCAACAAGGCCAGTGCGAAGCCCGGCCAGCGGAGAGTTCGGGTTTCGTCTGGAAAACTCCTCGAAGTCGAATGAAGAGTGGGTCATTAGGAGCACCAGTATGGGCATGATCTCCCGAAAGTAATCCAGCATGCGCAAAGCAATTATTTCCAGGTGACCGCACACGTCGGCGTCGGGCGGGCCATCTGCTAGAACCGTCTCAACATCCAATGGCGGCAAGACCATTGATGCGAAAAAGAGGTCTTCCTTTGTGGGGTAGCGTTGGTAGATAGCCGCCTCAGATATACCTGCGCTTCGGGCGACCTCCCGCGTCGAGACGCCTATGCCGTTCTCGACGAACACACCTCGTGCGACTGCCAACAGTTCGTCGTCCTCGATGATTTTCTTGCGGCCCATATCAGAGTCTCCGGTTCCATAAAGAAAAGCTTCGCGACTATGAGGACGAAGTCTGCTGCCCGGACTTTCTATTGGCCAACCATCGCGTGACGGCAGCCAACAGCAGCAATACGACGCCTACATGCATCCCCACTAGTATGAATATAGCAATCCATGCCCACGAAATGTTCCCCTGAACGCCCTGTAAAAATATTGCCGCTGTGACCACCGCTAATCCCGTAGCCTGCATGAACCTGGCTGCACCTCGGCCTTGAGGAAGGTGGCTTTTCAGCACTCCCCTAACCATGTCGGCAGATGAAGCCCTGCCTTTACTAACAGAGCGAACCCCTTCAAATGCCGACGATTCCGCACCCCGCGCACGAAGCAGAAACCACGCAGCACCACGAGAAGAGCCCTCCGAACTCAGTTGAAAACCGGCTTCATCGAGAACCCTCCTCCAGTAACCCCGCGTGCGGAACATGTGAAAGATGGCCGGAGTGTAGGCTATAGCCATCCAGATATTAGGCACGATAACCATGAGTAGGAATTCGCCATCGCTACTCAAGACTCGGCGGGCCTCGGATAGAGCAACGGGTATGTCTTGCGGGTCCAGGTGGTCGATGGCGTAAGAGCTAACCGCAGCATCGAACGACCCATCGTCGAAAGGCAGGCCGCGGAAGTCGCCTTCCTGTATCGTTATTCGCCCCTCGATGCCCGCTACTTGAAAGTTGCGCAGCGTTTTCTCTTGGCCGTGACCCTGGATGTAGTCCGCGCTGAAGTTATCCAACAATGTGATCTGCGCTTGAGGCCTACCCAAGCCAACCATGATCGAAGTCCTACCAGCTCCGCAGCCCAGGTCGATTATTTTGCCAGCGCTAGCCGCATATTCAGAAGACGGCAACGACATGGGATCGTTGACACGAATCAGTAATTTCGAGATGAGCAATCCAGCCAAGGCCCATACCGCCAGAGCCAGGAGAGGCACCCAGACCCAAACGGATGCGCCGAAGAACCAGGCTATCCCAACGCCACCGGCAAAGGCGGCGGTTGGCACCAGGTGACCGCTTGTCCAAACCCAGGAATATCCAAGGTCCAAGGCGTTCTTTCCATCCATCCCACAACCTCCAGAAGCATATTGGGTGATAAATATAAGTGAGTTCCCACTTATATTTATCATTGCAGCAACTTTACGTCAAGAACTGAGAATCTAACCCCCGCTACCTGGAACCTTACTGCGAGGCCGAAACAAAGCATATTCGAGCTAACATATGGGGAAAACACTTGCCCATTCCCTAGCCTATTCAGGCGTTCTCTGGTAAACTTGACCTAATTTCCAACTTCTAAATCAGGGAGTTCGGCCTATGACAACCGAGACCAAAAAAGACCCTATCCTCGTAGTAATTCAGTTGACGGGCGGAAACGACTACGTAAACACTGTCGTCCCATATACCAGTTCGACCTACTACGACAACCGAAGCAACCTGGGGGTAGCCCCGGAGGACGTTCTGCCAATTGACGCGGAATTCGGCCTAAACCCTGCCCTGGCGCCCCTCAAAAGGCTCTACGACGACGGCAAGGTTGCCATTATTAATGGCATAGGCTATCCCAACCCAAACCGGTCCCACTTTCGCTCTATGGATATCTGGCACACCTGCGAGCCGGACAAAATCGGTGACGAGGGCTGGCTGGGCCGTGTAATCCGTGATCTCGACCCCAAGCACGAGAACGTGCTCAAGGGCGTTAACTTCGGGCGAGGGCTTCCAAGGTCCATGTCCCTTACAGGAGTTCCCGTTGCCTCGGTGGCCATGCTGGAGGCTTACGGCATCCTGACCGGTATCCAGGGCGAACCAGACCGTGGAGAGGCGCTGGACCTCTTTGCCAAGATGTACAGGCCTATGATCGGCTCCGGCCCTGTAATGGAATACATCGGCCAGACAGGACTAGACGCCCTCAAAGGCGCCGACATTCTCAAAACAGCGCCAACGTTGTACAACTCCAACGTAGAGTACGCCGATAGCCCCATTGGCCGGAACCTACAGGGTATAGCCAAGGTTCTGCTTTCAGGCTTCGAAACGCAGGTGTTCTACACCATGCACGGCGGCTACGACACCCACGCAAACCAGGGTCCGTTCCATCCCAAGCTACTGGGTGACCTGTCCCAGGCTATATCCGATTTCTACGACGACCTTCGCGAGCATGAGGCGTCGGACAATGTACTGATGTTTGTGTTCACAGAGTTCGGACGCCGCGTGAAAGACAACGGCTCCGGCACCGACCACGGCGCGGGCGGAGTAGCCTTCGCGGTCGGCGACCCGGTCAAGGGCGGAATGCACAGCGAATATCCGTCCCTGCTTCCCGCAGACCTTGTGGAGGGCGACCTGGAGTTCAACATAGACTTCCGTGGGGTGTACGGCACTATCGTAGAGAAGTGGTTGGGGCTAGACCCAGTCCCTGTCGTGGGCGGCCACTTCGAGCAACTAGAGTTCGTATAAGAGTTCTCAGTAGACAGTTCTTAGTTTTTAGTCTGGATTGCTCCCAGAATGGCACGTCCTGATTCCTGAAGACTAAAGACCAACTACTCTAAACTAACTACCAAAAACCAAAGGAGCCACCGCTTCTATGACAACCATAGCAACTGATAAGGCGCTTGTAGCTCACCTGCTGCGCAGGGCAGGTTTCGGCGCAACCTTTCAGGAAATAGATAAGTTCGCAGAGATGGGCTACGAGGAAACCGTAGATTACCTCTTGCATCCTGAGCGTGTCCCAGACATCGACGAAGACTTGCTGGAACGCTACTACATCGACTGGAAAGAGAGCCGCAACATCGAGGGCGCTCTTGTTGAGACTGTTTACCGCTTCAACGCGCGCGCGGGCGTCAGGCCGATGCAGGAGAAGATCGCCCTATTCTGGCATCACGTTTTCGCCACAGGCCTTGCCAAGGTGCTGCACGAAAAAACGCTCCTGAACCAGATAGACATGTTCCGCGACTATGGACTGGGAAGCTACCGCGACCTGCTTGTCCACCTAGCCAAGGACCCGGCAATGATCTTCTGGCTGGATAACAACGTCAACCACAAAGGCGCTATCAACGAGAACTGGGGCCGCGAACTGCTGGAGCTCTTCTCTATGGGCATAGGCATGGACGGCAAAGACAACTACACCGAGAACGACGTTCAAGAGGTGGCCCGGGCTTTCACTGGCTGGACGATGGACGACGACAACACAGCGTCCATCCCCTTTGGCAAGACTCCATGGCTGTTCAAGTTCGACGCCGACGACCACGACTACGGCGAGAAGACTGTTCTTGGCGAGACCGGTAACTTCACCGGCGAGGACGTTATCGACATCATCGCGAAGCAGCCCTCCACGGCGCGTTTCATTTGCCGACACCTGTACAACTTCTTCGTTGCCGACGAGGTGCAAGTGCCTTCGTGGCGGGACACGGCCCCGCTAGACCCTGAGGCTATTAGGATCATGGAGGACGCATACTTCGAATCCAACTACGACATACGCTCCATTCTGAAAGTGGTTTTCAACTCCGAGTTTTTCAAGAACGCCCGCTTTCAGAAGGTGAAGAGCCCCGCCGAGGTAGTGTGCGGAACCATGCACATTGTGGGCAGCTACAAGTTCCCAGATCAGAGGTTCTTTGAGGAGGCCTTGGAATGCCGCTATATGAACCAGGACCTGCTGAACCCGCCTTCAGTCGAGGGCTGGCACACTGGCAAGGAATGGATCGACAGCGGGAGCCTGGTAGAGCGCATTAACTACGTCGCAGACGAGCTAAGCGACACTACCAAGCCAGGCGTTCGGGCTATGGTGGACAATCTGCTGTCGCGACAGTCGGAATTCACCCCCGAAGGGTTAATTGAGGGCTGCCTGGAGCTTCTGGGTTACTTCGAATTAAAAGACAAAACACGTTCCGACCTTATCGAGCTGGTCTACCGGGCTGGCGAAATCCGCACCGACAATCCGGAGGACCGCATGTTTGCGGAGCAGCTTATGCTTCGCACCCTAAAGATGATTGGCGCCACCCGCGAATATCAGTTTGCATAAACAGCTTTTAGCCGTCAGCTTTTAGCCGCAAATCTAGTAGCTGACCGCTGACTGCTGATAGCTAAGAGGCTTTTCATGACACTACAAACGATAGGAAATCCGCCTTCTGTAAAAGGGCATTATGAGTACCACAGCGTTATCGGTGCCCTTGCTGGAAGCGGGCCCGGCTTTAGCGGTCCGGTTTCCCTAGACTTCGGACCGGATGGCAACCTTTATGTGGCCAGCCGTGGCAACCCCAACCAGCACGAGGCAGTTCGCGTCACCAGGTGCACCAAGGACGGCGAGTACCTGGGCCAGATGCCCGGCTGGGGAGAAGGCGAAGGCGAGTTCATCTGGATTACAGATATAGCCTTTAACGCCGAGGGCAAGCTATTCGCCACAGAAGAACACACTCATAGAATCAACGTATACGACCCAACGGACTTCTCGTTCCTTTACACCTTTGGGGAGCATGGCAGCGGCGAAGGTCAGTTGGACAGGCCGTCAGGCATAGCTTTCGATTCCTGCAACAACGTCTTAGTGGTGGACTCGCTTAACAACCGCGTACAGCAGTATAGCGTCGACGGGAAGTTCCTGGGCCAGTGGGGCGAGTTTGGCGACGGTGAGGGCCAGTTCAATATGCCGTGGGACATCTTCATAGATGGAGACGACAACGTATTTGTCACAGACTGGCGCAACGACCGCGTTCAGAAGCTTACGCGCGATGGCCAAGTTCTCATGGTGTTCGGTGGTTCGGGTGACGGCGAGGGCCAGTTCAATCGTCCTACTGGCATTGCGACCGATGCCGACGGCGACATATACGTATGCGACTGGATGAATGATCGTGTGCAGGTCTTCGACGCGCAGGCCAAATACAAGGACACCCTGATCGGCCACGGCGGCGTTTCCAAATGGGCACAGGATTACCTGGACGCCAACCCCGAAATCGAGCACAAGCTCAAGCTGGCCGAGCAGAACATCGAACCCAAGCGTCGCTTTTACCGGCCCGTCTCCGTCAAGGTCGACACCGACAACAAGGTCTACGTCGCCGACTGCTACCGCCACCGCGTGCAGATCTACCAGAAGGTTTAGGGCCGCGCAAAACAACTTCGCATAATGCAAACAGGGCGCACAATAGTGCGTCCTGTTTGTTTTTCTTTGTGCCTTTACGAGATGTATTCCACGAAAGCTACTTTTTCAGTTCATACCTGTAATCTCGCCCCGAGCCCACTTCCGGCAGAGCGCGCTGTTCGTTGGCCATATACCTGTAACCCTCTGTGGATATCACCGGGGCATCGACTGTCCCGCGTAAGGCTCCTATGCCTTCAACCGAAAGCTCCACCTCATCGCCCGGTTGAAGGTAGCGCGCCTTCTCGAAGCCCTTGCGCACGGCCTCGCTAATGGAGCCGCCGCCAACCGTGCCGCTGCCAAATACGTCCCCAGGCACGATGCGGCTGTCCCTAGAGGCCCGCTCCACCATGTCGCCCCACGTGTGGTAGCTGACTCCCGCATCACCATCCTGCATCCACAGATCGCCGTTAACGCGAACGTTGCACTTGACCTGGAGCCTGCCATCTTTTAGATACGGAGCCATCTCGTCGGTCGTAACCATCCACGGCCCCAGAGTTGTAGCCGAATCTTTGCCCTTGGCGGGACCCAGTCGGGCATCCATTTCGTCGAACTGCAGGTCGCGGCAACTCCAGTCGTTAAATATGCAGAATCCGGCGATGTAGTCCATTCCGTCGGCGGCCGACACGTTTGTCCCCTCGCGACCGATGATGCAGCCTATCTCCATCTCGTAGTCCAACTGCCCGCAAGCCGACGGGAAGGGAAAATGGTCGCCCTGCCCCAGAATGCGCAGGGTATTCGAGAAGTAGAAGATGGGCAGCCTGTACCAGGCATCCGATGCATCCCGGGTGCCCTGCCCCGTCGCATGCTCCTCATACACGATGAAGTCCCGCACCGTTGGCGGCTGCAATACCGGCGAACGAAGCCGCACGCTATCCAGCGGCACACCGTCTTCAGAGGTCCCGCCCAACGCCTCTCTAACTCGGTCCAACGGGGAATCGCCCAGTTCAAGCAGAGCCTGAACATCGCGCAGTGGCTGCTGTGAACCCAGCAACGTCGCCACGTCGATTATGTTTTCGTTTCGCAGGACGCCACAACGGGGCCCGGAACCATCGTCATAAGTAAGCAGTCTCATTTAGTCTCTCTCTTCCGTCGCGAGGCCGCAGCAAGGCGCGACCGGTACTTGGGTTGGCGCTAGACTACGTTCACAAGGAACGCCGTGTCAAGAAATGCCAATCCGTTACCGCAAAGCAGAAGAAGGAGAATATCGAAAGACGCCGAATTTGCGAAAGTAGTTACAAGTGGCTAGTAGATAGCTTTGTTCAGGAGAATTTCGCCCTAACTACAGCCTTACCCAAAACAGTTAGGCTACAGTCCTGTAACGAGGTCTTCTCCGCCGAAAGAAATGCGCCTTGTTGTGGTATCGACTAATTTCCAGTGGAGTGGTGGTTAGCAAATGACTGAGAACGTTTGGAGCGGAAGACCGGGGTCGAACCGGCGACCTTCTCCTTGGCAAGGAGATGCTCTACCACTGAGCCACTTCCGCTCGCTGTT
>MUCK01000020.1 GCA_002816705.1 SAR202 cluster bacterium Casp-Chloro-G4
GACTGCGCGATCCCTGCCACAGACGAGATATTGACGATGGAGCCGCCGCCAGAGTCTCTCATGGCCGGTATGCAATGCTTGGTGCCCAGGAAAACACTCTTGGCGTTAACCTCGAAGACGCGGTCCCAGTCCTCTGCCGCAGTGTTTTCGATGTCGACCCTGGGGACTATGATGGCGGCATTGTTTACCAGAATATCCAGTCTGCCGTAGCGGGCGAGGGTGTCCTGGACAACCTTCTGCCATTCCGTCTCGCTGGTAACGTCCAAATGGACGTACACAGCCTCGCCACCCAACTCTTGGATCTCAGCCTCCACCTGTCGGCCCTCGTCGTCGCGAATGTCGCCAAAGACGACTTTAGCGCCTTCTCGGGCGAAAAGTTTGGCCTCTTCCGCGCCCTGGCCTCTCGCGCCACCGCTAATTATGGCTACTCTACCGTCCAGTTTTCCCATTTTTTTGATCTCCGGTTCAACTTCTACTTTTTATACGAACCATTAGGCGGGATTTAAATACGAGTCAGGGCTGGAACGCCCATCTCATCTTCCAGACCTTTGAACCACCCCATGACCTCTGTATGCAACGGCACTCCGTTGGCGCGCCGGTCCTGCTCCTCCTCGTACTCCGCGAGGCCGGGATAAATCACCCTATCATGGCCGGGGGCCGGCTTGGTCTCTCGCAGGGTGCGCAGCATCTGGTCCATGTTGCTCTTAAATTCGGCTACGTCGGTGAAAGCCTCGATATTGTAGGCCGCGAAGTAATGCTTGTACGCGCTCTCGAAGTATTCCGAGTCGAACATGCCCGGTACCGATCCAGAGAGCATGCCAGCCAGAATATCCACCATCATAAGGAAACCATAGCCCTTGTGTGAGCCGTTCTCGCGGGTGCCGCCAAGGGGCAGCAGATGGCCGTACCCTCGGTCACCATCCGGCGGGGGCGTCTCCTCCATTACAGGATTGCCTTCAGCATCGGCTATCCACCCCGGCAGCAGGTCAGAGCCAATTCTCCTGGCCAGAGTAAACTTGTTGCCTGCGATCTGGGACGTTGCGGCGTCGAAAAGTAGAGCCGCCTCGTTGTTGGCAGGAGCGGCGATGGAGATGGGGTTAGTGCCAAAGCGAGGCTCAGCCCCAAAGGTCGGCAGCACGCCCGTGCCAGCCGCAGTAGCGCACATGCCCACCAAATCCTGTTTCGCTGCATACATGGAAAAGTGACCCACAGCTCCCAGATGGCCGGAATTGTTGACCGTCACCACCCCGAAACCAACTACTTTGGCCTTTTCGATGGCGATGTCCATGAACCGCCGGCCCAGCACCACACCCAACCCCCTGTCGGCGTTGATGACAGCAGTGCCTGGAGTCTCCCGCTCGATCTTCCAGTCGGGTTTAGGGTTGACCTGGCCGCTTGTATACTGGTCCACGTAAGCCCGCAGCATGTTGGAAACGCCGTGAGTCTCCACACCACGAAGGTCAGTCATCGTCAGGACGTCAGCAGCCTCGACAGCGTCGCTTTCCGAGGTCCCCATCTTCAAGAAGACGGCCTTTATCACCTCGTGAAGGGACTCGTGAGAAACCCTGACCTCATCTTTTTTTGGAACCTTGAATCGTTCTAGCAAGGGCCTTCTCCTTAATTACTGCGATGCCAAGTGTCAGACAGCCACCAAAATTGCGTAGGCAATCATTGACTAGCGAATTGTTGTCTTAACAATGAAAACTATTTTGCCTTTACATGACTTATTTCTAATCAACTTATGCCGAGCGGCTTTTTTCATTCCCCGGATCAGATTGCCGCCGCCTAAAGCGCCCCAATTCTAGCAAAAGCTAACCGTGTGCGCACCTCATCGACGGCCAACTCGCGGCGCTAGCGGCGGTCAGCTCAGGCCATTATCAGACCGTAGTCCGGTTTCGAGTATGCGAATGGCTGCGAATGTTAACGCGAGCATGGGGCTTCCTTACCGACAACAAGGCTTGCAGCGATAGCCGTTACCCACTAATATGGGATGCAATATGGCTGACGCAAAGATTGAATTCACTAGAATATTCAGACTGCAACCGGAGGCGCTGGGGCAGCCTGGCAAACGTACTTTCCGCATATTAGCCGATAGCGAGAGCAGCACAGCTAGCTTATGGCTGGAAAAAGAACAGCTGATGCAGCTTGCAGTAGGCATTCAACAGTTGCTCACGACTCTAGGCGGAGAATCCAGAAACCCTGAAGGCACGCCATCGGACAGAGAGGCGCCTGGTCTTACGCGACTGGACTTCAAGGTGGGGAAACTGATCTTGGGCCACGATGGCAGTAACGGCTACTTTCTCATCGACGCCCACGACCTGGAGGACGAAGACGAGGGAGAGGCCACCGTACGGCTGTGGATCAACCGACGCCAGATGGAGAGCTTTGCCGAGGAAGCACTTAAGGCCTGCGCTGCGGGACGCCCGATTTGCCCTCTGTGTAGCAGCCCGATAGATCCCGATGGCCATGAGTGCCCCAGGGTAAACGGCCACGCCAAGATAACCAGCCTCGAGTAGCAGGGCGCTCAACGACAAGGACTCAGATGAAAACTCTGACCGCTCCCAACGCCTCTCCAGGTACGGAAATTTATCCGAGAGGGTGCCTTGCCTTCCCGAAGACGAAATCCTAGACAGCCTACCCACGATACCGACGACCTTCCCATCACGCTGCCTGAAGAGGAAGCAATACCGCTATTGGCGTCCGGCGAGGTAATTGGCGGTTTCAGGATGGCGTGGGGATCCAATTACACTTTCCTGGTCCGCCTGCAAGCGGGCGAGGGAAAGTACTTGCAAGCTATCTACAAGCCTCGAGACGGCGAACGCCCTCTGTACGACTATCCCCACGGCACACTATACCAGCGGGAGCACGCTACATTCATCCTCAGCCGAGCCTTAGGCTGGCCCAACATACCTTACACACTGGTGAGGGAGGGTCCTTACGGCATCGGCTCCATGCAGCACTACGTCGAATGCGACCCAGACATCACATACTTCGACCTGTTTGAGGAAAGGGCCGAGGAGTTTTTGAAGTTTGCGCTGTTCGACGTGGTGGTTAACAACGGCGATCGTAAAGCGGGCCATTGCCTGCTAGGCGAGGACGGGCGGATTTGGAGCATCGATCACGGATTGACGTTCCATCCCATATTCAAGCTACGCACCGTCATGCTGGAGTATTGGGGCAAGGCCATCCCTGAACCGCTTGTGGAGGACCTGAAAATCCTCATGCAAAGGCTGCGTTTACCTACGGATAGTCTAACCGCCCAGTTATCGACGATGGTGGCAAAACAGGAGATTCAGGCTCTGATGCAAAGGGTCGATGCCCTGATCAAGGAGCCCAAGCTGCCGGTGTTGGATCCATACCATGACGTGCCATGGCCCTGGGTTTAGGGTTTTTCGTGCGTCGTTAGCAGTTGTTGGCCTCCTAACCCTGTGATATACTTTTGCTTTACTGGGATGTTGGTCGTCCCGTATTATTGATCTAAATAAAATCAAAACAATTCCAAGGAGACTTTGGTTTGGCATACGTAACCCTTCGCGAGGGCGAAGACCCAGAGGTACTTCTCAAGAGGTTCCAGACCACCATGCAGCGGTCTGGCATTTTGCGCGAACTTAGGAACAGGCGCTTCTTCCGCTCCAAGGGAGAGCAATTGCGACTGGATAAGCAGCGTAGCTTACGTCGGATGCGCCGTCGCCGCACTCGATAATTTACAAGGGTTTTCAAAACCCATCTAGCCGCGTAAATTACTGGTAATTATTGGCCAGGGGCTTTGAATTTTCAGGGTTCCTGGCTTTTTTGCGCCCTCGCGGACCTGAATCTGCCGGGGGACGGCCCAAGCTGGTAACATTCCGGAGAGATGCATTCGGAGGTGTGAAGATGCCCACGGCAGCCCAGCCAAGCGATCATTTTGTCGAAGTCAACGGAATCAACATCCACTACCTGGACTGGGGCGGGAACTCGCCGCGCAATCTTTTGCTAGCTCACGGCCAAAATGGAACTGCCCACAACTGGGATTTCGTTGCCCGAGAGCTACGAGACGAATTTCACGTCATTGCACTGGACCAGCGGGGCCACGGCGAATCCGACCACTCAAGGGAGGGTTACGCTGTCACGGCCTTCGCAGCCGACTTTGCGGAATTCGCGCAGGCAGTGGGTATCGTGCCGTTCGATCTCGTTGGCGCGTCCCTGGGCGCCCGAAACGGAATCTCCTACGCCGGTGACCACTCCGACCAGCTCAAGCATTTCGTGTGCCTGGACTACGGGCCGGAAATGAGCGCGACCTCTGCTAAAAAGCAGGTTGATGGAATGGGCCGACGTCCTCTGGGCTGGCGGAACCACGATGAGTTTGTCGAGTACTCCTCTCGACTCAACCCCAGAGCATCTCTGGACTACATCCGCAACCAGGCCCAACACGGGCTGAGGCTCAACTACGCCGATAAGTATGTCCCCAGGCACGACCCGGACATGTTCTGGATAAACGGCGGGTTTGGCGCCCGCGAAGTGCCGCACCTGTGGGAACAGTGGGCAAAGATTCGATGCCCCATTCTGGAATTGAAGGGGGGCCACAGCGATTTCCTGTCCCCGGAGATCGTCGCTCGTATGCAGGAGATACAGCCCTCCATGCAGTTCCTTGAGGTGCCGGACTCCGGCCATCCCATACCTGCGGATAATCCCGAATTCTTGCTGCAAGAGCTACGCCAATTCCTGGTCGACTGACTCACAAAGCCCAACGCGTCCCTAACCGTTGCTTTAGGGATGCGTTTTCTATGTTAGAGGCCGATAGGTTTCCATCTTCGGTGCACTTCTACATATAATCCAAAAAGGAGGAGGGGGCCCTCGTGTGGATGAACTTTCTAGAAATTCGTCGCCGGCGCATTCATAGGGCAGCCTCGGCAGTGCTGGTCATATCATTGATAGCAGTAGCATGTAATTTCGGCCAACCAGTGCAGGAGCCGGTTGGGATCGCGCCCGCAGCGTCTTCTGTCGCAGCAACGGCCGAAGCCACACAGGCAGTCACCACCGCCACTGCGCCTTCAGTCGTGCCACCCCTGCCCACGGTAGAAGAGCCTTCGCCAACACCCTTCGTGGACGGGGCCGACAACCCGCCAACTTCCGAGCCGGAATCCCTGTCGCAACAGGCTGAGAAGTTCACCACTCCCGATGTCGTCAAGATTCTGACGCCGTCTGTGGTGCAGGTCGTCACGGAAACACTTTCCATGAACATGTTTAACCAGGCTTCTCCCAGCCAAGGCGTGGGCACCGGGATTGTTTTGAACGCCGACGGTCACATCATGACCAATAATCACGTTGTGGACGGAGCCCGGCGTATAACTGTCATCTTCGAAAATGGCGAAAGTCGGGAGGCAAAGGTTGTCGGCAACGACTTCCAGACGGACCTGGCAGTCATTCGTGTGGAGGCAGACGGGCTGGAGCTTCGACCTGCCAAACTGGGCGTTTCAGCGGACATGCAAGTAGGCGAGGATGTCATCGCCATAGGGCACGCGCTGGGACTACCGGGCGGTCCTACGGTGAGCAAGGGCGTAGTTAGCGCCCTGGGGAGGTCCATCGACACGGATTCCTCGACGACCATCGTCGACCTCATTCAGACCGACGCCGAGATCAACCCCGGCAACAGCGGCGGCGCCCTGGTAAACGACCGCGCTGAGGTCATCGGCATCAATACGGCGATCATCCAGTCAGGTCGGGGTATCGGCTTCGCCATCAACATCGACGATGCCAAAATCGTTGTGAGTCAGCTGATGGAGCGGGGCTATGTGGTGCGGGGATTTATAGGCATTTCGCCGGTTAACGTCACGCCTGGTCTTGCCAGCCGATTCGACCTGCCGGTCACGAAAGGCATCTTGGTGGGCCGGGTTATCGCAGGCACCGCAGCTGCTGATATCGGACTGCGTGTTGAGGACATTATCGTCCAGTTGGGGGCCACACCCATATTGAACACGGGAGAGCTTTCCAAGTTTCTCATAACCCATCAGCCGGGAGAAACAGTGGCGGTGGTGTATTACAGAGGCGACACGGAGATGCAGGACGAGTTCACGCTGGGCGGCCGGCCCTAGGCTCGGGGTTATAACAGGGCATGGGCAAGCCATTCGTAGCCTTTACCGCCCATCTTGCCCCTGGGGGTTTGGACGAAATTAGTGCTGGTGCCAGTCGTCGTTGCGCTGCCCGGAAGCGTACTCGGCCATGCGCGTCTCGATCTCTTCTGGGGTGATCATGCCTTTGTCCAGCACCAGACGCTCCAGAGAGGCCAACCAACGTTCGTAATAGGTGGACGGCGCGTCGGTCCGCTCAGCTTCGGCGATCTCCTCTGCGAGGCGGGCCTGAAACTCGCTCCAGTCGTACTGGCCATCTTCGTTGAGCGCCACGGCGATGCCAAACGCACGGCCCTCCCATGGGGCTTCGAAGACCAGTTCTCCATTGGAGCGGGGCAACGCGATGCTTTCATCCATATTGGCGATGCGAATATCTGTGGACTCGGTCACAGGAGATTCCTTTATTTTGTCCATACGGCCAAGGGCACGATCCGTTGTGAAGGCTGTGAAATGCCGGTTATGCGGCGTTGGCACTGAGTATTGCACAGGCTCCCAGATACAATGCGCCAGCCTAGCTTCTGAAATTCACGTACTGTAGCGGCTGCTCCAATTCCATGTCCTTAATGAACTGTATTGTAGCCTGAAGATCGTCGCGGGTTTTGCCCGTCACCCGGAGCTCCGTGCCCTGAATGGCTACCTGAACCTTGAGCTTGTTCCCTCTAACTGCCTTGCTTATCTTTCGTCCCAAGTCGCCATCGATTCCCTGCTTAATGTTGACGACCTCACGGAGGCTACTCCCTGTGGCGTCCTGTGGCTCTTGGAATTCAAATGCGCCCTGGTCAACCTTTCGTTGGGTAAGATACTTCCGTAACAGGTCTTCCACCTGGCGCAATTTCATCGAATCGTCCGCCAAGATGGTGAGGGCGTCGTCCGCCCGGCTGACCTCACATTTCGTTCCCGCCAGATCAAAGCGCTGGGTGATCTCCCGTTGCACTCCGTTAATAGCATTATCGACCTCCATCAGGTCCGTCTTGGAAACCACATCAAACGAGGGCATAATTTTAAATCCTCCAATAATTGCAACTGAACTCGGCCAAGGCCAACTTTACGGGTTAGGTATTCGCCAATTCCTGCGCAATCTATGCATTGCCGTTCTTAATATTCTACTACCAATCGCCCAACGGCTAAACCTGCGCCCAAAATCAGGCTCAAGCAAGTCGAGGAGGCCTCTAGCCTACCTGTGCAGGGCTCTTGGCCTTGGCAACACCGATCATGCTGTCCCGGGACACCAGGGCCATTAGCTGGTCCTCAGTCATGCCTTCGGTGCCGCTGGGCCGCTCAGGCAGCACCATGTAGCGGATGTCCGAGTTGCTATCCCAAACCCGGACCTCTACGACATCGTCCAGCTCCAGGCCAAACTCCTTGAGCACCGCGCGGGGCTCTATAACAACACGGGCGCGGTAGGCGTGGGACTTGTACCAGGTTGGAGGCAATCCCAGAACCGGCCAGGGGTAGCAGGAGCATAGGGTACACACCACAACGTTCTGGATGTCAGGCGTGTTTCCCAGTACCACTATCTCGGCGCCCTGTGCACCTGTGTAACCAAACTCGGCTATGGCCTCGGTGCCGTTTTCCAATAGACGGGTCCGGTATTCAGGATCCACCCAGGCGTGAGCCACAACCCTGGCGCCGTTTAGCGGGCCGATATCTTGCTCGTAGGCCTGCACACGGGCGTCCACTGCGTCGCTAGCTATGAGGCCCTTCTCCACCAACAGTGACTCGATGGCCCTGGCGCGTATGGCGGCGTAGGACTCTGGCTCGGGATGGTGCTGACCGCTCATGTATTACTCCTGTGTCTCCTACCTGCTTGGTCTAAGCCGACTCCAGGTAACTCTCCCACATGTCGATGTAAAGGCTCTGGTTACCCTCGGCGGCGGCGCCCCAAAGCTCCTCAGCTTTGAATCGCACGCTGTATACGGGCTGCGGACCCTGTTCCGACTCCGGCACATGGTCCTGAAAGTCCTGTATCTTGTACAGCTTTTCTATGGTTCCTACTTTGCCTCGAACGTAACGGGGAAGTCGCGAGTGTCCTCGAAGATTGATGTTGCGAGCCTTAACGGCATCGCCAACCTGAAAGGCAGGGCGGATGTCCGCATCAGGGTCTTTGGCCAGCGGAAGGCGTAGTCGGATGTTTTCGACAACACGCTGGGTCGCTTCCGGGTCTTCGCGGCGAGGCACCGCAGCGCCGGGATTGTCCAGATATTCTGAGGTTTTGGCCTCCAACTCCTCTTTCGACAGCAAGCCCTTGGCCAAAAGGGCGTTTTCCAGAGCCAGCATCCACTTTTCGTAATAGCTGGCCACCAGATACCGGTCCGGCGGTATGCTTTCGATGTAGGAGCGCAAACCGTACGGCCCATATACATCGTGGGCGTCGCGAATCGTGGTGACGATGCCGTATACCCGGCCCTCCCACGGCTGGTGGAAGACGGGCTCATCCTCCTCGATCTCGATAGGCCCGAAACCATGCATGCCACCCATGTCATGAATGCCGTTCATGTTTCGTTCTCACCTGTTTCACAACGCTTCGTGTACCGATAGCGTTCTCTATATGTCATTACGAAGTAAATGAGGAATCTGAAGCGTTGGGTACCGCTGTCATTATATGAACATTATCTCTGACAGGAAAGGCCTGTCGCTATACCGTCGCCCTGGTTGGTTTACGCCACTCCATACCGTCGGTACGGTGCAGGAAATCCGAGTGCAAGGTCTTGTTGGACGCGATAATACCATCACTATACAACGTGGCGCGTTTCCCATGGCGGTCCGTGACGACTCCTCCTGCCTCCTCCACTAGCAGCATGCCCGCCACCTGATCCCAGGGCGATAATCCACCGTGGAAGAAGAGGTCATAGCGCCCTGCAGCCGCGTAAGAAAGTCCCAAAGCGGACGACCCCATGATGCGCAGGCTCCAAAGCGCGGGCCAGAAGGACCGCACTATGTCCAAACCTTGCATGGTGCCTTCGTGGCCATAGCTCAGGTCCATGCCAAGAACACCTTCGCTGAGGTTCGTGTTTTCTGTGACGTAGATGCGGCTGTCGTTGAGGTACGCGCCTTGACCCCTCTCGGCGTAGAACATTTCCTTCACGAGAGGGTCGTAGTTAACGCCCACCAGCACTTCGCCGTCCAGCGCCAGGCCAATAACCAGAGATACGAAAGGAATGCCGGCGGCGTAATTACGGGTGCCGTCAACAGGGTCCACAATCCACACGTAGCCCTGATCGGCGCGGTCTCCCGCCGACTCCTCACCAAGGAAACCCATGTCCGGAAACTCCTTGGCAAGAATGCCGCGAAGCAATTCTTCTGCAGCCTTGTCGACGTCGGTCACTACGTCGCCCGGGCCTTTGTAGGAAATCTCCTTGGTCTCGTAGAAGCGGTCGGCCATCAGCTTCCCGGCCTGGAGAGCAGCGTCTTTCGCGACATCTAATGCGGACCTTCCGCTAGCGCCAAGTGGGATATCAGCCAAAGTTTTGTCCTCACTCATCAAGTTGATATGCAGTTTAGACCACAGCTATCATGCAGGTCGACGTTTTTGGTTTTTATGTATGTTGGGGACTTCGCTCGTGCGTCTTCGTTCGTCGTTGTGCCCGGTGACGGACGACGAACCTGGATTGGCTGAGCGAGTTAGCCACAACGCTGCGGAAAATATATTTTCTTCGCGCCGTACAGCCGGAATGGACGACTTTGCCTACTTCCTGAAGAAACAGCCCGGTTGTAGATTCCTCCGGGGCGGTGCAAAGCCTTCCAAGGCTAATCAACACTAACGGCGGGAAAGGGTCCGAATCGGCGAAAACGTGCTGCCACGGGGATTGGAGCTCGCGCCCGGCGTCGTAGGCTCGTCGCTTCCGTAATGGGAATTTGTCAAGCTAAAAAATGAACCTTTTCTGGTTTAAATGCTACCTTGAAACGGCACAGTGATCCAATGCTAATATGAAGGCCCTTCAAGTAAGTCGGCCTTGTGAATTTCCCTTAACGGACGGGAAAACACCTCTCCCCCTCTGGGAAATTCAGCAAGCCGGCAATCTCACGAGAGGCCCAGTGTATGACCGCCATTACTCCAGGCGCTCGCCAGATATGGAGCGCAGTCTTAGGTGAACTTCAGTTGCAAGTAACTCGTCCCAGCTACGAGACGTGGCTTAAAGGGACCGTAGGTATCTCTCAACTGGACGGAGAGCTCGTTGTGGGCACACCTAACGCCTTCGTCGCCGAGATGTTGGAACAGCGAATGTACACGCTCATATCCCAAACCGTAGAGCGGGTCACCAAAGGTTCTGCTGATGTTCGTTTCCAAGTAATTTTGGATGGGGACACAGACGCGGGTGAAAACACTATCCCGACTGATTCCGGACAAACGAGGGCTGCCTCCACTCAGCAAGCCGCAGCGCCGCCATTGTCCCGCCTGAATCCGAAGTACACATTCGATACGTTCATCGTGGGCAAGTCCAACGAGTTGGCACATGCCGCCGCCTTGGCAGTGGCCGAAAAACCTGGCACCACTTACAACCCGCTAGTTATGTACTCCGACGTTGGCCTGGGGAAGACGCATCTACTCCACGCAATAGGGGAGCGGGTGCGATCTAAGGGGCTTTCGCTTATATACGCCACAACAGAAGAGTTTACCAACGACTACATCAAGGCGATCCGCGAGGGCAAGACGGAGGACTTCCGGCTGCGCTATCGCAATGCCGACGTGCTCCTGCTGGACGACATCCAGTTCCTGATCGGCAAGGAGCAGACGCAGGAGGGCTTCTTCCATACCTTCAACGCGCTGCACATGAGCAATCGGCAGATCGTCATCACCAGCGACAGGCCGGCGTCGGCGCTGAAGACGCTGGAGCGGCGTATAAGCTCCCGCCTGGCAGGAGGGCTGGTCGTAGACATACAGCCCCCGGACCTGGAGACGCGCCTTGCCATCCTGCGGGCTAAAGCGGAGCAGATGAAACTGAACGTCGACCCCTTCGTTCTCGAAATGCTGGGCGGACGACCTCACCGAAATATCCGGGAGCTAGAGGGCAGCCTTAACCGCCTGGTGGCTTATGCAGACCTGACTCGGCGGGCAATCGACGCCGAACTCGTTATGCAGGTGGCCGCCGATACCCAGTACCAGGAAGAGGCCCATCAGGTTTCAGAGCAGGCCGTTCTTACCGGCGTCTCGACCTACTACCAGATGGACCTGGAGACCCTCAAAGGTAGAAAGAGGGACCGAAAGACGGCGCAGGCAAGACAGGTGGCGATGTACCTCCTACGAGAAGAGGTCCATCTGGGCGCCACGGCTATCGGGCGCATTCTAGGCGGTAAGGATCACACCACCGTGCTGCACGGCTGCCGCACCATCGAGAACCAGCAGAACGTGAACGACAAGCTCCGCCTCGATATTCTCAAAATCCGCGAGTCGCTGGCTGGCTAAAGGCCCACCAGCGTGACGGGCCACCCCCGTGTCACGGCCCAGGCCCTTCGCTACAAACGGACCCCAACGCCTACCCCGCATGAATCCTCCTCGATAGGGTAAACTCCAAGGAAACAGTAGCGCGCATGATATTGACGCGCCATCTTTAGTCCAAAGAGAACCAAAAAATTCATAGGAGCTGCGCCAATGGCTAAAATTGCAGTAATACCCGGCGACGGCATCGCCAACGAAGTGGTCCCCGAGGCCGTGAAGGTCCTGGACGTCGTCAACGAGAAGTACGAGCTTGGGCTGGAGTACGAGACCTTCGACCTTGGCTCGGAGCGATACCTGCGCACCGGAGAGGCCTTCCCGGAGGACCTGGACGGTTTCATAGACGACCTGCCCAACAGGTTTGACGCGGCGCTTTTTGGCGCGGGGGGCATCGACCACCGCACGCCGGAAGACGTCAGCGCCATGCCCGTTCTCGTGGGGCTGAGACGGCGTTTGGACCTCTTTGCCAACGTCCGCCCCTGTCGCCTCATAGCGCCGGACCTGACGCCTCTCAAAAACAAGACGGCTGAAGACATTAATTTCACGGTAATCCGGGAGAACACCGAGGGATACGAGTTCGGGACCGCCGGCAACTACAGGGTCGGCACCGAGGACGAGGTTGAGATTCGCCCCGAGTACAACACGTACAAGGGAGTCAAGCGAGTGCTGGAGTTCGCCTTCAACTACGCCCAGCAGGAGGGCAGCACGCGGGTTCACATGGCGGAGAAGGGTCTGCCAGACGGCCTGTGGAACCGCGTATTCGCAGAGGTGTCGGCAAGGTACCCGAACATCGAGGGGATACACACCCACGTGGACACGTTGGCATACATGATGGTGGTATCGCCCGAGGAGCTGCAGGTCGTGGTCGGCGAGAACCGAATTGGTGACGTTCTCAGCGACATTGGCGGGGCGGTGCAGGGAAGTCGGGGGCTGGCCCCAACAGGCTGCTACAACCCTGAGAAGAACTTCTGCTACTTCGAGCCAGTTCACGGCACCGGGCCGGACATTCTGGGCAAGGGCGTAGCCAATCCCATGGCGGCCATCATGGCGAGCAAGATGCTGCTGGAGCACCTGGCCCACCGCGAGGCCGCTGGAGCCATCGAGAGCGCAGTGCGTCACGCCATAAGCCAGGGCCAGACCACCCCCGACATTGGCGGCAGCCTCTCCACCACTCAGGTGGGCGATGCCATCAGGGCAAGGTTAAGCGCAGACTGACAGCCTTCGCGGGCCATTCAGCTTAATCGACAACCTCTCTTATGGTATTCTGTATGCCATTGGCGCGGGCGTCACGAATACGCCACGCAGACAAGCACCGAGGTTGGTGATGAGCAAGACTGCGGCCTTAATCCCTATTGGAATAGCCTTGGCCAGCGGAGGGCTGCCTATACTGCTGGCCGAAAATCCTCCTTTCCTACCATGGGTTGCGCCCGCAATGATCTTCGTTGGGGTCGCCCTCGTCCTCGCCGGAGCGATATGGCCCTTCGTTAAACGCAACACGAATGATAAAACTCCTGCTGCCATGGTGGACAATAATGGTGGGCAGGTTAGCGTAACCAGGGACAATATCCGGGTCGGTACAATACAAGGCGACATCGTCTCAGGTCACCAGCGCAACGTAAACGTTACTGCGGAAGGTGGCAGGCAGGCCAACGTCGGCGGGCCAAACATCCAGAGCAGTGCCGTGGAGGGCGGCGTGGTCACCGCCAATGCGGACGTCGTTAACATTTACCAACAAACCCCGGCGGTCTCCACAAGCGATACACAGCCCTCCTACTGGCGAGGAAGGCCCTTGAGCCTGGGCGACAATTTCTTTGGCCGTGCGTCAGTACTCGACGATATATCCAAGGCCTTTACAGAAAACAACAAGATCGTCGTGCTGTCTGGCGGAGCGGGCTTCGGCAAGTCGCAGTTGGCGGCGGAGTACAGCCACGACCCCAAGCGTAACGGCTTCTGGACGGCTGCGGGCGATACGGCAGAGCAGACGTTGGTCGCCCTGGCCCCTGATCTGCGTGTGGAGATCGGGGACCGGCCTCCTGGTGACGTCGCAAGGGACGTAACCGAGAAGCTGACCGCCCTTCCGAGCGACACCCTGTGGATCGTAGACAACATTACTACATTAAGAATGGTCGGAGAGTTGGCGCCGTTGGCCGGATCAGTTCCCCTACTGTTTACTACTCGCGATGGTAACGCCGGACACCTGCCGACATTTGCGAAGTTCCTGCCCCTAGCCGTCCTCGACAACAACGCCGCCGTTGAGTTGCTGTGCTCTCGCAGTAGCACCGACAAGGCCGACGCGTGTTTGCCCAAAATAGCGGAAACCGTCGGCTACCTTCCCATGGCTCTGGAAATGCTGGCCCCGCGGCTGAAGTGGGAGCATACTCCTGAAAGTTTGCTGAAAGAGCTCCGAACCGTGCCAAACCCCATACAGTTGAGGGCCTTCCAGACGGCGCTCGGCCATGCCGCTATTGCACGAGAGGAAGGCGTGTTCGCCACCATCGCCGGCACCCTGAATGCGCTGCCCGACGACGCAAGAGCGGACATTCCCCCTCTGGGATACATAGCGGACGCGCCTGTGAGCCGCGAGTTGCTGGCTGCATTGACGGGCCGCGACGGTGATGGCCTCACCGAGTTGGTTAGGCTATGTATGGAACGCTCCGTCCTTTCAGTACCCGATGAAGGCTTTAGGCTACACGCCTTGACCGCTGCCGCCATAGCCGCCACTAATGAGGAGGGTGCGGTGACTCTGGCCGTGGCCAGGTGTAATCGAAGGCTCATCGCCATTGTTAAAACCGATCATGGCGCGCTACGGAGGGAGGTCACACACCACACGCATATCCGGGCAGCCGGAAAATCTTCGCTGGAGGAAGACCAGAACGACCTGCTCTGGCTCAGCAACAACCTGGCCAACACCTACGGTGCGCTTGGGCGATACGACGACGCGCTGAAGTTGGACCAGGAGACCCTTGAGATCAGGGAGCGCGTTCTCGGGTCGGAGCACCCCAGTACCCTCTCAAGTCGAAACGGCCTGGCCAACACCTACGGTGCGCTTGGGCGATACGAGGAGGCGCTGGAACTGGACCAGGAGACCCTTGAGATCAGGGAGCGCGTTCTTGGGCCGGAGCATCCCGACACTCTCGGCATCCGAAGCAACCTGGCCAACGACTACCGCGCGCTTGGGCGGAACGACGAGGCGCTGGAGTTGGACCAGGGAACCCTAGAAATTATGGAGCAGGTTCTAGGGCCGGAGCATCCCGACACTCTCGCCAGTCGAAACGGCCTGGCCATCACCTACCGCGCGCTCGGGCGGAACGACGAGGCGCTGGAGTTGGACCAGGAGACCCTTGAGATCAGGGAGCGCGTTCTTGGGCCGGAGCATCCCGATACACTCACAAGTCGAAGCAACTTGGCAGTCGACTACCAGCAGTTGGACAGGTACGACGAAGCGCTGAAGTTGGACCAGGAGACCCTTGAGATCAGGGAGCGCGTTCTTGGGTCGGAGCACCCCAGTACCCTCGGCAGTCGAAACAACCTGGCCAACACCTACCGCGCGCTCGGGCGGTACGAAGAGGCAGATGCGTTGGAGGCTCAGCTCGACTCCGACGAGGGCTGACCTTTCCAAAAATCAGAACACTTTTACTAGACTTTCGTTAAACAAAGAATAAACAGGCCCGGGGAACAGAAGTGGATAACCCGCCGATTTTAGTGGATAACATTGCTGCATGGTGGATAGTTATTGAACTACTTTTGGGTGAGATATCGCGCTGAGGCAGGTCCGGCTACTTATCCTCAGGTGTCCCTGCACTGTCCACCCCTCACACATGCTAAACTTACAATACATATGTAAAGTACGGCACTACCCTAAAAGGGAGACCATTGGCAACACAAGGCTCTGGACCCAAATCGCTAAGGAGTAGCAATAAGGCCGAATCCCCGGTATCCACGGCATTATTACTATGTATTATTAGAATATAAAATGATTGATCAAGTATTTATCCACATGATATCCGGCCACGGTGGTAACGGAATCGTTAGCGGCCGTCACGAGAAATTTGTTCCGCGTGGTGGGCCTAACGGCGGAGATGGAGGTCGCGGAGGAGACATCATCCTCGTGGCCGAACCGAACGTGACTACACTTTTGGAGTTCCGATACCATCGGAGGTTCGAGGGTTCCCCCGGCGGTAGGGGCGAGGGAGCAAACAAGCACGGCAAGAACGGCGAGGATATTCAGATACCTGTGCCAGTGGGCACTCAGGTGTGGGAGGCTGACACGAACAACCAGTTAGCTGACCTCTCTGAGCCGGGGCAGGCCATCATCATAGCCAAGGGTGGCCGTGGTGGTCGAGGCAACGCCCGATTCGCCACTTCGACAAACCAGTACCCTCTGTTGGCTGAGGAGGGCGAGTTAGGCGAGGAGCTTCGCGTCCGACTAGAGCTTAAGCTTCTGGCAGACGTAGGCATCATAGGACTGCCCAATGCCGGGAAGTCCAGCCTGCTGGCCTCTGTGAGCGCTGCGAGGCCCAAGATAGCCAACTACCCGTTCACAACGCTGGAGCCCGTGCTTGGCGTTATTGAGAGGTTTCGCGACACCTTCGTCATGGTAGACATCCCCGGTCTTATCGAAGGCGCCTCCGAGGGGATTGGCCTGGGTCACGACTTCTTGAGGCACATCGAGAGGACCCGTGTGCTGGTTCATATGGTGGACGGCTCGGCGCTGGACCCACTGGACGATTTCCGTAAGATTAATCAGGAACTGGTCCAGTTCAACGAAGATCTTGCCAGCAAGCCTCAGGTCATCGCCATAAACAAGTTGGATATTACCGAGGTGCGTGAGCTACAGGCAGAGATTAGGGAACAGTTCAAAGACTATAGCGAGCCGCTTTTCGTCATATCTGCCGCCACGCATGAGGGCGTAGATGACCTCCTGAATAAGGTCTACGAGGTCCTGCAGGAAACCAAGCTTCGGGACGCTACTACAAAAATCGAGATCGATATAAACAACATACCCGTACTGAGACCACGACCAAGGCGGGAGCCCATTAAGATCAACAAGCAGGGTAATGTCTTCGTAGTTGAGGCGCCCAGAGTAGCCCGTATCGCGGCTATGTTGGATGAGCAGGACTGGAACGCCAGAATTCAGTTCCTGGGCCATTTGCAGCGCACGGGGATAGTCAGGGCTCTGGAAGAGGCCGGGGTAATGTCGGGCGATGCCGTACGATTCGGCGTTATGGAGTGGGAGTGGGAGTAGTTATTGGACATGCCGCACATGCTCTCTAACGTGGCTTGTGAACTGCATTCACGGCGTTACGCCATCGCAGTGATACCTTGAAGCTAGGGATATTCGGGGGCACGTTCGATCCCGTTCACATGGGTCATCTGGTGGTGGCTGAGGAGACCCGGGAGCAGCTAGGTCTCGATGAGGTGCTCTTCGTGCCTGCAGGTAAGCCCTGGTTCAAGTCTGAAATGCCCGTAACAGATGCCGAACACAGGCTGGCCATGGTGGACCTGGCAATTGCCTCAAACCCGGCCTTCTATTCCTCAGACTTGGAGATGGCCAGACCAGGCCCCTCCTACACCGTCGATACTTTGGAACTGCTGCATGAGAAGCTAGGCGATAGCTCTCAGCTTTTCGTGGTACTCGGGGCTGATGCCTTGAGCGAGTTGGAGCGTTGGTACCAACCCCAACGCATCCTTGAGTTGGCCAATGTAGTCGGCGTGACGCGACCAAGCCATCGGTCGGTTGATCTTGGCGAGCTGAGCAAAACACTTGGCAACGCCAGGGATAGGCTAAGCCTGCTGGAAGGGCCTCTCATAGAGGTCAGCGGAACCGAGATACGTAAGCGTATCCACGAGGGCCGGTCCATAAGGTACCTGGTGCCGGAGTCGGTGGAGGGCTATATCTTAGAGCACGGGTTGTATCGCTAACGGCCAGTGGTGTAACTTCAGATCATGTCGCACAGGATCAAGTTGGCAGGGGGTGAATCTAGGTGGGCAACGATTCCGCAGAGGCGATTCTGGCACTGGCTAAAAAGACGGGTGCGCTAATGTTCGGGGAGTTTAAACTCTCCGCAGGCGGCACCAGCTCTTACTACTTCGACGGCCGCATGATAACGCTGGACCCCGAGGGGGCGAACCTCATAAGCGAGGCGTTTATGCCCGTGCTTACTGAATGCGGCGCAGAGGCCCTTGCTGGCCCTACTCTTGGCGCAGACCCTATCGTATCCTCAGTGGCGCTACTGAGCTACCAGCAGGGCCACCCCATTCCGGGGCTGATCGTCCGCAAGGAGGCCAAGGCACACGGCGGCAAGCGTGGCATTGAGGGCCCGCTGGTCGACGGAGCCAGGGTAGCCGTCGTGGATGATACCTGTAGCACCGGAGCCAGCCTGTTCCTCGCCATTGACGCAATGGAGGCGGCGGGCTGTAAGGTAATCAAGGTCCTGTCGATACTGGACAGGCATCAGGGTGGCAGCGAAGAGATCATACGTCGGGGTTACGACTTCTTCACGATCCTTGAGGCCGACGCTGACGGCAATATCACTCCTGCCAATAACAAGAGCTAATACGTGCGCGTCGATTATGGCCCTACATCATTGCTCACGCTTTGCAAAATACCATGCCATTAATTATTGAAAATATTCGCTGGGTCTTTTTCGACCTGGGCTACACACTCATCAATGAAGATGGCGCGGCATTTGGACGGCTGCAACAGGTGTGCGATTCCTTAGAGGAACTGGATGTGAAGGCGACCGTCCCCGGCCTCGTAAAGGGTCTGGAAGAAGCCAGTGAACGCTTTGATTCCAGTCCCTTCGTCAGTGTGCTGAACGAGCTAATCCCCAGTCCCGAACACCAGGAATTTGTGCGAAAGGCTGGGCGCTATCCCAAGGAGCTGGAGAAGCCTTATCCGGACGCTGAGCCTCTTCTGATCTCTCTTGCCGGCCGATATCAGCTGGGCGTAATCGCCAACCAGCCTGAGGGCACGGAGGAGCGGCTGAGAAATTACGGTCTGCATTCCTTCTTTTCCGTATGCCTTTCCTCCACAGAGCTAGGGATAGCCAAGCCAGACCCCGAAATCTTTCGCATCGCCCTGGAGCAGGCCGGTTGTGAGCCGCACGGCGCGGTGATGATAGGCGATCGCATCGACAACGACATAAAGCCTGCCAAGGCGCTGGGAATGCAGACGGTGCGTATACTTCAAGGCGTAGGTAGGCTCCAGAAGCCGCGCACCGACGATGAACGCCCCGACGCTACTGTAAAAGACCTGACTGAACTGTCGGGAATCCTGATTGACTGATTTCGGGTTCTGCGTTAATTTGCTTCTGTTATGAGACTTATTTTTGTGCGTCATGCGGAGTCCCTTGGAAACGCCGGAGGCCTAATGCAAGGGCGGGCCGAATACGAGCTTTCCGAAGGCGGCCGCCAGCAGGCGGAACTGCTTTACGGTCGGTTTCTGAGTGAGGGCTTCGAACCGACCCATGTGTACTCCAGCCCGCAGAGCCGTGCCGCTCAGACGGCGGCTATCGTCTCGCGCTCCTGGAGTCACGAAATTACACCCTGGGACGAACTGATGGAGCATGATATCGGGGTTTTCAGTGGGATGACCTGGGCGGACATTTCAAAGAAATACCCGGAAGTGGCCTCGGAGTTCGAGCGGAACAGGGACTGGGGTGTTGTGGATGGCGCTGAAACTTCAGCCGAACGAAGGGCCAGGGGCCGCCGGGTTGTGGATGCTATTCTAAGCCGCCACGCTAACGACGACGTTGTGTTGATGTTCACCCACGGCGGCATCATGGGCCATATGCTGGCTGCGCTCATGGGCACCGACCGCACATGGGGCCTCGGCGTGCGAAACACCGCTGTGTTCGACCTTAGCGTCGACGCGGAACGGTGGTGGCACAAGGACCACGCGACCTACCATAATACCGAGCTTTGGCGGGTGCACCGCTTCAACGATAGCTCACATCTTCTGGACTAAGCCAGACGTTATATGATTAACAGCATTTGTATAATACGGCCTCCGTTTCTTGAAAAGAAAATTGAAAAAGTATAAGAACTTTTCAGAAATGGAGCCCGCTCTTCGCTATGCAACTCTCTGACCCGCTTGCTAACCTGATTCTTACGACTTGTTGCGAAATCCATTAAGCGGCAAGAGAATTCAAAGCGGCCAACCGACACTTGAAGTGAGGGGTCGTGTTGTAGGGAGTGGAGCCTTGGGTGAGACGAAGGGGATGATGGTTGTGGATGATGTGGTGAAGGGTGATGGGGAAAGTGGGCGGGACCTGGATCAGTCTGCGCTGGTGGGCGCTATCCTTAACGCAGCACAGAAGCGAGGCGTAAGCAAGCGGCGTTTCCGGCGCAACAGCCGACCTATTGCCGTTGAACACGCCAAAGGCTCTGACCTGGATTAGTTCGTGCCGGTGCTACAGGCAAGCACTTACCTGCAAGCTGGCCGTTTGGCCATATCCGTGGCCGAGGAGGTCCGAATGCGTTGCGGTGGAGTGCAGGACCTAGCCGTCCTGCTGAAGCGCTCGATGCCGCTGCTCTCGTTGGCTGGCGCTATTCGTGTGCGAAACCTCTGGTAAGAACAGCCGCAAGCTAATGCCGATTCATCTGGCAAAATAGATATAAGTTCACATATTTAACGTTCCAACATGAGTCATCCCGAATTTGGATGATTCTAGGAAAAGTATAAAAAGAAGGCCTCTCAAGGTAGACTTTGGGTGATGAAACCTGAGTC
>MUCK01000021.1 GCA_002816705.1 SAR202 cluster bacterium Casp-Chloro-G4
ACCATCCGGCATTGAGACCCGCCCCCAAGTAGCGGAAGACTCTCTTAATTTGGCCTCATTGTTGTTTGAATAAGTAGATCCACCTTACAGGGCAAGTGCATCTGGGTAAACCGCTCCGGTGAAAACCTGCTTCAGCAGGACGCCAAAGATATCATCGGCAGATTCATATTCGAACTATTCCCAGGGCAGTCGCGATTTCAGATAAGGGCGTGGCGTCGGGTGATCGACGCAATCGAGTCCTCATCCTTTATCTCAGACATCAGCGTTGACGGCGAAATCCGCAAGTTCCAGACCAGCATATTCCCGGTTATGGACGACGATGGCAACGTCAAGTCGGTCGTAAGCATTGGTCGACCTTTCGAAGACCGCGAGGTCCTTCAACACGAAAACCAGATGCGCGGCGCCGAGCTAGACTTGATCCAAGAGATCTCCAGCATCATTACCTCCAGCCTGGAAATTGGTGACCTTTACGAAAGGTTTGCCACCGAGTTCAAAAGGCTCGTCGATTTTGACAGAATTGTTTTCATGGAGATGAATGACGACGGCGAGAGCTTGACCCCAGCCTTCGTGTCATCCATAGGCCCACACAAGATGGCTGCAGCGGACTTCCTGGCCGTCCAAAAGTCAGGGATGGATCGGGTGATGAGGAATCAGACCACGCTGGTGGAAAACGACCTCAAGGTGCATCGAAAGTTCGCCGTGGACGAAGAGCTGCTGGCCGAGGGCATACGGGCGATCATTCGAATTCCGCTGGTAACACGCAATGGTGCCATCGGAGTAATGGCCTTAGACAGCTACCACCCCAACGCCTTTGGGCCACGAGAGCAGGCGGTTGCAGAAAGATTGGCGGCACAGATAGCGCCGGCGATTGAAAACGCTCGACTTTACCATGAGGCACAGGAGTACACCAAGGAACTGGAAGTTATCGATGAGATAGCAGGCCTGGTGACGTCCAGTCTGCGCATCGAAGAGGTGTACGAGAGGCTCTCATCCGAGATCGGTCGACTGGTGGACTTTGATCGAATGTCCGTAATTCTGGTGGATTCGGAATCGGGCATTGCTTCCCAGGAATACGCCACCATGCCGAACGAGTTCGGCCTGGAGCGACGGGCCCCATGGTCCATATCGAATACCGCCACCGAAAAGATGATCGAGGAATGCGCCACGCTCATCGAAGCGGACCTTTCCAAGGAACTTCGATTTGAGCCTGACCGCGTTTTGCTCGACGCCGGTATTCGATCTGTAATTCGCGTGCCCCTGGCATCCAATGAACGCGCCATAGGCGTCCTGGCCCTTCACTGCCGGAGAGCCAACGCATTCGGTCCCAGGGAGCGCCGGGTCATGGAGAGGCTGGTTGCGCAAATAGCTCCGGGTATTGAGAACGCCAGGCTATATCAGGAGGCCAGGGAGAGGGCCAAGGAACTCCAGGTCATTGATGATATTGCCACCATCATGATCTCCAGCCTTCATACGGAAGAGGTGTATGAACGGTTCGCGTCAGAGGTAAAGAAGCTCGTAGCTTTTGACAGGATGACGGTTATTCTAATAGATGCCGAAGCCGACGAGGCCGTGGTTACCTATGCCTCTGGTTTCAGCCACGACATTTTGCATAACATCGTTCGAAGACCTTTGAAGACCAGCCACGTTCAGTGGATAATTGACCACCGCGACAGCCTTGTGGTGGATGACCTGGAACTGGCCGTAGAGCCCACGTTCTCAGAGGACCCACTCATGAGGGAGGCCGGATTCCGTTCTGGCATAAGAGTGCCTCTGCTGAACAAAAACCAGGTCATAGGCACATTCACTCTGTGGAGCAAGAGCCCTCAGATGTTTGGCTCGCGAGAGAAGCGAATCGTTAGCAGGTTAGCAGCCCAGATAGAGCCTGCCATTGAGAATGCCAACCTTTACGAAGAGGTTGAGCAGACGCTGAACAGTCTCCGGACCACCCAGGAACAGATGATGCAGATGGAGCGCCTTCGTGCCATGGGTGAGCTTTCCCGGGGCGTTGCGCATGATTTGAATAATACCCTGTCCGCCATTTTGGGTCGGACCCAGATACTGATGAACCAGATTACTGACGAGACCCATCTGAAGTCGTTGAGGATTGTGGAGCAGGCGGCCCAGGACTCTGCTCAAGTAGTAAAGCGTATCTTGAAGTTCACGAAGCTCGACGATAACTCCGAATTCGTGGATGTAGACGTGAACCAGCTGGTTACTGATGTAATTGAGCTAACCAGGCACAAGTGGACCAATGAGGCGCAGAGCAAAGGGCAGGCCGTGGAAATGTCCACCAAGCTCCAGGAAGTTCCGCACACAAGCGGAAACTACTCTGAGCTTCGAGAGGTTCTGACCAACCTGGTCATAAATGCGTACGAGGCAATTGAAGGCGACGGCACAATAGAGCTGCAGACCTCCAGTTCCGCCGATTTCGTTCGAATATCCTTGCGTGACACGGGCAAGGGAATGACCCCCGAGGTCAGAAAAAAGGTATTCGACCCTTACTTCACCACCAGGGGGTCCGAGGGAAACGGCATCGGCACCACGGTGTCCCAGGCCATCATCACACAACATGGGGGAACCATAGACGTGGAAAGCGAATTGGGAGTCGGAACTACCTTCAACATTTCGCTACCCATCACCAGCGAAATAGATGCGCTTTTCCACGATGCCCCCGAGGCACCTCAGGAGAAGGATAGCAAGGTCGCCAGCATACTCGTCGTAGAGGACGAGGAGGCCATACGAGAGACCTTGTCGGAGATGCTTCAGTTGGGCGGCCACACCATCACGCTGGCCGAGAACGGCGAAGAGGGCCTGAAGTGCTTCAAGGAAGCCCATTTCGACATAGTGTTCACCGACCTGGGAATGCCCGGCATATCCGGCTGGGAGGTTGCCCGCGCTGTTAGAGGTATGCGGGAGGACGTTCCCATCGTTATGGTCACCGGTTGGGGAGTAGGCATTAGCCAGGAAGAGATGGATGAGAACGGCGTCGACGAGGTCCTTCCCAAGCCGTTCGACATCGACTTTGTTCTGGATCTGGTCCAGCGAATAGTGGAAGGTTAGGCTCCTCCACTTACCTTCGCGTCATCTATTCGATTCTCTTCACCCCCGTCTCATACCCCCAGCTGCACCACGCTAGCTGTTCCTGTTCCAAATGTACCCGTTCCCCCTGACGCCCATATCAGTCCCCGTAGGCGGCCCAATTTACTATTAGGTGCCCATGCAATAAAGTAATCTATGGCAATTTGCAGGGAAACTTCCGGGCGCGGTTCATATGTCCGGGTAACGCGAGTAATACAGGAGAGAAAGCTATGCCGATACGCAGTCTGGATGGGAACACGCCCAATATTCACGCCACGGCGTTCATCAGCGAGATGGCCTACGTGGTGGGGAACGTCACAATAGGGGAGGGCTCCAGCGTTTGGCCGGGCGCAGTGGTGCGCGGAGACATGGGAACGGTTGTAATCGGAAAATTCACCAACATACAGGACAATTCGGTGGTGCACAGCGATGCCAACATAGAGATCGGCGACAACGTGACCATAGCGCACAACGTGCTTTGTCACGCCAGGACGGTGGCCAACGGCGTGGTGCTTGGCAATGGCGTAACCGTGAACGACGGCGTCTCGATAGGCGAATACAGCTTCATTGCGTCGGGCGCCATGATTGTGGACGAGGTGGAGATTCCGGAGAGGTCGCTGGTGGTGGGTGTCCCCGCCAAGGTTTTGCGGCAGGTTGGCCAGCGCCACCTGGATAAGATGAAGTGGTACAACGACGTGTATATCGAAAAGGCCCAGAAGTACAAAGCCGAGGGCAACCTGGAGTCAGAGCGGCCTTAACACGGCCCGTGGGGCCGCCCTCAAGTTAAGTACCAGACCCAAGCATTAGCCAGGCCAATGACCTCAAGCCGCCATGCTGCATTTGAAACCCCAATGGCCATAGCCGGACAATCGAAAAATATCCCCAAGCTACATTTGGAGAGGGGCGTCCATGATCATCAGGGATAGGCAACGAGCCAGAGCTGTTCTTGCCGCGTCCACCAGCTTCAGTCGGGCCTTGGTGACAGCCTCTTCTCCGGCTTCGGTGGAAACGACGCGACAGTCCTGGTAGAAGGAGTGGAACGTCGTAGCCAGCTCTGACGAGTAGTGGGGCAGGTGATGAGGCTCCATGGTGCGAGTGATCAGTTCGATCAACTCCGGCAGCTCCAGCATTTTTCGGATGAGCGACAACTCTGAATCGTGGGTCAACAGACTCACGTCGCCGTCGGAGAAGTCGATGCCACGCTCTTCCGCCAGACGCAGAATGCTGGCGATACGGGCGTGAGCGTACTGCACGTAGTAGACCGGGTTCTCCTGTGACTGCTCCTTGGCCAAAGCCATATCGAAATCCATCTGGCTGTTGGCGTCGCGTGACAGGAAGAAGTAACGGCAGGCGTCCGGTCCCACCTCGTCGATAACGTCTCGCAGCGTTATCATGTCGCCGGTGCGCTTGGATATTCGCACCACCTCGCCGCCGCGTTTCAGCGTCACCATCTGGTTTATAACCAGCGTCATTTTTTCTTCTTGAAGACCAAGCGCGCCTATGACCGCCTTGATAAAGCCGGCGTGGCCCTGGTGGTCGGCCCCCCAAATGTTGATGACCTTGTCGTACTTGCGCTCGACGAACTTATTGTAGTGGTAAGCAACGTCGGACGCGAAGTAGGTCGGGATGCCATTGCTGCGCACCAGCACCTTGTCCCTCTCGTCACCCAATCGTGTCGAGGCGAACCAGGTCGCGCCATCGTTCTCCGTGACGTATCCCCGGTCGCGTAGTAGCTGTATGGACTTTTCGAACTGGCCGTCAGTGAACAGTGTTGCTTCGTTGAACCAGATATCGAAATTGATGCGAAGGAGCTTTACGTCCTCGCGGATGCGGGCCATCATTTTGGACAGGCCCAGAGCGCCTATCTCGTCTAGCGCCTGCTCCAGCGGCAAATTCAGTAGCCTATCGCCCTCTTCGTCCTTAATCTCCTCGGCCAGATCCACCATGTATTCAGCTTTGTAGCCGTCCTCCGGGACCTGAGCGTCCCGCCCAAACTGCTGTTCGTAGCGAGCGAAAAGTGTCCGCTTGAAGTGGATAATCTGAGCGCCGGCGTCGTTGAAGTAGTACTCTCGGTCCACGTTGTAACCGGCCGCTTCCATGATGTTGGCCAGGGCGCTGCCAATTACGCCGCCCCTGGCGTGGGCCACATGCAACGGCCCAACTGGGTTGGCGCTTACGAACTCGATTTGCACCCTCTGACCATGACCGATGTCTACGTTTCCATAGGTGTCGCCGGCCAGTCGAATGGCCTCCACCTGCTCCGCGAGCCAAGACTGCTTTAGAGAGAAGTTGATAAAACCAGGTGCCGCAACGCTGACGTGGTCCAGGATGCCCTGGGTCGGAATCAACGACTCCAGCTTTTCAGCAATCATCATGGGGTTCATGCGCATCGGACGCGCCAGCTTCAGCGGTAGGCTGCTGGCGAAATCGCCATGCTCGGGCTTTTGGGGTCGTTCAATAGTGATTTCCTCCACATCCACCTTGGGCAGGAGTTCACTTTTTTGGGCGTCAGCCAGTGCTTTGCGCACCAGAAGTTCGATGTCTTCCCTGATGGTCATAGACGATTTCCTGAGAATTCTGGATAAGGATAGTAAGGTAAAGGTTAGCAGAGGTTATGTCTGGTAGCCAGTGATATGCGGGCCACGTAGTCTTCGGTTCAATTACACCCAGACCAGGGCTCGTAGCCACGTCGGCTCACAGGAACTCCTTCGGCATTGCGAAGCTCCGCTAAGTCCGGTTCCAAGTTATTCCAGATGGCCGTGCCGCTTCCGAATGTGAACCCGCCAAAGTCGGGGTGGATTTTGTTCGTGTAAACCCGCACGCTGTAGCCGTCATGAAGTGTGTATGTGGGAAACTCGAAATAGGGCTCGCCGTCGTCTACGTCTAGCAACATCCAGCCCTCAAGCTCCTGAGGGGCGTCTCCGCAATTGGCAATCTCTACGTACTCGTCACCCTCGTACCACTGCTCCTCGCCGTTGAAGAATACCTCCGTAATGCGAACGTCGGGTTCCCCGGTGGATTCAGGTATGGCTGTCTGCGTCGGTGGTGACGGCGACGGAGCAGGGGATGGGGACGTGGTCGGCGGGAGCGCCGTCGATGTAGGTTCTGGAGAGGAAGTCGGCGACGGGTTTGGCGTGGGCGTTGCGCTGGGCGCGGGCGCTATCGTGCGCAATGGCGATGGAGTAGCCTTGCCGGTGAGAATAGGTGTGGAGACCTCGACCATTGACGCAGGAGTGTCAGTAGGAGGTGCAGAGGTAACCACCATAGCCTTCGCCGTTTGCGTAGTGAGGGCTGCCAATGCCCAAGCAGTCTCGGTGGCAAATGGTATATTCAAATGTGAGACCACGGGGATTTCATCAGGCGTTTGGACGCATCCAATTATGGCCATTAGGCATAGCGCTGTGGAGAATGCGATTAACTTGGCCATGTACGAGATCGTAGCCCTTAACGCTAGTACACATTTCAGGATACAAAAGGGGACGCCTTCGCGAGCGTCCCCTTTCAACGTTGATTTAAATTTGCGTTCCGGCTTACGGAACGACTTCGATTCTCATCCCGCCCAACGAATCCTTTTGAAGAATCTCGCCGACCACCGCCCGCGTCTCCACACCGGCAATTTCCAACTCTCGCAGCAGATCGTCCTTTTTGGACGCTGCCACGGAGATGAGCAGCCCGCCGGAGGTCTGCGCATCGGCCAAGAGAATTCGGCTAAGATCATCCACCTCTGGATGCCAGGCGACCACGCCTTCGAGCGATTCCAGGTTGCGATGGGTGCCGCCGGGGGCGATGCCCGCCTCCAGTAGCTCCTTCACGCCGTCGATGACTGGCACGTCGCCAAGTCGAATCCTGGCGCAGACGTCGCTTCCCAGCACAATGCCTCGCAGGTGACCAAGCAAGCCGAACCCTGTAACGTCGGTGCAGGCATGTGGTCCTACTTTGACCATGGCCTCAGCAGCAGCCTTGTTTAGCGTAGCCATATGCTTCACGGCGGTGGCCAGCACCTCCGCAGATACGCGTTCCTGCTTGCCCGCCGTGGTGATGATTCCGGTGCCTATGGGTTTGGTCAGCACCAGTACGTCGCCAGGCTTGGCCCCCGCGTTGGTGACCTCTTCGCCGGGCCGCACCACGCCAGTGACAGCCATGCCGTATTTAGGCTCTTTGTCGTCCACGGTGTGCCCGCCGACTATGAGCACTCCGGCCTCGGTTGCTTTGGACGCGCCGCCCTTTAGAATCTCGCCCAGGATTTCGTGGGGGAGGTCCACCGGGAAGCCCACCACGTTTAAGCCAAATATTGGCTTGCCGCCCATAGCATAAACGTCACTCAGGGCGTTGGCGACCGCCACTTCTCCGAATACGAACGGGTCGTCTACTATTGGCGGGAAGAAGTCCACAGTGGATATGATTGCCATGTCGTCGTTCATCTTGTACACGGCGGCGTCGTCTCCGGTGGAAATGCCCACTAGCAGGTTGGGATCTGTTATTGCTGGTAGCTGCCGCAGCACCTGCGACAGGTCCTTAGGACTGAATTTAGAGGCTCAACCGGCGCAGCTGGCCAGCTCCGTCAGCCTGATATTTTCATGAACATGTGCCATGTCAAAGGCTCCTCTACGTAGTGTATTTCGATAAGTTCGGCTTAATGGCCGATGTGTGGACAAAGTATAGCAGACGGCTATTTTATCCTGTGGCCGTTGGGTGCCCATGTGGCCAACTCGCTCTTGCCGGGCAGGAACTGAGCTCTGCCTCTGGGGCGCTTTAGCTCGCCGTCTTCAATAATTACCTCACCGCGCTGCATGGAGAAAACGGCCTTGCCAAGAATCTCCTTGCCTTCGAACATCGTGAAGTCGGCATTGGTGTGCTGATGCTCTGCGCTTAGTGTGTGGGCCAGCGTTGGGTCGAACAGCACGATGTCCGCGTCAGACCCGGGCAGCAGCGCTCCCTTCTTTGGGTATAGGCCGAATATCTTGGCCGGGTTCTCGCACATGACTTGGACCAGCCTTGGCAGCGTTATGCGCCCCTTGTTAACGCCTTCCTGGTACGCCACAGACAGCATCTGCTCGCACCAGTTGCCGCCGAAGGTAGCCTCAAAGATGCTTAGGTCGTCGCCGGACTCGATCTCGCTAAGCGCGCTACTGACGCTCTGGCCTCCCTGATATTTCTGGGCTTTCTTGAAACCGCAGAAGTCGCTGGCTATGGTGTCCAACAGGTGGAGGCCTATGCCTTTCCACATTGCCTCGTTGTCTTCCTTTTCCCGCAGCGGTGGGCCTATCTTCGCCAGGGCCCCGTGGTCCAGCATGGACTGGTTCGTAAGGTCCAGATATTGTGGGCAGGTCTCCCCGTATAGCCGCAAGTCCCCACCCTTAAAGTGGTCCAACGTGTTCAGCATCTCCCTGGCGCTGATGTGCACTATATACAGAGGACAGTCAGTCACGCTGGCATAGGTGGCCGCGCGGTTGGCCGCTTCCAGCTCAAGAATCCTGGGCTGGGACGGCGCGTACCACTCACGTCCCGTTCGACCCTCGGCCACCGACTTGTCCATCAGGTGGTCGATGCAGTAGCCGTTCTCTGCGTGCACCATGGCCATGCCGCCGTCTTTCGAGGCTATATCCATGGCCTGAAGCATCTTATCGTCAGGCATCATAATGCCCCGCCTGGGATAAGTCATGAACATCTTGAAGGAGATGACGCCCATTTTGATTAATCTGGGCACCTGGTCTTCCACATCGTCGTCGCCAACAAGAATCGCGTGGATGCTGTAGTCCAACCGGGAGTCCCGTTGTGCCTCGTCCATGAAAGCCTCGATGGACTGTATTGTGGTCTCTTCAATGCCCACGTCCCGTCGGTTCCTTATGAAGGGAATGATAGTCGTGACGCCGCCGAAGGCTGCACTCTCTGAGAAGGTGTCCACTCGGTCCGCGTTAACAGGGTGGTTGTGGGCGTCTATGATGCCAGGCAAGACGTACTTGCCCGTCGCGTCGATGATCCGAGCAGCAGGCTGGTCGGACAGGTCTGGCCCCATTCGCTGGATAACCTCGTCCTTAACCAGAACGTCCTGCCTGCTTATGCCGTCACCAGTGATTACCAGCCCGCCCTTTATGAGGTAGTCGGCCTGCTGAGTTGTCATGTCATTTCTCCTAGTCAATCTTGTCTGGGTATCTTAACTTCCCCAATAAAACTGTCAAGTAATTTCTGATAATCCGCGTCTGGGCATGAGGAAAATCAGCTATGAATGGGACGTGATACTGGCATCTAAATGGCGTCGCCCTTGAGCTTTCTTTTCGCCTCTGGGATGGCCATTTCCCCATTCATCCAAAACAGGTAGAATTGGGGCATCCAAATCCAGGAAATTGCTGCACATCCTATAACCGTCAAATGTAATGGAATTTGAAATATCGGCGGCATCTCAAGCTTGCTGCTGCATCGTGTGAACAAAAAGGGAGAACGAAAGAATGGCAGATCATAAACTTACCGTAGGCAACGTGGAAGTGGTGTCTGTGCTGGACGGCTACTCGGCCAGGAGAGTCCCCACCGAGACGTTCCCTGGAAGCACCATCGAGGGCTGGCGGGAGTTCCCAGACATCCTGGACGAGAATGATCAGATACAGTCCAGGTACGGCTCCGTAGCCTTGCGTTCCCAGGGCAAGCTAATCATCGTGGACACGGGCATGCAGACCGATCCCGGCGGGAGACTGCCGGACGACATGAAGGCCAAGGGTGTCGATCGTGAAGCCGTCGACATCGTGTTCCTGACACACCTGCACCCCGACCATGTGGGCTGGAACCTGACCGACGGCCGACCAACGTTCCCAAACGCGCGCTACTTGGCACCCCGCTCCGACTACGAGTACTGGAGCCAGCCGGACGTCCTTGCCAACGCCGCGCACGTGCAAAACCAGGTCATGCCGCTCAACGACCTTAAGCTCATAGACCTGGTGGAGGAGGAGTACAAGATCACCGGCGAGATTACCACGGTGTCGACTCCCGGCCACACGCCGGGCCACTTCTCGCTAATAATCGCTTCGGCGGGGGAGAGGGCATTCATTCTGGGTGATGTGGCCCATAGCCCTGCCCAGGCGCACTATACCGACTGGAACCCGATGTTCGACATTCAGCAGGACATTTCCAGGGCGACGCGACATAAGGTGCTGGACCAGCTGGAGGCCGAGGGCACGCTGGTTTCGTCCGGTCACTTCCCGGACCCAGGCTTTGGCCACTTCGCCAGAGTCGAAGGCCGTCGCGTGTGGAAGGCCCTTTAAAGGCTAACAAGATTCCTTCTTTGGACATCCCATCTGAGGTTGCAGGCTTTATCGCGTCGCACAGGGTGGCGCGACTGGCGACTGCCGATGCGGAGGGCGTGCCCCACGCCGTTCCGATCTGCTACGTCTTCGATGGTAAATGCATATACACGGCCCTGGACCTGAAGCCCAAGCGAGTCCAGGGTCGGGCTCTCAAACGGGTTCGCAACATCCTCCAAAACCCCAAAGTTTCTCTGGTCATCGACGACTACTCAGAGGATTGGTCCGAGTTGGCGTACGTTCAGTTACAGGGTAACGCCCATCTGGTTGACGACGGGCACGAGCAGAAATTAGCCGAGGCTTTGCTACGAGAAAAGTATCACCAGTACGAGACACTATTGGAGTCGGGCTGTACGGTAATAAAGATCACACCCACGAACGTCGTTAGCTGGGGCCAGGCTCGTTAGGCCAACCGTCTTTTTTGCTTCGATACAGCCTGTAGATTCGAGGCTCCACCCTAGCCCACCACGGCGCGTCATCCGGCAAAAATCGATACTGTCCTGTGTACAGGTGTGGGGTTAGCTGTCGGCGACGAAAACGTTTTGATGCCCGGTACAGAACGAAGTAGGCCAGGGGGTGGCTCTGGTTGCCGATCTGGTCTACCAGCATGTGGCTCCCGTAGCCCACAAGGGCGGCCAATAAGAGAGGGTGGTACCAGAATCCCAGCATGATGCCTATGCCGATAAGCACGAATTCCCAGGTGTGGAAGGGCCGTGTCATGTACCGCAGGAAGTGTCCGTCTCGAGGTTCCACGAAGTCCAAAACGTGATCAGCGTCGGTAAACACCCCGGTTAATATTGTTAATGGAATGGCTAGCGGCTCGTCTGTGGCAGCCCAAACAGCGATACCCAGGCCGCCTGCTATGACAGTGTGTGTTACAGGTCCCAGCTAAGCTCTCCCGCAGAATATCGGCTTGTCGGACCAGGCAAAGGAACAGCGTGTGGCAATATAGAGGGCCATTGCCTTACTCCTCGAACTCGTCCAGCCAGGCGCGTTTGAACACGCCGTAACGAGGCCCGTCCTTATCGCCCATGGGGACGATGTTCACCAGCTCCCAACCCTTGTCGCCCATGCGATTAAGCATGTGCTCGTTGTAGATCCTGGTCTGTTCAAGGATGTCGTCGTCGTTAGGCCCCTGGTCGTTTGCGTGACCCATCAGCTTGATCACCTCATACTCCCAGGTGGGCAAGCCTTCTATAGGGTCGAAGTCCTCGATGTAGTCCAGTTGGGTAACGTCTTCATCGGAAACGTCTGCCCAGCTGTCCTTGGGGATAGGCGCTTGGCACTCTAGACAGAGATCCGCATTGCCGAAGTCGTAGGCCCCGCATTCGGAGCAGAAGTAAAGTTTCATAAGTTTGTTATCGGCGCTTTGACTATTAGCTATCTGGGGAATAAACCGGTTGAAGGACTGGGAAACAGTATTTAATCCGTACCCTGGTATATTGCCTGTTTGGTTACTTCGATTATAGGTGGGTGTGAATGAATTCACAACGACAATTGAACCTTAGGGCAACTCGCTGTGGGACAGGTCCGAACTTATTTATGCCGTATCTTGGGACTTTGCGAGGCGGAGTTAGGCTAAATTGCTTAACGAAAAATGAGGGCATCGGCGCCCTTGTCAGGCCTCGCTGGCAGGCCTTGTTGGGGCAGGGGGAGGGGAGGCGGGCGTCCGCACTGTCATAAGACTAATGATAGCGACTATTGATAACGCTCCTGTCACTGAAAATGCCAGGCCCCACCTTATGGCCTCTGGCGACAGGTCCAGGATCGCGCCAACGACGATGGGGCCGATCACGCCCCCGGTGAATCCCAAGAACGAATGCACCGCTAATGTGGAGCCGAGTTTGGAAGGCTCCGAGACCTCGGTTACGGCTGTGGAGTATATTGCCGAGTCTGCCGCTATGGCCCAACCGTATAACGCCGTCAGGCCTATGATGACCGGCCATGGGAAGCCAATGAGCCAGCCTATGGCGAAGGAGACCGCGCCGCTAAGGGCGAAGATAACTGAAGCGGAAGCCGCGCGTCCCCACCTGTCTGAGAGTATGCCGCCTACGACAGGCCCAGCCGCAGCAGTCGCCAGGGCAATGCCGCCCACGGTGGCTGCGGTGATGGCTGCTTCAGCACTGTCCACGCCTTTGGCAACCAGCACGACCACTAGAAATGCGGGCAGCCATACGCGAACGATGTAAAGCTCGGCGGCGTGCAGGGAGTAGCCCAGTATGAATATACGCGTTGCCCGATTTTTGAGGACCGAAAGGTCAAGCGCACCTGATGAGCCTCCGCCTTCCGGAGCCTTATGTGAGCGGAGCAGCAGGTAGGCCATAGGAACACTCAATGCCGCCAGTAATGCCATGACCATGTAGGCGTCTCGCCACTCCAGATGCGCCATGAGTACGCCCGTGAGGGCTAGGGATACGCTGTTTGACGCATAAAAGAATGTAACGTACGTACCCACCGCCATGCCTCGCCCGTTGTTTGCAAAGCGCTCCGCCACGACACGCATACCTGGATTGTAGACGCCCACCAGTCCCAGACCTGCCAGCACGCGAAGCACTACAGCCGTCACCAGGTTGTCGGCGAATATCGGGAACAGGATATGGGATACCACTGAAATTGAGGCGAAACATATCAGTATATATTTGGAGCTGAACCTGTCGGTGAGAGGTAGTACGAACAGGGCCGACACGGCGAAGCCAGCCAGGTATGCTGAGAAGATGAAGCCAGCCTGGGTATTGTTCAGGCCCCACTCTTCTTTAATCAACGGCAGGGCGGCCACGTAGCTGGAGAAGGGAAAGAGCAGTACGAAGAGCATGCTGGACATCGCCAGCAACCAGGCCGCGTCTCTGGCCTGAATGCCACCCAGCCATCGTATTTCAGGAGTCGCTTTCGTTGCCTGCTCCATTTACATCAGGTCTCCGTACGCCTGGGGTTGCGCGTGGCCCATCCTCACTACCGAAGCAGCGATAGGAACTGCTTTGCCGCTAGTATCATGGCCTCGTCATCTGTCAGGCTCAGTACCTGTTCCAGGTCGGGCACAGCCTTCGTGGGGTCTTCAGACTGTAAGTACACCCGAGCCCTGAGCAGGTACAGTTCAGGGGTTTTAGGCGTCAACGAGATTGCAGTCGTAAGGTCGTTGGCGGACAGGCCAAGCTCGCCCGTTGTCAGGTATACACCAGCCCTATTCACGTACGGCTCGCGCAGGTTGGGATCCAGCTGAATGGCCCTCGTAAAATCTATCAGAGCGTTGTCTATATCCTTCCGCTCGACGAAAACCAGCCCCCGGTAGTTATAGACGATGGCCAACTGCGGGTCCAGCTTTATGGCCCTGCCCAGGTCTTCCAAGGCGAATCCCTCGTCTCCAAGCAGGTGGTATAGGAAGCCTCGTTCGGCGTAGGCCTCCGCCAAATTGGGGTCCAGCCGTATGGCCTCGGTAAGCTCGTCGTAGGCCCGCTTCATCAGGCCTTGACGACGCAAATCTACCCCGTGGTCCAGGGCGTCCAAGGCATCCAACTCGTCGGTGGTGACGGGCGTTCCGCCGCATGCCATGGCCAGCGCAAGGGCAACGGCGACCAGCGTAACGAAGAGAGCGTTGCTCATGGCATCATGTTAACAGAGGCCTGGGCGTGCAAGCGCTCTTTTTTATGCCAGGGATTAACCCTTACCCTCACGAATCCAGTCCGCGACTCGCTCGGCGATCATAATGGTGGTGGCGTTGGTGTTTGCACGAATCACGTCAGGCATTATGGACGCATCGACTACTCGCAAGCCCTCCATGCCGTGGACCCTGCCATACTGGTCCACAACGGCCATGGGGTCTGAAGCCGGCCCCATCTTGCATGTGCCGGAGGAGTGGTGCTGGGTGCCGACGTTCTCCATGATCCACTTGTCCAGGTCGGCGTCCGACTCCAGGATGTCCGTGGAAGGGGCTATGCGCTCGACAATCACGTCCTGGTATTCGGGACGCTCGGCGACATCTGCAGCCAGACGCAGCGCGCCTCGCATTCGTTCTCGATCCCAGGCATCGCTCAGGTAGTTGTAATTCAGCACGGGCTGGTCCCGGGGATCGCTGGACGCAAGACGCAGGGTTCCCGCCGTGACGGCCTTCTGTATTGCCACGCTGATGCCGGTGAACGTTCCCTCTTCGTCTCCGGCGAATCCAGGAGGACGATGCTCGCTGGTCATAAGCAGTGGGGACATCTGCATGTCGTTGCGGAACTTCGAGTTCGGCGTGGTGTACCGCATGCCTACCTGAATCGACGGCGTGAACGTATCCATGTCTTCCATAGTTGTCCTGAAAGGCATGAAGACCGCCGGGTGGTCCCTCAAGTTCTCTCCTATCCCGGGTAGCTCGTGTACAACGTCGATTCCTACGGATGCGAGGTGCTCTGCCGGGCCAACTCCGGACAGCATTAGCGTCTGGGGTGAGTTGATGGCTCCTGCGCTGAGTATGATCTCGCCCGCCTCAATGCGGAACGCCTCGCCTCCGCTCTCGGCCTCGATACCTACCGCCTTCTTGCCTTCGAAAAGTATTCGTCTGACCATCACGTCGCCTCGAATGGTCAGGTTCAGGCGGTGGCGCGCGGTGGTAAGGTAGGTCAACGCCGTGCTCATGCGTATGCCATCTATGTTGTTCAATGGCCGAGGGCTCAGGCCAGTGGCATCCGGATGGTTGGCGTCCATGGCCTCAGGGAAGCCCATGCCGATACATGCATTCCAAAAGGCCTGGGCCGAAGGGATCATGTCCTCTTTTTCGTAGCGACGCACCGGTATGGGACCGTCCCCGCCGTGGAAGTCGTCTGAGCCGAAGGTCAGGTCTGTCTCGCACTTTCGGAAATAAGGCAGGCAGTCCACGAAAGACCACTCGGTGTTTCCCAACTCTGCCCATTCGTCGTAGTCTTCCGGAATGCCTCTGAAGAAGACCTGTCCGTTTATCGAGCTTGAACCGCCAATCACCTTACCCCTGGGAATGATGATGGGCTCTCGTCCTTCCGTGGCCTGGGCTTCGTAATTCCAGGAGTGGGCATCGGGGCCGTACGCCGAAAACCAGGGGTTGTTGCCCTGCTTAACGTCCTCCGGCATATGATCGATGTCGGGGTAGTCCGGACCTGCCTCCAGCAGCAGAACGGAGCGCTCAGGGTCCTCGGTCAGGCGTGTTGCCAGCACAGACCCTGCGGAGCCGGCGCCAATGATGATGTAGTCGTACCGCACAATGCACCTCTTAAACGGGTTGGATTTGGCTGATTGTAAACGAATTGTCGATAGGCCACGGATGTCAGGTGTCGTTTGGAGGCTCGGCGTCCGTAAGGGTTGGTTTCACGCCATGGGCTGAGCCTCTTGCTTAGGCTAAATGAGCCCCCGCCAGTCGCTTAGGATCTGCTGGTCGTGAGGGAAGGGAAGGTCGTTTAATTCGTTAAGGGGGAACCATGCGGCTTCCTGGGCATCGTGACCGGCCTGCATGTTGCCCCCAGTGATGTGCGCCGAATACACCGCTAGGATCACAGGATTACCCTCCAACGAATACAGACCAATAAACCTGTCCAGGTCTATATCCAGCCCGGTCTCTTCTTTGACTTCGCGGACTGCGGCACGTTCGACTACTTCTCCTCTGTCCACGTAACCCGACGGGAATGCCCAACGCCCCATCTGTGGCTCTACACCGCGTTTGACCATGACAAGCCTTTCCCCGTCGGAGACCAGCACAGCCGCCACCACTTTGGGATCAAGGTAAACGACAAATTCGCAGGAAGGGCAGTATTGCCTGATCCTGCCTTCAATATGCTTTTCTGCCAACTCGGTGGGGCATCGCTGACAGTAGCCGATATTGCCTCGCAAGTACGTCTCCTAAATCATCAAGCTCAGGCCACAATGCTATCCGCAGGCGCGGGAGTTGTCCATAAGGGGCATGTGGACGTTCCAAATAAACTGACAGTCATAAACATTATGGACGAGGAGGAGAAGCCCTGGTTGTACGCTGGCTCCTTCATTGACTGATGCCCGTGTCGGTAACTATAATGGCGGCGCTTATCAACAGGAGGCAAACCACACATATGCGAGAAAATACAGCCAAACACAAGCTTGAGCGTGGCGAGACGGTAGTAGCCATATCAGGTCACAACTCATCTGATGTTGTCGACTTCCTGGGGCCTCTGGGATTCGATGCCATCTGGGTAGAGGGCGAGCACGGCCCCGTGGACTTCGCCGACATTCCCGATATCACCAGGGCCTGCGACCTTTGGGGCATGACTTCCGTTGTCCGGGTCAATCAGAATAACCCCGGCGTGATATACAGGACGTTCGATGTGGGCGCTCAGGGTGTGGTTATTCCTCACGTGAATACGGTAGAAGAGGCTAGGGCAGTGGTAGATGCTGCCAAGTTTCATCCCATAGGCCAACGGGGAATGTTCGGCAACAGGCAGGGATACGGCGACCCCGATTACTTCCACAAGGCCAACGATGAGACTCTGGTGGTGATCCTCATCGAGGACATCGTCGCGGTCAATAACCTGGCGGAAATCCTAACTGTCGATAACATTGACGTATTCTTCGTCGCCCCCAGCGACCTTGCCCAAAGCATGGGCCACCTGGGAGGCGCTACCGAACCAGTCGTTCTTGAGACGATAGATAAGGCATTGGATCAGATTGTAGGGGCGGGCAGAACCGCCGGAGCGCTGGTGAACGACGCCAACGTTGAGCACTACATAAGCAAAGGCGTGCGCTTCATGATGACCGGGTGGCCTGCATGGGTTAATTCCGGTGCGCAGACGTTCCAAGCCAAGGTGAAAGCGGCCACCGGGTAATCCTCTCGACAGGCTGAAGACGTGTCCAACCTGGCCTCTATTCTGGAAAGCAGGCTCTCGTCCCAACGCCTTCGCTGGTTGCGGGCGTTGGCCGAGGCCAGTCGGAATAGGGCAACGGGCATATACATCGTCGGAGGCGTGGTTAGGGACCTTCTGCTGGATCGTCCTATTGTCGACATGGACATTTCGGTTTCAGGTCTGGACGAACAACTGGCCTCGGACATGGCGGACGCCCTGGATGGTCGTGTTACGTCCCATTCCCAGTTCAACACCTTCAAGATAGAAATTGATTCCACTGTCATAGATGTCGCCATGACCAGGCAGGAGTCGTACGCCAATCCCGGGGCGCTGCCAGAAGTTCTGCCTGGCTCCTTGGAGCAGGACCTCGCCCGCAGAGATTTCTCAGTCAATGCCATGGCCGTAGACATCTCGTCAGACGCCTGGGGGGAGTTGCTCGACCCCTTCAACGGGCAAGGGGACCTGAATCGAAGCTTCATTAGAGTCCTCCACCCGAAGAGCTTTTCCGATGACGCCACCCGTATATTCCGAGCCGTGCGGTACTCCCAAAGGCTGGGTTTCGCGCTGCAGGACGAGACTGCGATGTTACTGCAAAACAGCCTTGGCCGACTTGATGCCATCTCCGGCGACCGCATGCGACACGAATTCCAGAAGGTATTCGCAGAGGCCTGCGCGGGCCCAATTCTTTCGAGGCTAGACGAGCTTGGCGTATTGGGTGTAGTTTTCGGCCCACTGGGACGACATTCTTCTTTACCCTGGCCGGACTGGCAGGCATCGGAAGGATTTTCAGAAAATCCACCAAACCCGGAAGAACTGGTCTGGCTGTCCACCTTGGCTTGCGGGCTAACCCCTGGTGAGGCCGGCCTGTTTGCCCGGAGGCTTAACATGGATTCCAATTGGTCGACGGTGGTACGGGATACAGTAGCAGTCGAGGGCCTTCTCGACGAATTGTGTTCACATGGCATCCTCAGAAGTCGCATTTACCAGATGCTTAATCAACTCCATCCTGCGGCCCTCCGGGGAGTTGCCGCCACGCATGACGGCAGCGCGGCTTCCGGTAATATTCACCTGTATCTTCAAGAGCTTCAGGGGATGCGCACAGAGTTGACAGGGCGAGACCTGATGGCTTTAGGAATCGATGAAGGTCCAGAAATCGGACGACTTCTGAATGCGCTGTTAGAGGCCCGCTTGGACGGCAGTATCGCCGACCGGCTAAGCGAAGAAGCCCTACTTAGACGGATGATTTCCTAAGCCAACTGGTATCGCAGTAGGTATCTACACCCACGTTCCCCGTAATGCTTTACGTCTCAAGATATTGTACCATATACCGTGTTTGCGGCTTACGATATTCGGCACAATATATAGGTATGAGCCATCGCCAGAGGTATCTTACACCGACGGCGCGAAGGGTTCAGGAGGGAAAATGACAAGCGGTCAACAGGGATTCTCATCTAGCACAGCTGGTCTGGCTCTTGAAAAGCCGGCCAAAATACTGGTTGTCGATGATGAAGACATCATTAGGGTTCTCCTTGACGAGATTTTGTCGGAGGAAGGCTATAAGGTCTACCAGGCCGAGGACGGCAGGGAGGCTGTTGCTCTTTTAGAAAAGGATAGCTTCGATCTTATAATCAGCGACATGGTGATGCCTGAGGTCAGTGGTATAGAGGTTCTGCAGGCAGCATTCCGCATAGACCCTCATTATTCAGTCATCATGATTACGGGGTACCCCTCTGTGGACACCGCCGTAAAATTAGTTAGCATGGGTGCCGCCGACTATATCACCAAGCCATTCAACGTCGACCTCATCAAGGTTACTGTTGCCAAAGTGCTCGCGATGAGGAAATTGGGCAACACATCGGGGGAGAACGACTCCGGCGACACCTTCGGACTGATCGACCCTGTTACAGGGGCGTACAATCTGCAGATGTTCTCCGGGCTACTAGATAACGAGGTCTCCAGGTCCCAATATAGGACGCATGAGATGTCACTTCTCTTGATGGAAATCGACAAGTTCGAGACCTACGTCGGCAAGGGCGGCGCGGCCGCCGGTGATCAGCTGACGCGAACGCTATGCAAGGTAATCAACGAACGGCGTCGGCCTGGCGATGTCCTGGGCCGCTCCGGATCATCCGAATTCGCCCTTCTGCTGCCAGAGACCGGCAGGGAAGAAGCCGAGGCACTAGGCCATCTGATTCGCAAGGGCGTCGAGTGGAACTTCACTATAAGCGCCGGCATCGCCAACTTCCCCAGGGACGCTCGCGAGCCGGAGCCAGTCTTCACCACCGCCAAGTCGGCCATGGAGGCCGCGAAGCAGCGCGGTGGCGATACAATTCTAATGCCTAAGTAGGTTTCCTTTCCCCCTGCCTCCGCAGAAAAAGTTAGGCCGGAGTCTCGACTAAGGTCGGACATTCGGCCCCTTGTTCTGATGACTTTACCCCAACGAAACACCACCGAGACCTGGCTCCGTCATTGTCGTCGGGTCCAGAATTTCGTCAAGCTGCTCTGCCGACAGGTTGGTTTTGACCAACGCCACCTCTTTCACGGTCTGCCCTGTCATCTGAGCCTCGTGTGCGAGGGCGGCCGAGGCGTCGTAGCCAATGTGCGGCACCAAAGTGGTCACTATGGCTAGTCCACGGTCCACCATGTCCGGCCCCTTCTGTGTGGCCTTCAGTCCTCGAACGCACTGCTCATCCAGGTTCCTGGCCGCCGCCGCTAGAAGGTCTATTGACTGCAACAGGTTGTAGGCGCAGACGGGCATCATCACGTTTATCTCGAAGTTACCCGATTGCCCCCCCACAGTAATGGCAGCGTCGTTCCCTATGACGTGGGCTGCCACCTGGCATACGGACTCCGGAATTACCGGGTTCACCTTGCCGGGCATTATGGAACTGCCGGGCTGTACCTCCGGAAGCTCGATCTCACCGATGCCAGCTCTCGGTCCCGACCCTAGCCAGCGGATGTCGTTGCATATCTTCATGAGGCTTACGGCCACTGTCTTGAGCGCTCCACTGGCCTCAACCACATTGTCCAATGTGTTCTGAGCCTGGAAGTGGTTTGTCGTTTCATGTACCTCCACGCCCAGCATATCGGTTAGCCTGGCGCAGACCTTCTTCGCGAAGTCCGGGTGGGTATTCACTCCCGTGCCAACTGCGGTGCCGCCCAGAGCGACCTCCGAAAGCTCCTCCTGGGCGTGGCGCACCCGCCTGATAGCCCGCTCCATCTGGCCTGCATGTCCCAGGAACTCCTGGCCAAGCCATATGGGCGTGGCGTCTTGCAGGTGAGTCCTGCCGGTCTTGATTACGGTCATGAACTCTTTGGACTTAATCTCCAGCCCCTGTTGTAGCTGCTTAAGCGCGGGCACAAGATCGTCGTTGATGGCCCTGAGGGCGGATACGTGAATGGCGGTGGGAATAACGTCATTGGACGACTGACCGATGTTCACATGATCGTTAGGATGCACGGGCGTGCGAGAGCCAAGCACCCCGCCCATGATCTCGATGGCCCTGTTTGATATGACCTCGTTGACGTTCATGTTGGTGGATGTGCCGGACCCGGTCTGGAATATATCCACGACGAACTGGTCGTCCAGCTTTCCGTCGACAACCTCCTGGGCAGCCTGAGTTATGGCATTCTTCAGGTCCTCGGGCAGCAGGCCAAGTTCGGCATTCGTCTGGGCAGCGGCCATCTTGATCTGCCCCAGCGCCCGGATGAACGAGCGGGGAAACCGAAGGTTGCTAATGGGGAAGTTGAGCACTGCCCGCATGGTGTTAGCGCCGTAGTATACGTCGGCCGGGACCTGGAACTCTCCCATGGAGTCGCGCTCGGTACGGAATTTGCCCTGCTCAGTCAATTTATTGTCCTTTCAATTTAGTCTGCTTATCCAGCACGCTGAATCGCAAAACAATTGGTCGGTCCGCTAAACGATTATGTCCTTGGATTGATATGCAGTTTCTTAAAGGAAGATTGTTTGGCCCATTGATGGAAAAAATTAAACGGTGGTTGCCATGAACTGCACGGTTCGGTCAGCAATCTCCTGTTCGTGGCCTCTCAGGCTATGATCGGTTTCGGGTATCTCTCTAAACTGAACCGGCTCTCGGACCTCATCTAGTTCTCGCTGCAACTCCGCCGAGTCCACGATGCGGTCGTTTTGCCCCACTATGAAAAGCTTCGGCCTCTTGTCACCGCGTATGGGGGATGCTTGGACAGCCGAGATGGGCGGTGCGATTAAGATCAGGCTTGCAGCGTGCTTGTAGTTCCGCAGTCCCCGCAGTATGACGCCAGCGCCAAAGGAGTAGCCGACCAAGGCAATGCGCTTCTTATCGATTCCAGGCCAGTTGCGGGCCAGGTTCAGCGCAGCCTTGACGTCTTCCTGCTCCGTCTCCCCGTTGGTGAACTGCCCTTCGCTGCCCTCGACGCCCCGGAAGTTGAAGCGCAGCGTGGCAATGCCCAATCGGTCCGCGTTGGTGCATATCGCCGTTACGATTGGACTATCCATGTTACCCCGCAGAGTCGGGTGGGGATGGCAGACCACCAGCATCGGGTAGGGCTGAGCGAAGTCCTCCGGCGTCGACAGTATCCCCTCAAGGGCTGCCTTTTTGCTTTCAAATCCTACGGCTGTCTGTCTCATGCCGCCCCTACTGCACTTTGCCTTGATATTGCTGGCACAGCCACTCCTGAAAGAAATTGCCGGTCAATTCGCCAATGACGTCCAGGGAATTTGCAAAAAAATGGTCGGCGCCCTGGATCAGCTCTATCTGCTTTGGGTCCGAGAATCGCTTTGCAAGAAAGCCGAACTGAGCCGCCGGAAAATCATGGTCGAACTCGCCGCAGATCAGGAGCTTCGGGTGAAGCATCTCATGGGCGCCCATCTCGTTGAAGACTCGGGAAGGGCAGGCTATGGACGCGATTGCCTGCGTCACTTCACCGTATGTCGACGCAATTAAGGCCACCGCTGCACCGAAGGAGTACCCAGCCAGCCCTATCCGGCTGGGGTCCACCTCGTCCTGTAAGGATAGGAAGCTGAGCGCCTCCACAGCGTCGCTGATTTCACCGGAACCTTCGTCGAAGGAGCCCTCGCTCAGTCCAACGCCACGAAAATTGAAGCGCAGGGCCGCGATACCCGCCTCGCCAAGGTAGCGCACCAAGGCTGACACCACCGCGTTATCCATGTCGCCACCGTGCCTCGGATGTGGATGGCAGATCACCACTGCGGGGAGGCTGTCGCCGTCGTTCGGGAGGTGCAGCACTCCCTCCAGGGTTATGTCGCCGTTGGTGAAGCTGATATTTCTCTGTGATTTTGTCATTATTCGAAAGTTTGGCAAGCCTCTTTTACTGGGCCGCAAGCCAGTCAATCTTACGGTGAAGGGTTGGCTTTTGACAAGCAGGATTGTTAGAATTGGCGCAGTTACAGGCGCGGCGCAAACAACTAAAGCTCCTGACAGGTTCGCCTGGAAACGGCCCTATTGCCCCTGTGCGATAATTACTCTATCGAAAGATATTCCATCAACATTTGGAGGAAGACATGCGAGAGGTTGACCTGCGTAGCGACACCGTAACCAAACCGACGCCCGAGATGCGGAAAGCGATGGCCGAGGCTGAGGTGGGCGACGACGTCTTCAGCGACGACCCCACGCTGAACAGGCTGGAGGCGATGGCTGCGGAGCGTTTGGGCAAAGAGGCGGCCGTATTCGTCGCCAGCGGCACCATGGGCAACCTTGTTTCGGTGTTGACTCACTCCCAGCGCGGCGATGAGATCATCGTGGGGGACAAGTGCCACATATTCAGAAGCGAGGCTGGCGGCGCGTCCGCTCTAGGCGGCGTGGCCTATAACATTCTGCCCAACGACGAGCGAGGCATGCTGGACCCTGATCAGGTGGAGGCAGCTATCAAGCCGCCTAACGTGCACTTCACCCGCACAGCCATGATCGGTCTTGAGAATACCCACAACGCCTGTGGAGGCTCCGCCCTGACGCCGGAAGACACCAAGGCCATAGCAGATGTGGCACATCGGCACGAGATTCCGCTGCACGTGGACGGCGCTCGTATATTCAACGCGTCGGTGGCGCTGGAGACGCCAGTGGCCGAGCTGGTCAAGGACGCCGACACGGTCACCTTCTGCCTTTCCAAAGGCCTGAGCTGCCCGATAGGCTCTATCATCGTAGGCAGTTCGCAATTCATCGACGGAGCGCGCAAGTGGCGCAAGATGGTCGGCGGCGGAATGCGACAGGTGGGCATCGTTGCGGCTGCGGGCATCGTCGCGCTGGACACCATGGTGGATCGCCTCGCCGAGGACCACGCCAACGCACGCAAACTGGCTCAAGGGCTGGCCCAGATTCCTGGCATTTCCATAGAGCCGGACAAGATGTACTCGAACCTGGTCTTTTTCGATATCAAAGACGGCGACCCGGCGGTGATAATGCAGGAGATCAACAAGCGCGGGGTTAAGGGCGGCATGCCCACTCGGTCCTGGCGTTTCGTGACCCACTACGGCATCACGCCGGACGATATCGACTACACGTTGGAAGTCATGGAGACCGTCATGCGTGATTTTTCCAGAAACTGAATCAAACCCAGGGACCACCATTAGGGAGAGGCAGGTCAACCTAAACTGACCTGCCTCTTTCCTATTTCGCCCAATACAATTTCAGGCAAGGTTCGTGGTGAGTGCTGATTTCATCTAGTATCCTCGACGGAGTGGTGACTTGTAGCACCGAATGTCATACGAAGCACATTCCTTAAAGGTTCCATGCTCTTAGTCTTTCGAAATGCCCGGTTCCGCCTGCTGTGGATAAGCGTAATCATCAACTACGTTGGCCTGATGACGTACTTCACGGTGCACGGTTGGCTTGCCCTTACCGTAAGCGATTCGGCATTCTGGGTAGGCGCAACTGCTGGAGTTAGCGGGCTGGGACTCATGGGATGCAGCGTCGTATCCGGCGTGCTGGTGGACAGGCTTAACCGCAAGAAGCTGATCATTGCCGCGCAGCTAGCTCAGGCCACGATGGCTCTGACCCTGGCGGTTCTGATCTTTACCGATCAGGTGGTGCTTTGGCACGTGATGCTGGTGGCGTTTCTCGACGGCACCTTCATGGCCATAAAAATCCCGTCGCGGTTTGCGCTGGTTCTGGATGTGGCAGGCCGCGAGAACTTGCTGAAGGGCACTGCCGCCAACTTCGCCGCCATGACGATGATGGGCATAGCAATTCCGCCTTTGGCCGGGTATATCGTTGGCGCGCACGACATAGCATGGGCCTACGTTATGATGAGCAGCGCCTTTGTCGTTTCCGCCATCGTCCTGGCGTTCCTTAGCGGCGTCACGCCCATAGTGCGCGCACGCATATCCTCTCCTCTGCAAGACTTGAAGCAGGGCTTTCGCTACGCCATCACAACGCCCCAGGTGAGGGCTTTGCTACTGCTTACGCTTACGTCTGAAGCCTTCGGGTGGGCCCACGAGACGATGCTGCCTGTCATGGCGGGCAAGGTGCTGGAGGCTGGACCTCAAGGGCTGGGATACCTGCTGTCAGCAGGCAGCGCGGGCGCGCTGGTCTCCACGCTGACAATGTCCAGCATGGGCGATATCAAGAATAAGGGCAGGGTGCTGATAGTGGGCTACATGGGATTCGGTTTTTTCTTGATCATGTTCTCCCAGTCGCCCTGGCTACCGCTGTCCATGTTACTAATCGGTTTGGCCTACGCCAGCGTGGCGGTGTACGAGACGACAGTTAGCACCTTGTTGCAGACCTCAGTCCCCGACGAGATGCGCGGGCGGGTGCTTAGCTTGCAGTCGCTTACCTGGGGCTTTACAGGCGCGTCAGGATTTCACACCGGAGCCATAGCAGCACTGGTGGGAGCGCCGCTGGCCATCTCCATAGGCGGTGGCATGCTCATCCTGAACGGCCTGCGTATGGTCCGCGGGATTGCCAGCCGATTCCAAGAGGCGCAGGTGGAGCCAGCGACCGGCGACTGAGGCCGCAGCACTACGATTATACGGACGTACAGAAAACTACTGAGGTACTCGGTCCGCGTTGTTGACGATTACTTCTGATGGGGCTTCTCCGAGGCCCTGCCTCCGCATTCAAGGTCAGTGGCTCATCATCTCGCTCATGGCCCTGGTTATAGGGGATGCTTTTCGTCGCTATGGCGACTAGCATTCCACCTAGTATTGCGCCGCCAAGTACTGATGCAAGATACCTTTTCATTTCGGGCCTGCCTTTATGCGTGCCTGATTCCTCCCCGGAGAGAGTCCTGCAACTCCTCAAACTGCTCGGTGGTAATCTCGCCACGAGCAAGTCTTAACCGGAGAATATCCATTGGGGTCTCTCCGGAATCTGGGGGCGTATTCTTGGAGCTAACGAGTTTGGAGACTCCCCATATACCCAGTCCTATTACCGCGACCCAGAACAGCATCATGCCCATGCCAAAAAACGGCATCCACCACTGAAATCCTTGCTGAAAACCCCACATTACCTGCTCCTTCGTGCCCTCGGAGTCATATCTGTATCGGAAGTTCGGCCTGTTTTAGACTCCGCCAGATGGCGCATTAGCCTAACATCAATTCTCGTCGGTTTGGTATGAAGGAATCATGAGGAAACCGACAAATGCATGAAGATGTCGTGAAATTCAGGGAATCAGAGGCAAGTTCCTTGAAATGCGCCGCCACTACATAGAGCGCTGCACCGAACGCTTCGCCCCGCCCATGACCGAAGAGGAGGAGCGAAAGCTTGCGGCGTAGGGCTGCACGGGGGCGAAGTGGTCAGTGGTTACACATGATGGCCGATCGAGGTTGTGTTTACTCGCTGCAATCATTGGGCAATAGATAATGTGGCAGAATCGGACTGTTAGCTGTCAGCATGATCGTAGAAAGCCACATCAAATGATCAAAGGCAACTGAGTTCGATCGGTATGATTGCCAACCTGGAAGTGCTTCCCCTTGCTCATCGACGAGATGAAGTGTACCGCTACCATCGCCGTAGTCAATAACAGAGCCCCTGTCCATAACAAAAATTCCATCGAGAATTTCGTTTGAAGAAACGGAATTGTCCGACATGTAGCCTTCAACGGACCCTTTTATCGCGTCGAGGCTAACCTGAGATTCAAAGGCAAATATGAACCAAGGCGGATGACCTAAGAATCTTGAGCTATCATCGCCATTTGACATCAGTATTCCTGTAAAAGGAGCGGCCTGTAACTGTTTGAATCGGCGGGATTTATCGATGGATTCGGTCAATTCGGTACTTGTCAAATTTGTCTTAATCTCTCCTGCTGCTGATATGCCTTCTATGAAGAATAGACCGGGCTGGTCAGGTGTGAACGTAAATGGATGGTCTTCGGTTACGACCACAACGTCGGTTTGTGCCGAAGTATTGCCGTGGCTGTCGATTATCTCCCCATGGCCAATCTCTAGCCTCCGAGGGAGGTAATCGCGTAAAAATCTGCGAAATGTTTTCTCGACAGATTCTCCTTTGTTTCCGGCATGGTTGAAGGTAGCTCGCACCTCTTCGAGCCGGGCCTTCATCTGTTTCTCTACCGCATCTATCTTGTCTTTCATCATGGGAATACCCTCAATTCATCGTTAGTGGTCTCTATTCCCATCCCCCCACCAGCGCTTCAATCTTTCCGCCACCTCGGGTTCGTAGCCCTGGTCGCCGGGGTTGTAGTAGCGGCGGCCCTTGATGCTCTCGGGCAGGTTCTGCATGGGTGCGAAGTTGTCCTCGTAGTCGTGGGAGTACTTGTAGCCGTCGCCGTAGCCCATGTCCTTCATCAGGCCCGTGGGGGCGTTGCGCAGGTGCATGGGAACCGGGTCGTTGCGCGTCTGCTGCACGTCCTCCATAGCCTTGTTTAGCGCCATGTACGAGGCGTTGCTCTTGGGAGCGGTGGCCAGGTAAACCGTTGCCTCCGCCAGGGGAATGCGGCCCTCCGGCAGGCCAATCAGGTGGTACGCCTGCTGCGCGGCCATTGCCACCGACAGCGCCCGAGGGTCCGCCATGCCAACGTCCTCCGCCGCCAGGATGACCAGACGCCGTGCGATGAACATGGGGTCCTCGCCGGCCTCCAGCATGCGTGCCAGGTAGTAGACGGCCGCGTCCGGGTCCGAGCCGCGCACCGACTTTATGAAGGCAGATATGGTGTCGTAGTGCTGGTCGCCGCCCTTGTCGTAGCGCAGTGATCGTTGTTGCATGGCATCCTGTATCACCCCGACCGTGATCTTGCGGACACCCTGGGCGTCGGGATTCGTGGCCGCCGTAGATAGCTCCAGGGCGTTGAGGGCCGTGCGTGCGTCGCCGTTGGCTAAATTTACGAGAAGGGCTGTGGCATCCTCGTCCAGCAGAGGTTTGAGGTGAGCCAGGCCCCGCTGAGGCGTTGCAACCGCTTGGGAGATAATCTGAGAAATCTCATCGTCGGTCAGCGATTGCAGGGCGAAGACCCTGGCACGGGACAGCAGGGGAGACACCACCTCGAAGGAGGGGTTCTCAGTCGTCGCGCCGATGAGCACAAAAGTGCCTTCCTCCACGAAGGGCAGTATCACGTCCTGCTGTGCCTTGTTGAAGCGATGAATCTCGTCAACGAACAGCACGGTGCGCTGGCCGTGCATGCCCAGGCGCTCCCGGGCCTCGCCTGCGATGCGTCGTAAGTCGGCCACACCTGACGCCACGCCGCTGACCCTCTCGAACTGGCTCTTCGTTGCCGTGGCGATGAGGTTGGCCAGCGTAGTCTTCCCCGTGCCCGGAGGCCCCCAGAGGATTATGGAGGGGAGTTGGTCGGACTCGATGCTGCGTCGCAAGACGGTTTCGGGGCCAATGATGTGCTGCTGCCCCACGTACTCGTCGAAGGTGCTAGGTCGCATCCTGGCAGCCAGAGGGGCCCTGCTCTGCAACTCGCGTTGGCTTTGGTGTTCGAAAAGCGTCATTTCTGATGTCCTTAATGATATGTCTAACTGACCTGAGTGTAGCGAAAGCGGCGGCATAGGGGTAGGGGCGGGTTTCGCGGTAGCCTGAACCGTCGCCGTCCCCAGGTTGCAAACGATTACAGTGAGACTACGCTCCTGAAAATCATGACAGAACTCATCAGCGCGAACATGAGCAACAGCGCGATTTTTAGCGTGCGCTCGGGGCAGCGGGCCGAGATGTGTGGTGCGATCTGACCGCCTATTATCACGCCAGGAACCGCCAGTATGACCAGCGTCCACTCGAAGGCTACGGTGCTGCCAGAGACGCTGGCCACCACCAGATGCGTCAGCGATCCGGCCAGTACTGTCGCCGAGACCACGATTACGGTTGTGGCTACGGCAACCCTGGCTGGCATGTCGTGCCGAACAATTAGCGTCGTGGTGACTATCGCCCCGACGCCCACGCCTATGAGGCCCACCAGCGCTCCGCCAGCCCCGGTGTAGGCACGGTCCCGCCAATTGAATCGGGCGAGGTAGCTGTACTTGCGACCGTCCCGGGCCATGATTTCGGAATTCGCATTTTCGCGAGAAGCTAACGGGGAGGCGACCGTTGAGGCTACGCCGGGGCGATTGATGTTTCGTTCGGTCCCGCGACGAACAATGATCGATCTGAGAACTGTAAACGCCAGCAGAAGCAGCACCGAGCCGAAGACTATGAAAAGCAGCCATGAAGGGATCAGGAATGACACGGACCTGGCTAAGATGGCGCATGGAATCGTGATGATCAGCAGCCTCGCCGCCAGACGAAAATCCACCACGCGCTGGCGGACATATCCCATGCTGGCGCTGGCGGTGCCGAAGAACATGATGAGCAGGGAAACGCCGATGGCTTCGTTGGGCGTTAGCTGAGGGAAGGTGCCGCTTAACGCAGGAAACAGCAGCAGGAAGGCTGGCGCGAACATGACTGCGCCTTCCATGGCCAGTGTGTTGGCGGTGATAGCGATGCCCAGGGATGCAGGCAGCACCCACCAGATGGCCAGTACGTTCGAGGTAAAATCGCCCATTGGCGGCTACTGCACTTCATTGGTTACAGGATTCGATGGACCGACGTCTGCGGCATTATCGACGGTTGAGACCTTCGGGGGCAAGTCTGGCCACGCCGGTGCTCGGCCTATCGGCTCAGATGCGCCTGTCGAAAAATGGATTCCTTTAGAGGTGGAAGGTTATTTGAGGTCCGCGATGGTAACGCCGCCGTTGCCCTCACTGGGTGCCGCCGGATGGTGTCGAACGACCAGTGGGTGCTTGGTCAGGAAATCACGGACGGCCTCCCGCATAGTTCCCGTGCCTTTGCCGTGGATGACCCGAACCCAGGGGTAGCCCGCAATCACGGCGTCGTTCAGGTACCTGTCCAGCTTTTCCAGGGCCTGGCGAACGGGCATGCGGCGTAGATGAACCTCGGTCTCCACCGAGAGTTGGCTTAGTAAACGGGACTGTGGCTGGTCTTTCCTTGGCTTGGGATTCATGAGCCAACCAGCGCATTGGAGACGACCGCAAGCAGGGCGTCTTCCTCCTCGGGCAGGACAGTTCGAGGGTCTAGCAGCACGCGCTCGTCCTCGATGCGGCCAATTACCGGGGTGTCGCCCTCTCGCAAAGCCTTGGCCAGAGCCTCAGCGCCGCCAGTCCTGTTGCGACAGTCGATCGCCAACGCCCATGAGTCGATGGTCTCTCCCGGCAGGCTGCCCCCGCCTATGGTGGACATGGCCTTTTCTACGGATGCGGCACCGCCTATTCTGGCCTGCCAGCGCTCAGCTTTGGCAGCGGCCTCGCTCTCTGACATGGAGATCATTCGCCAGATGGGCACCTTATCCACTGCCTCGCCCTTGATGTAGTGGAGGACTGTCGCCGCCAGGGCCGCCATGCTCATCTTGTCGATGCGCACCGCTCGGGCCAGCGGGTGCCGCGCCACGATGTCTATAAGCTCGCGCTTCCCCGCGATGATGCCCGCCTGAGGGCCACCAAGCAGCTTGTCGCCTGAGAAGAAGCCCAGCCCGACGCCCGCCTGAACGCTCTCCTGGGGCATAGGCTCGTGGGCAATGCCGTATGCCGCCGTGTCCAGCAGGCAACCGCTGCCAAGGTCGTGCAGCACAGTGACACCACGTTGTGCGCCTAGCTCTACTAACTCGGCTAACTCAGGCGCGTGGGTGAAGCCCATGACACGAAAATTGCTTGCGTGAACGGCCAGTATCGCGCCGGTGTTCTCCGTGATTGCAGCCTCGAAGTCGCGGGCGTAGGTGCGGTTGGTGGTGCCAACCTCGACTAGCGTAGCGCCGCTCTGACGCAGCACGTCCGGAACGCGAAAGCCGCCGCCGATCTCCACAGCCTCGCCCCGCGAGACTATGACCTCCTTGCCAACGGCCAGCGCCGCCAGCCCCAGCATGAGAGCGGAGGCGTTGTTGTTTACCACTAGGGCTGCCTCGGCGCCCGTGACCTCTGCCATCAGGTTGGATATGTGCGCCTGCCGGGAGCCGCGCCTGCCGGTATTCAGGTCCAATTCCAGGTCGCTATAGCCCAGGGCTGCGCGTCGGGCGGCGTCGGTGGCCTCCTGGCTCAATGGAGCGCGTCCCAGGTTTGTGTGCAGTATGACGCCAGTGGCGTTAATGACGTGGGTGGGCCACTCTCGCCAGTTGGTCTCGGCGCTCTCCTCGATGGCCTGCACCAGCCTGTCGAAGTCTGGCGCAGCGTACCCATCAAGGATAGTCTGGCGGGCTGCGTCGATTTCCGAGCGCACAAGGTCTACCACGACCTTTCGGGAGTATTTTTGGACCAGCATTTCCACGCGGTCGTCGGAGAGGACTTTTTCGACGCTGGGAAGAGACTTAAATTTTGAGGTCATCTTTTGAGGTCTCGAGCTTTCTGAATTCATATTGCTGCTCTCCCTATTATAACCCTGTCTCCTCAATTCACCTTCGCCACTATTTACGTAAGTGACCAACAGCGTAAACATCAGTTGTGTTGACCCTATTTCGGCTGCTTGATAGAATGGGTTGAATTTGCCCAATGACAGGAATTTATGTTCGTAATCGGATTAACAGGAGGCATTGGGACAGGCAAAACTCAGGTATCTGAAATGCTGGAGAAGCTGGGTGCGGCCATAGTCAATGCCGACCTTTTGGGTCATCAGGTGTACTTGCCGCAATCAGAGGGCTGGCGTGAGGTGGTAGACACCTTCGGCCAGGAGATCTTGACCCCCGAGGGTGAGATAGATCGAAGGAAACTGGGGCCCATTGTTTTTGGCGACCCAGAGGCCCTCAACAAGCTTAACGCCATTACGCATCCTAAAATCCACGGACTGGCTGAGGATAGCCTTAGGAGGCTGGCCGAACAGGGCAGGGAGGTGGCGGTTCTGGAAGCAGCCCTGCTAATCGAGGCTAAGTGGACAGGCCTGGTGGATGAGGTCTGGGTGACCACCGCCCCAGTGCAGGATGTGGTCAGGAGAATACAAGAGCGAAACGGCTTGGATGAAGAGGCTATACGCTCTAGAATTTCTTCTCAGATGCCCCAGGAAGAACGAGTAACCCACGCCGACGTAATCGTAGAGAACGCTGGCGATCTTATCGAGCTAGGGAACAAAATTCAAGAACTGTGGGACCGCAGAGTTGCGACTCATAAGGAGAGTAGACGTAAGAGATGACTCAGAGTACGACAACACTTTTTCGCAGCTACCTCATCGAAGAGTATCACCTAACGGAAGAGCCATACTACAAGCCCGTCGGCGACGAGATAGAGCTTTTCGAGGCTGCATATAAACAGAAGATTCCCCTGATATTTAAGGGCCCCACGGGCTGCGGTAAGACGCGATTCGTAGAATATATGTCCTACAGGTTGGGCCAGACTTTAACCAAGGTTAAGCAGACTGGAGACGATGGGGCGCCTCGCGCCGGTAACATACCGCTGGTCACCATTGCCTGCCACGAAGACCTGACTTCCAGCGACCTCGTGGGCCGTTACCTGTTGGAGGGCGACTCCACAGTATGGATCGACGGGCCACTAACGCGTGCGGTCAAGGTTGGCGGCATCTGCTACCTGGATGAAATTGTAGAGGCCAGGAAGGACACCACCGTCCTGATCCACCCTCTAACGGACCACAGGCGCATTCTTCCCGTGGAGAAGAAAGGGGAGTTGCTGGAGGCCGCTGAAGGCTTCCTGCTGATTCTGTCTTATAACCCTGGTTACCAGAGCGCACTGAAGGACCTGAAGCACAGCACGCGCCAGCGTTTCGTTTCCATTGAGTTCGACTACCCGCCCCGAGATATCGAGGCGGAGATCGTCGAGCACGAGTCTGGCGTGGACAAAGACATGGCTATGCAACTAGCCAAGCTGGGCGAGAAGGTGCGTAACCTTAGAGAGCATGGTCTCGGCGAGGGCGCCAGCACGCGCCTGCTTATCTACGCGGGCAAGCTCATCTCACAGGGCATTGCCCCACGGCGGGCCTGCCAGGTGGCCGTGAACTGGGCAGTGACCGACGATCCTTCCGTACAGAAGAGCATCGAAGAGTTGATCGGCAGTATTTTCGAATAAGAACGTTAACAGGGGACATTGAGGATTGGCGTTGCGGGCTTGCTCGGCACCCCGATCCTCAGTGCCCTGTCAGCGTCAACCATTGAAAGGTGAAATCGTCTGTGACAGGGCAACCAGTACCGGACCTCATACGACGCATCCTTTCTGAGAATCCTCACAAGTCCTTAAGTGATCCCTCTCTCACTCCAGCCGGGGTGACGCTTCTGCTCTACCCCAAAGACGGCCTGCACTGCGTCCTTTTGCAAAAAAGGTCCCAGTTGGTGGAGCACCACAAGGGGGAAATCTCCTTTCCAGGTGGCATGAAGGACGCAACCGATGTGGACCTCCAATACACGGCCCTGCGAGAGGCTCACGAAGAGATGGGTATTCTCCCCGAGCACATAGAGGTGCTAGGCCAGGTGGACGATGTATCCACGATCTCTAATTTCGTCGTAAGTACGTTTGTGGGGACAATACCGTATCCCTACGAGTTCACGACCAGCGATGTAGAGGTAGCCGAGGTTCTGGAAGTCCCGCTGAATAACCTGATGGATAGGGCTAACAGGCGTGACGAAGTACGTCTAGTAAATGGTAAACTAAACTATGCTCCGGTTTTCGCCCATCAAGGGCACATAATATTTGGGGCAACCGCTAAAATTTTGGACCAGTTCCTAGCATTGCTGGAGAACGCTCCCCATAAGGAGGCCCCGTGGCTGAAACATCAGCTCCCAAGATAGAAGAAATAAGGGCTGAACTGGCGAAATTTCCCTCCTCCGTTCTGGAAGAGTTCGAAAAGGCGCTTTTGAAGATGCCCGATAACCTCACTGAGCCGCAGCTAGCGGACTGGGCGGGCGCAGGACGGGACCTTGCTCAAAAGACGGTTCGCTCCTGGGAGGCATCTGCTCAGTATTTCAAGGTGAGTCCATCGGTTCTGGGCTTTATGCCGCTGAACTACTTCTTCAAGTGGACAGACTGTGGTCAGGCCTTGTGCGCGGAGTCGCCAACACTGGCCGCTGCGTTCTTCGAGGCCAGCCCCGGCACTATGAGCAAATTGCGGTCCCGCCACATCGAGAGTTGGTCGGGGCTCGGTCGAAGCCTTTATAAAGGAACTTGGAAGTCCAGCACATTGGCCTGCAAGTTCTTTCAGTCCAGTCCCGTTCTACTGGAACACCTGAGCTTTCCAGAGCTGGAGCGCTTTGCTTCGTTCCTGGACTCTCTGTCTCACCGCTCATATGATCTTGCATCCGAGTGCCTGACGCTGGGCCAGGGGATATTCCCGCTTATTGGCGAGGACCGAGCGGCGTTCATATCGCTGGCCTCCACGCTGGTGGAAACCGGATGGCGCGAGGTCAAGAGCTTCTTCGAGGCGGGTTCACGAGCGCTACCCCGCGTAGAGAGTGGGCAGCGCCTGCGCTTCCTTAAAATGGCGGAGCAGCTAGTCAAGAACGGCGGCACGAATATCCCTGGCGTCATGTTGGAAATATCCAAAGCCCTGTCTCAGATAGAGCCTCACCAGCATGCCCATATATTGGGATTGGGTGAGGCGCTGATGGTGCATTCGGCCCTTGCGGTCCCCGAGTTCATCAAAGCCTGCCCCCAGGCCCTGGAAAAAGTAACCATGTCTCAGTTGGAGAAGTGGTTCTCCGAAGGGGTGGGGATTTTGGAGCAGAACCAGGACGGTGGTTTGGCCTACTTCAAGATGGAGTCTGCCCGTTCAGAAGAGATTCTGGAAGGGCTCTCCTCAGGTGTTGAATACGGTCGCATCAAGGACGTGATGGAGATGTACTGCCGTGCCATGGCGGGCGCTGACATAAAGCTTGCCGAGGCCGTTGACCTGGTAGAAAAGAACATAGGTTGGGTCTCCAATGAGGCTCCCTCCACTGAGGGCACCACGGTGTTTGTGCCTTCCCTGGTGGATAAGTACGGTTCCAAATCCGACAACTTCTCCTGGTACAAGGTCGTATCCACGCACCAGGTAGCGCATATCGAGTTTGGTAGCTTTATTTTCGATTTTGATACGCCGTCTATTTTCTTTACGGACCGACGACAGGAGCTGGAGCAGCAGAAGGTACAGATGCCTGAAGGTTCCCGCCAGGAAATGCCTGAGGTGGATTCAGAGAGCGTCGAGCATGCGTGGGTGACGGATGCGCAACGCTTTTTTGACCTGTTCGAAGATAGGAAGCTGGCACTGGACATCTACACGGTCGTGGAAGACGCACGTCTGGATGCCAGGGTTAAGGTCGAGTATCCGGGCATACGCTTGGGGTACGACCTGATTCAAACCAGTTCCCTTCACGAGCGCCCGGAGATTACCGATATGCCCGTAAGGGAGGCGCTGGTAGAATTTCTCGTGCGCCTGAGTCTGAACCAGTACAACGGGATACCTGCCCCGGAGCAGTTCGTGGACGAGGCGAAAGAGGTGGGCCGAATAATGCAGCAGGTGCTCAGGCCCGAAGCAACCATACAGGATACGGCGGAGGCTTCGCTGCGAATTTACGCTATTATCGCCCAGATTCCCAACGAGGAGGTCCCTACGGAGGACTGGGAAGATGTCGATATGGACGATACCCAGAACGAGGAGTATCAGGACCCCGACGATATGGAGCAGCTCCTGCAGCAGATCTCTATGGGCATGGAAATGGAGATGAGGCCCGACAGCGAGCAGGAGTACGACTCGACTGAAAACGTCGAGTTTAGGGGCGACTTCAAGCCCGAGCTGGTCCAAATGCTGACCGAGCTTCGCAGGCAGCAAAAGGAGGGTGGTTCCACCGACGGAGAGCCGATCTCCCAGGAACAACTGGAGGAACTACTGAAGAACAGTGCAGAGTTGGAACTCCAGGCAACCCAGGGTGAGCTTCAGGAGTCCAGCAATATGATGGCCAACAACCTGATGAAAGAGGCCGGCCTAGACATGCCTCAGTCGCCTGAGTACGGCAAGGGGCCACTGGTGCATGTGGATGAGGACGGTGGCGCGTTGGAGGCAAACGAGCCACAGACCTTTGTTTACGACGAGTGGGACTTCCGTGCGGATGATTACAAGCCTCGCTGGTGCATCGTCCGTCAGAAGACGATGGCAGAGGGCGATCCCACCTACTACAGTTCGACTCTGACCAATTACGGTGGCCTTGTCACGCAGATCCGACGTCAGTTCGAGATGATGGTGCCGGAGAATTTCCAGAAGGTTCGCAAGCTGGAAGATGGCGAGGAGATAGACATCGACGACCTCATAGAGGCGGTGGTGGACAGGAAGACTGGCGCCAGCCCTAGCGATAAGTTCTACTGGCGGCGGAACAAGGTCCAGCGCGATGTGGCGGTGGCTTTCCTTCTGGACACCAGCGCATCGACAGCGGAGGCTATAGACGACGCCAAGAAGTCGCCTGACGACTGGGATGCCCCGGACGACCCCGTCGAGTACATGGTCTGGCTCAGGACTCGCCGAGGAGAGGCGATGCGTCGCTCCTACAAGCGCATCATCGACGTCGAGAAGGAGGCGATTGTTCTTCTAATCAACGCCTTGGAGGCCATCGGCGACCTGTACGGCATATACGGGTTCAGCGGTTACGGTCGGGAGAACGTGGAGTTCTACACGATCAAGGACCTGGACGAAAACTTCTCAGAGAGAGTGAAGAAGCGCATCGACAGGGTTGCGCCGCTACATGCCACCCGCATGGGCCCAGCCATTCGGCATACAACGTACAAGCTGGACAAGCAGGACGCGCGGACCAAGTTGATGTTCCTGATTAGCGATGGTCGTCCCCAGGACAGGGGCTACAGCCGTGAGGGCGTGGAGAAGGAATACGCAGTCCACGACACCAAGATGGCTCTGGACGAGGCAAAGGCTAAAGGTATTCAGTCCTTCGCGCTGACAGTGGACAAGAATGGCCACGACTACCTAAAGAATATGTGTGATGATATGGGCTACGAGGTATTGGACGACATCTACGAGTTGCCGTCCCGCCTGCTGTACCTGTATAAGAAGCTGACGATGTAGGGCGGTTCGCTGAATATTAGGAAACTGGACAAAAAAGGAGTCGCCTGAAGGCGACTCCTTTTTTTCTTATAGTGCAGCGTCGTTCGGGATTCCAGCGCTTAGCAAGCGAAGCAAACCATATTCAACAAATCATGTTAAGTCATCGAAATATAGCTAAACTTATGCTGAAAGCGTAATATAATTACGAGGAATGGGTGTTGGGTAAAGAGAGGGCACTTCAACGAGCTTCAATCGCGCGTATTGCCAACGAGATTCGCAAAGGGGGTAGCAAATGTCGTTAAAGGTTGGAAACCTAGAACTGTTCATGGGGCCTAAACAGGCCGGAGGGCCAGACGATCTTGAGAAGGTTATCGTCGACTTCATTTCCAAGGCGACCAGGCGTCTGGATATAGCGGTGCAGGAGTTGGATTCCAGGCCCATAGCGGACGCCATCATCGCAGCCCGCCAACGAAAGGTGACCGTTCGCCTGGTTTTGGAAGGCGATTACCTTTCATCCACAAGGCGGCGCTCGGACCCTTACGTGGCCGGGGGACCCCACGAACCCAATCGCGAGATACATGCAGCGATGTTGAGGACGGCCATCAATGTAAAGTCGGACTACAACCCACATATATTCCATCAAAAGTTCATTGTTAGGGATAATGAGACCGTCCTGACAGGCTCAACAAATTTCACTCAAACGGGAGTGTCCAGCAACCTTAACAACGTGGTGATAATTCAGGACACGGATATCGCTAAGATTTACGGCCGCGAGTTTCGAGAAATTATGCAGGGGCACTTCGGGAATCTCAACGAAGGTCACGACGCAAAGCCGCCGGAAAAGACAGTCTCCGGAATTCCATTAAAAGTATTGTTCGCCCCCGACCACGCCCCAGAGATGGAGATCATGAAGCAGATGCTTAAGGCCAAAAATCGCATCGACTTCGCGGTGTTTACTTTCGCTGAGTCATCGGGAATCGATGATGCAATGCTCAGCGTGGCGGCTGGAGGGATAAAGATAAGAGGAGCCTTGGACGGCCTAAGCTCCAACAGTAAATGGGCGGCCACACATGGTCTGGCGGGTAAGGCCAACATCGAACTTTTCAACGTTCGGAAGCAGACCACCGTTAACAAGCTGCACCATAAGCTTATGGTCATTGATGAGCGTGTGGTGATAGTCGGTAGCTTCAACTATACGGGGCAAGCTAACAGATTGAACGACGAGAATATTATCGTCTTGGGAGACTTGCGAGATGACGTATCTCAAACGTCCAAGAATAACCAGGAAAAAGTGGGGAAATTTGCCTTGGACGAAATAGACCGTATCGTTCAGCAATTTGGCAGCGCCATAATTTAGCCAATGGCCGAGACAAGGAGTTTCGGACGAGAGCTGTCCGCCATTCAGCCTCAGGCCTGAAAAACCGTCGCCTCGCCTTTGAGGACCTCGTCGCCGGACTGGTTCTTGATGCTGATGTCTAGCTTGGCGATGCTGCGCCGGTTACTGGCCGACGTTACCGTTGCCTCGGCCATGATGGTGTCGCCGATGTATACAGGCTTTGGGAAGCTCCAGTTCTGACTCAAGAAGACGGTGCCAGGGCCTGGCATGTCCATGGCAACCATCGCGTGCAGAAGTCCCGTGGTTATGCCGCCCTGGCATATCAGCCCATCGAACCTGGTGTTGCTGGTGAACTCCTCGTCGAAGTGCAGGGGATTGTAGTCGCCAGTGATTTCAGCGTAGGACTGCACCATTTCCTTGGTGACTGTCATTTCCCGTTGAGCTTTCTGTCCGACTTCAAGATCCATGATTCTTTTCCTATTCCCGTGTTCCCACCCGTGAGCCCTCAGCAAATCACAGGGCTTGGGTATAGCCCCTAGTCTTTGGCGCATCTAGGTTGATATGTCTCCAACGATTGCGTTCCCAAGGCAATCCAATCTTAACGCCGCATGGAGAGGGATTGAGGAGGCAGGCCGTTTAGAAAACGGACTAACCCTAAAAGCGCGTGCGTCGAGGCGCGGCTACGCAACCTCAGCCTGCTGGTAGGGTAGTGGCCTGAGGTAGAAGACACGCTGTCGCCAATAGCGAACCCGATGTGCGACGTTCCAACCGGCCCGCTGGCGTCTGTTGGGTCGGCAACCAGGCCTGTGATCGCCAGGCCCACGTCAGCATCGAACAACTTACGAGCGGCCCTGGCCATGTCCTCCGCCACGTGAGCGTTGATGGGGCCGTATTCTTCTATTAGCTTCGGGTCGACACCATGCCCTTCTAGCAGATCGTCGCGGTACACCACAGCGCTTCCCTTTAGGAAGTGGCGACTCCCTTCTACGTCCGCAAGGTTGGAGGCCAGCAGGCCTCCTGTAAAGGACTCCATGATGCCGAGGGTGAATCCTTTCGCCTGGAGCAGCGATGCGGCCAGACTTTCCGGCGTATCATCGTCCGTGCCCCAGACGACGTCTTCGCCTATTACACGACGAATCTCCGTCTCCATCGGGCGGATTAGCTCCCAGGCCTCTGCGTCGGTGGGGGCGGTTGCTATGGCCCGCAGATGGATGCCGTCCTGTTTCGAGTAGATGCCCAAATACGGATTCTTGCTCTGAAAAAGCGGCGAAAGCATCTCGTCCAGACCGCCTTCGGATATGCCAAACGTCTTCAGGTTACGGGTGACGATGGCCACGTCAGGATTTCGCGCCTTGATCTTCGGACCTATGGTGCTCGTCCACATGGGAAGAATCTCTCTGGGTGGGCCAGGCATGGCCACGATTACATGGCCGTCCTTTTCCGCCCACCAGCCTGGGGCGGTGCCGTGATCGTTGGGGACCGTTTGTGCCGACGGTATGAGCGTCGCCTGTTTGATGTTGGTCTCCGGCATGGGGAATCCCCGGTTGACGAAGAGGCCTTTGAGGTGCTCCAGCAGGTCATCTTGAACAGCCATCTCTTCGCCAAAGGCTGCCGCAATGCTCTCCCTGGTTAGATCGTCAGATGTCGGTCCGAGGCCGCCTGAAGTGAGGGTGATGTCGGAACGCTTCCAGGCCCGCTCAATAACTTCACGAAGCAGTTTGGGGTCGTCGCCCACCTTGGTCACCCACCGCACTTCAACGCCAATTTTTGCCAACTCTGAGGCAAGAAAGGACGAGTTGGTATCCACAAGCTCGCCCATGAGAAGTTCGGTGCCGATAGATATGATTTCAGCGTTCATATTTGAACCTTGTCTAACGTATATTAACCCGGATCTTGAATATACCCGGCAAGTATAAGTGGCGGGAGGACTGTCGGGCAGCGAAAAGGCCGGACCGTAAGAGTGCGGCCTCCGCTAATCCTATATTACATTCAGGCGTAACGTTAATCGCCGTATGGTATGTCCTCGCCAAATGCCAGAACGGCGTCTACCCAGTCAGCGTTTATTTCCAGCACTGGTTGGAAAGAATAACTGGATTCGTCCTTGGCGTAGTAATAAGCCCCATCGTCGGACTTATTGCCTAGAATCAACAACACGCCGTCCGTAAACGTCGTGCCCCGGTCTGTCTTCCCAGTGAACCTGATCTCAATTGCGGTGGAGTCTTCGGTGATGCCCCACGGAGAGTAATCCCGGTCATCCACTCTGGGCTGGGCCACCGAGATATGCTCGGCTCTGCCCACTCTGGGGGAGAATTTATCCCAACGTTCCTCGTCGATAGGGCGCAATACCGGGTCGTTGGCGAAGTCCTGAACGAACCAGCCACCCTGCCTGAAGTTTTGCGCGAAGGAGATTCTGTGGGTGCCCTCTAGGGCAGGGTCCCCGTAATGGATATTAAGCTCCGCGATTGTTGATGGGCTTCGCTGCTCATACCATTTGGGTATCGGCGGCTCGTATGCAAGCCGGCTGATGACATCCACCCACGTCGACGTGATTAGAAAAAGGTCTGGGAATCCTTCAACCTGGCTGTAATTATGGTTTCCGTCGGTGGTTACATCGCCTAATCGAAACTGCAGGGACCGGTTGGAGGTCAGGCCGACTTCTACTATGGTGTCTGGTTCGTCAAGCCCATACTCCGCCGGATCATCGATCACAGGCCGGAATGTCGTAAGGTCGCGCTTGGTTCCAGGACCGCTCAGGAGCAGCGGAACGCCTCCCCAGCGTATGAAGTTTGGCGGTATATCTGCAGGATCGTCGAATGCCCAGGTGTGCGGGCCTGATTTATGAAAGCGGACGATGCTGCCCCTGTAGTTGACCATGATAGTCTCGATGTCATCTTCCGAGACCTGGTAAAACCAGGGAGACTTTGTCTGTTGCTCAGGCACCGATTCAAAGGGATTGATCCATGCAACGACGCCAACAGCTATCGCAATTATTATCAGAACACCGGTAATTTTGAAATTCATTCCGCCCGTCCGCCTCCTATCGTCTTCGCCACCACACGAGCGCGCCAAGCACTAGCATCACCAGGGGCGGTACCACCCAACTGGACCACTTGATGAAGTTCCTACCCCGACTGGTGACCACTAACTCTCTGTATGGGAACAGCTTTGGGCCTATTCCGATTAGATCGTAGTCTTCGGCCAGCCAGTTTACGGAGTTAAGAAACAGGTCCCCGTTGTCGCTACTGCTGAAGAAGAACTTGTTTTTAGCGAAATCCGAATCGCCGAATAGTACCATCTTGGCTTCGGAGTGCCGTTCCGATTCGTCTACAGTGCCGGATGCCTGGATAGCCATGATTATGCTAAACGGGCGTCGTACGTCCACATCCCCGTCGAAGTGAATGTTTTCAGGGTTTGGCTCCAACCAACTGGCCCCAGTCGTGACGCCTAATGGCGCCAGTCTTAGGTAAGGCGGCATCTCCTCGACAGGTATCAGTGGCTCCAAGGATGCTGCGTCGGGGAAGAAGCTGACCCTAATCTGGTCCGTAATAGGAATGCCCTCGGACAGTGGAGAAGTGCTGGTGAAGTACTGTCCATAGTCCTTTTGAAGCAGAGGCGTTAGCTCTTGACCTGCGACGTTGCTTACTGGATCGGCCACGCTGAAATTTCCGATGACGACCCCCCATTGCACGAATAGCTCAACGAAGGAACTTGGTGTGTTAGGGTCGAACAGCCCAATAATGCGCCCTCCCTCAGGATTATCGTCGGAACCTCCGTTCCGAATGTACTGGTTCAGGGCGTCTCGTTCCATCGGGTCGAGATCTTTTTGTGGGCCGGCGATTATTAGCACGGCGGCATTTTCAGGTACGCCGCCCGTTTCCAGCAGGCTTAACGGCGATACTCTGTAGTTGTCCCGCTGCAATCCCTGCAGCGCGAAGTCAAAACCGTTATCGGCGTCCCCAAGCTGGCCCGTTATTGAGTCTCTTGTGGGGCCCGCTTCGCCGTGGCCCGTTAAGTAGTAAATGGTCTTCTGTTCTTCGCCAGTGGCGATGAGAATACTGGTAACGAAGTCTTGCTCAGTGAAGGACTGTGTTGCCTGTTGAGTGCCATCACTCAGGTCCTCGAAGACTATCACGGGATAGTTTACGACTCCGTACTGCTGCGCCACGCTTCGCTCCAGTTCGGGGTCGACGAACTCGAAACTGAAGTTGTTGCTTCGGCGGTCAAATTCGTTCAGCAAATCTTCAACCTGCTGCTTGGTGGAGATCGTGCTGGCAGCAGTGGGAATGAAGAAGGCATGGGCCTTGACGCCCCCGTCCAGACCGTTCAGTATCCGTTGCGTGTCATCTGACAACGTGAAAACCCTGGTAGCCGTAACGTCTACCCTGGTAGGGGTTCGGAACAACAGAAAATTCACGAGCACGATGATAACGAAGAAAGCGACTGTCATCACGATGACGTTGCCGCCGAACCTGCCCTGCCTTCCGCCCAAGAAAATTGCTATGGCACGTGGCGATAGAACCAGCGCCAGGAAAAGCAGAACCAGTCCTATTATTATGACGCTTAAAGAGAAGTCACGGGTCTCTTCGATGGTTAGGAAAAGGCCCCCGCCCACGACTAACCCAAGAACACCTACGATTGCCGTGACGAAGCTCCAGAACCCTGTGGACTTGATAGAGCTTAGAAGGAACTCCCGTACGCTCTCTCCGCCCTGGTCTTGATTTACCATATTACCGCCACCTACGGGCTTCTAAAGATCGCACCGTGATGAACAGGAATACAACCACAATGCTTAAGTAATAGACGACATGGCTAGAGTCCAAGACGCCTCGAGAGAAGTCATCGAAGTGAGCGTCCATGGATAAGCCTGATATCACGTCTGCTCCCACGCCCTGAAGTAAAACGCCGATCCTGTTTATGTTGGCTAACATGAGCAGGATACCGATTCCTACCACCGCCGCGACAATCTGGTTGCCGGAAAGCGAAGAGGCCATGATGCCTATGGCCAAGGCGGCGGCTCCGTAGAGGAAAAGACCGAGGTATGCGCTGACAAGTGGCCCGATGTCAGGGTCGCCGAACACGAACAACATCAGCACGTAATACAGGGTAAACGATAGCGTTACCCCCAGTGTGACCAGGCTGGCCAGGTACTTGCCGATCACTACCTCCCAGTCTCTCACTGGTGAGGTGAGCAGCAGCTCCAATGTACCCAGCTTTTGCTCCTCGGCCAGCAGGCGCATCGTGAGCAGCGGCGCCAGGAAAACGATGAAGAGTGTTGCCCAGTTTATGTACCCGCGGACGCTGGCCTCAGCGAATGGGCGGGTGATGTCGAATACGAAAAAGACTCCCGTGAGAACCAAAAACATGGCCCCGACTACGTACGCCGTCGGGGATGAGAAGTATGATCGAGTTTCTTTCCAGGCGATGATGAAAGTGTTGTTCAACCCTGCTGCGCCTCCTCTTCAACTGCCCCGATAACGCCAGGTATTTGCTCCTCCGTGGTTACCTGAAGGAATATCTCCTCCAGCGTCATACCAACGGACTGCAAGCGTAAAAGCTCCCACCCGCCCGTTACAACGGCTGAAGCCAACCGCGAACGTAGTTCCAGATCAGGCAATAAGGACACGGCATAAGTGGTGTGTCCGCCGTTCTGGACGTAATGGTGGTCTACGTCGGTTACGCCTTCGACGGCGCTGATGGCGTCCGCGATTTCCTTGGACGGGCCCTTTACGTCTAGCTCAATCCTATCGACGCCACGCAATCGGGTGGCCAGCATTTCCGGCGTATCTTCCGCCACAATCTGGCCCTCATTGATAATGATTACGCGCTCGCAGATCATGCTCACTTCTGGCAGTATGTGCGTGCTTATGACTAGCGTATGTTCGCCGCCCAGGCTTTTGATTAGCTGCCGGGTTTCGACTACCTGGATAGGGTCTATGCCTATCGTCGGCTCGTCCAGCACCAGAACGTCCGGCTCGTGCAATATTGCCTGCGCGATGCCCACCCGCTGCCGAAAGCCCTTGGACAGCTTTCCTATGTGAGTATTCCGGTACACGCCCAGGTTTACTATGTCGATGACTTCGTTAATTCGACGGGCAACATAATTCGATGACATTCCGCGTATGCGCCCCATGAACTTAAGGTAGTCCGTTACCTCCATGTCTGTGTACAGAGGCACCGTCTCCGGAAGGTAACCAATATGCCTTCGTGCCTCCAGCGAGTCGGACACGATGTCGCTACCAGCGATACGCACCGTTCCACTGGACGGCGGCAGGAATCCCGTCAGCATCTTCATGGTCGTGGACTTTCCGGCGCCGTTGGGACCGAGAAAACCGAGAATCTCTCCCTTGCCAACACTGAAGGAAATGTCCGTCACTGCGGGGAAGTCACCGTAGTATTTACTTACGTGTTCAATTTCGATCATGGCCTATACATCCAATCGTAGGAATTTTTCCTTCGATTTAGCCCTTTATACGTCGTTAGCTTGCGTTAAGATATCAAGAAAATTATCAGCCTTGTTCCAATACTTCAACCAATCTCCACGGCTGTGTCAAGGCGTTTGCTTGAGGATTCTATACCATGTGGGTGGAGGGTATCAACTCTATATTGTGCGAAACCTCATGGGGTGATAATCTTATTTGAATGTTGGTTGGAATACAGGAGGCAGACCTTAGTGCATCTGGTAGTTGATGGCTACGGAGCGGATCCGGCGAAGCTCAAAGACGAAGACCTTATATATCATTTTCTGGATGACTATCCCACTGCCATCGGCATGACCAAGATCGTCCCTCCACAGGTGTACACGTACCATGGTCAGACTCCGGAGGACTGGGGTGTGTCCGGCTTCGTTCTCATAGCGGAAAGCCACATCAGTGTCCACACCTTTCCAGACAAGGGCTACATCAACATAGACATATTCTCCTGTAAAGAGTTCGACGCCAACTCCTCGTTGGAAGATGTGAAGAGCACCTTCTCCCTGCCCGAAGCCAACGTTTGGACATTGGATCGCGGGCTGGAGTTCACCCAACCTCGCGAGGCTTATAACGGAATGGTCCGCGAAAGGGTAGGGCTGACCCGCAGCGCTCCTACACCCTAACTGGATTCTGACGGGGGCCAAATGCCTGATAAAACCTATGATTGGCTGGGCGACGTTCCCCTTCAATGGAACACCTTCCTCGATACTCCTCCTGAGGAGTCAGACCCCGACGAAGCCTTGGTGTTCGTTATCCCCGTCCCCTATGACAGCACAACATCCTATAAGGGGGGAGCCAGAGAAGGTCCTCGTGCAATCATCGAAGCCTCCAGGCATCTGGAAGACCTGGATCTCGAATTGGGGCGGGACATCTCTAGCGTCGGAATACATACCACCCCGGCATTAGCGCCAGACGTAGGCGGGCCAGAGGCCATGATCGCCAACGTGCGCAAGGCGGTCCGGCATGCAGCAGGCCAAGGAAAGCTAGTGGCTTTGCTCGGGGGCGAGCATACCATTAGTGTTGGGGCTGTGCAGGCTCTGGCAGAAGTGCATTCTGACCTCTCGGTGCTCTACCTGGATGCCCACGCCGACATGCGGGATACTTACATGGGAAGCCGATGGGGTCACGCCTCTGTGGCCAGGCGGGTATGCGAGGTTTCGCCACTCGTATTGGTGGGTGTTCGCAGCGCATGCGCGGAAGAAATTTCCTTCATAGAGAAGGAAGACCTCCCGGTGTTCTTCTGGCCAGGTTCTCTCTCTGATAAGACCGATCTGGCGAATGTTGTCACGGAACTCCTGTCACCTAACGTATACATCAGCGTGGATCTGGATGTCTTCGATCCCTCCGAGGTGGCTGCGGTGGGAACGCCTGAGCCGGGTGGCATGCATTGGGAAGAGGTCACAAATCTTCTCAACGCCGTTGGCCTGCGTCGCAACATTGTGGGCTTTGACATCGTAGAGCTAAGCCCTTCACTGGGTCCGGAGGCGGGGGCGTATGCCGCAGCCAAGCTGGCGTACAAGCTGATAGGCTATGCGACCGGCAAGTGATTTATTTGGTATGCGGCGGTGTTCGCCCTTCATAAAAGATGCGATTTGTAAATGCGAACTGCTCGGTCAAAGCTAAATATTGCCATTTTGGTTGGCTAGCCTATGCCGTGATAAAATAAGGTACTATTTCTCACAGGGAGACTATTTATGACCGCATCCGGTAAGCTAATTTACCTGGACCACTCTGCCACCACTCCGGTACGTGAGGAAGTGCTGGATGCGATGATGCCTTACTTCTCCGCCAGCTACGGCAACCCTTCCAGCATTTACACTCTGGCTCAGGACGCGCGCAAGGCCGCCGACGATGCGCGAGAGACTGTGGCACGTATTCTCGGGGCGCGAATGAGCGAGATAGTGTTCACCAGCGGCGGGACGGAGTCGGATAACGCTGCCCTCAAGGGCGTTGCATTTGCGTTGAAGCACCTGGGCAACCACATCATCACCTCCAGCATTGAGCACCATGCGGTGTTGCATAGCTGCCATCAGCTAGAGCAGTTTGGCTTTGAAGTTACCTACCTTCCCGTGGATGAGTTCGGCCTCGTTGACCCTGAAGGTGTGCGGCAGGCCATAACGGATCAGACGGTACTCGTCAGCGTGATGCTGGCCAATAACGAGATCGGGACCATCGAGCCGGTTGCGGAGATTGCCAGGGTCGTCAAGAAAGAAGCCAAGATCCGCAAGCAGACCATAATGGTGCATACAGACGCGGTGCAGGGAGCGGGGTATCTGGACCTTAATGTGAAGACGTTGGGCGTAGACCTCATGAGTCTTTCGGCTCACAAGTTCTACGGTCCTAAAGGCGTGGGGGTGCTATACATTAAGCGCGGCACTCCATTCGAGCCGCAGAGCATGGGTGGGGGGCAGGAACGACAGCGAAGGTCAGGAACGGAAAACGTGCCCGGCATTGTTGGACTGGCTGAGGCCCTCAGGCTGGCGGACGAGGAAAGGGAAGTGGTTTCGCAGCGTTGCATTCGCCTGCGGGACACCATGATTGAGGCCATAAAGGAAAAGGTAAAAAAGGTCCATTTGAACGGGCATCCAACTCAAAGGCTTCCAAATAACGTCAATATGTCTTTCGAAAATGTTGAGGGAGAGCCTATACTCTTGGGGCTGGACTTCTCAGGAATATACGCTTCAAGTGGAAGCGCATGCTCATCAGCATCGCTGGAACCTTCTCACGTGCTGCTAGCAATTGGAAGGCAGGCAGATCTCGCGCAGGGTAGCCTTCGTTTAACCCTGGGCCGTGAGACGACTGATGAAGACGTTGAGTTCGTCCTGTCAGTGCTTCCCGGCCTGGTGGCGAGATTGAGGGCTATGCCCTCTCTATCAGCAATAGAATAAATCGGACGGTCAGAGTTAACAGAATGGGAATTTTCCCGACACCTAAAACGGTATCAATACTATCCAGGCAGGCTCCATTTACGACCGCAATTAAACTGACCTTCCTTTTATCGATGCTGCTGACTGTATTCGCGCTGACTGGCTGCGGGGAGAAATCCGACCTGGTTGTTGTTGTAGGTCGCAGTCTGGAGTTGCACGCCACCCCGCCTGAGATAGTCGAAAAGGTGGCCTTTCGAGATACTACCGGAGCACACAGGATCATTCGGCCCCGAGCCTCTAATCGCCAGCTTGCCGTGGTAAAGCTAACCGTCGTGAACAGGACGGCGCTTGTCACCTCTCTTGTTATAGACGGAGAGGCCGCGAAGCTGGGAGACCGTCGCGGGGAACGCATCGAAGCGATAGACCCTTTTGCGGACTCCAGTCCAGCCGACGGCGCGACGCCCGAAGAGGATTTGTACGCACCTTTCCTTCGGGGCGAGGTAGAGCTGGATAGGAATTTCCAGGTGGAAGGTTACATTGTGTTCGACGTCCCTAAGGGACTGATACTTGGCAGCCTTTTTTGGGACGAGGTCGACGCTATAGTAGTTGATTTCGTGGACTACTCCAGCCGACGGCCCTAGGCGCTGTTGCGCCCCCGCCTGAAGCTTGGAACATTACCCCAGCCGCCGCATATTTCGTGCTATTCGACACGCCACCGTTTGCCCCGGAATCCCCTTTATATTATGCGCATCTAAACTTATGCACGGAAACAAAATTCCGTAATAACTTATCTGATAGAACAGTGAGGAATTGATTTAGATGGCGCATCCTATAAACATTAACGACAACAGTTTTCAGCAAGAAGTCTTGGATTCCGACCAGCCGGTGCTGGTGGATTTCTGGGCAGAGTGGTGCGGACCATGTAAGTTGATCGCGCCTCTGGTGGATGAACTGGCCCAGGAGTACGACGGCAAGGTAAAGTTTGCCAAGGTAAACGTTGACGACAATCCCAAGACAGCCATGGAGTACGGCATCAGGGGCATACCCACGATGCTCATATTCAAGGGCGGACGGCCTGTGAAGCAGGTGGTCGGAGCGGTAGCCAAGTCGGTGCTGCAGGAGAGCCTGGAAGAGGCCACAGCCTAAGGACCAAATCCAGATGGCCGGCAAGTCCTCGCCCAAGCAGGGGAGGCTTGCTTTAATTAACCAAAACATTATAATTTAGTGGGGCGTTCGTGAGAGCGCCTCGCTTGTTGTCAGTAGCGTGTGCGGTAACAAACGGTCGGCGCGCTGCAAGACATCACAATGCGGGGGCGAATGCGCTCCGGTGGGTACCACGGACTTCAAATCCGATGGTCCGGGCCCTGCGGTTCGGACGGTGGGTTCGACTCCCTCTCGCTCCCGCCAATAAGCCATGGTTACAGTGCGCCGTAAGCTTGTTGGATTCGTCTTCGGGCGAACACCTTCAGTAAGTGGCCCTGTCGTCTGCTACTACTTCTAGCAACGTCAGGAAGGTGGCAAGGTTTCTTAACTGCGGTCGCACCTGGAACATCCCATCCACCACTCCATCGTCATGGCGCACTAAGTTAGGTAACTCACCCCTCACGACTCCTACCCTCCTTCGTGTTTGCTCCGAAATCTCGGACGGTTGCCGCTGTTCTTTGCAAGCCGCGCTCTATTGTTACAATGTGCCTCTCCATGGCGTATATAGGCGTATGTAAGGTTGGATTAACGGACGAGATGTAGTTTCTGAGGTAAAGCCATGGAGAACGCTGTGGAGAAGCCAAAGCGAGCGCGGCATCATACCGGACCGCCACCTGGGCAGGTCTGGCGAACGGAAATGAAGACTGGACATCCTAGGGCCCTTCTTACCACCGTGCAGGGGACATTAGAAGATGAAGGCTTTGCGGTGCCCGATGGCCCCGTATACTCCGACGAGGCGGCGCCTATTCGGGACACAAGTTACTTCACAGGAACCGTTACGGGTATCATCGACAATAGAGTAATCAGATGGTGGATGGTTGCCGTTTCGATATTCCTGATTCCTGTGCTTATAGGAATTTGGCTACTGATAAGAGAATTTCGCTGGGAACGGACGAAAATTGAGCTTTCAGTAGAAGGCGAGACTTACTGGGCCGGTGCCACTGGCGAAGAAAGGTCTGAACAGTTCAGGAGCGAAATGGAAAGATCAGGGGTCGTGAGCGATGTCAGGTGCAGGTTGACTATGCAGGTAGGCTACGCCATGGAAGAGGATGGCGTGAGGCAAAGCCTCAAGGGCAGGGCATGGCACCCCGAAGAGCTAAGTCGTAACTTGGTAACGGCTATACAGAATCGGGTACCCAATCTTGTTCTGGAATCTCCTAATTCAACTCCTCAATTTATTGAAGCTGCAAATTCGTTGCCTCAGCTAGGTAGCGGTTGAGATTCTATTCCGACGATCGCCATGGCACTCCCGAAAGATAAGCTCTGACGCACAATGCCGCTTTCCAATCCGGGCTTGAAAATGCAAATGTCTCGTTAATAAACCCTCTTTTTAGGCCCCATATTTCGGATAATCAATCCGACATATGACCCGACATATGACTGACGAGACGAAGCTATTTGATATGACGGTACTTGGAGATCGATTTGAGACTTGAAAACAAGGTTGCGCTGATCACCGGCGCGGCGTCTGGAATGGGCCGTGCTGCGGCGGAGTTATTTGCTGCCGAGGGCGCCAAGGTAGTCATGCTAGGCCGACGTCAGGCGCAGGGCGAGGAAGTTGCCGGAGTGATTACTGCCAACGGCGGGGACGCTATCTTCGTTCGCGCGGATATCTCAGTGGAAGATGACGTGCGCCGGGCCGTGGAAGCGGCTGTAGGCAAATACGGCAAGCTGGACGTTCTTTTTAACAACGCTGGGATCAATAAGACTGCCCAGGGACGGCCCGACGAAGAGCCCACCGATAGCTGGGACCAGATTATGGGAGTGAACCTTCGCGGGGCTTACTTCTGTATCAAAAACGCAGTGCCGGAGATGCGGAAGGCAGGCGGCGGGTCAATCATCAACAACTCGTCGGTGCTGGATAGCCAGGCAGATGACAACTCGGCAGCCTCGTACCACGCCTCAAAGGGGGGACTCACCGCTTTGACGTTGAAATGCGCAGTCGTCTACGCCGAGGACAACATCAGGGCCAACTGCATTCAGCCAGGAGCCATTGCGACGGAGATGTCCAGAATTACCTGGGACAACCTTGACGATCCGGATCTGATAGAACGGCGAAGCAAGGCCCAGCCCTTGAAAAGAATGGGACACCCCATGGATGTCGCCTATGCGGCCCTCTATTTTGCTTCTGACGAATCGGCCTTCGTTACGGGCGCCACCCTGCTGGTGGACGGCGGGCAGAGCGCGTCTTACAGGTAGGAAACACACAAAAAAAATGAACGCCGTTCAAACGGCGTTCATTTTTGTACCCTTTAGGTCAGAACCTCTTGATTGGCCCCTTGTGTTAGATGACCTGCTTCACGACCACTGCTGCGTTTACGGATAAGGTGATCAGGGCCGCGGTAACCAACGAGCCAGCGAACGTGTACAGGAAGAAGGCGCTGGCATCCAACACAGCCGATGCTCTGCGCTTCGGCAAGTAGATGGCCGCGTGAAGAAACAGAGGCCGCGCGAGGTTCTGGGCCACTAGGACCAAAACCCAAGATATTGCGAAAACTGCTGCCAAGCCAAGGGTTACCTCTAGAATTAACATCACCTGCCTCCTTTGTCTTATATATATTTTGGCTCCGCCAGAATTACAGGAGTGTTACGGCGTGCAGGCAGTTTTTTGACTTTTGCCTATACCAAATTTGAAGGCTAGGGATTTCCGTGTTCTAGATTGCCCCCGCATTGGATTCATAGGCATGGAACCTTCGTCCAAAAGCGTAATCGGAAAAATGGTACCGGGACGATAGGACGGAAGCGGCCAGTTCCGTCATCCAGGACACCAGGAAATTCGGCCCATACGGATGCTACGCCGTTTATCAGGGGCGACGGGGCGTTTACCTTTAATACGCGAGCGCATGGTGTGAATGGAAAATGGGGTAACGATAGAATTGATTTTGAGTTCGGCTATCTGGTGTAAGGCACGAAGCTTCGCAGTTTGGGTAGCGATATCAGCGATGGGTATTCTTGTCGTAACCGCGTGCGCGCTGCCAGGAGCTGGTTCTGGGCGAGGCAACGATGTGTTTGCGGCCCCGGCGGTCGCCCCGGCACAAGTCACCAAGTCAAATGACAGCTTCACTCTTAAGGAAGTTCAAAGATTCCTGGACCCGTCCGGCTCTGCTTTGCTCCAGGAGCCTTTACCTCGGTCTGGCGTCTTGCCATCTAATCCTGGGACTTTGGGGACGAAATTGTGGCTTCTGGCGCCAACGCCTACGTTTACCGCCGTGACTCAACCATTGCCGACGCCCCCAGCAGGTGAGCCTACGCCACCTATGCCATCACCAACCCCGGTGTGGACGCCAACCCCTGGAGTCGCGGCAACCCATACCCCGACGGCCGTGCCAATTCAGCATTCGCCCACAAGTACTCCTTCGCCGGAGAGTTCGCCAACGACCACCCCAACCGCAACATCGACACCGATGCCGGTAGAGTTCGTTAAGGCGCTTTCGATGGGCCAGTTGGTTTTCGGGGTGGATATATCGCCAGATGGGACCAAGCTGGCAGTAGCCTTAGGAAACAACAGGATAGAGGTGATGGATGTTGAGTTGGGGACCTCTGCGGATCGTTTAAGAGAACACAACGACGCCGTCAATGACGTGGAGTATTCCCCCGACGGCATTCGCATGGTCTCGGCCTCGGATGACGAAAATGCCATACTGTGGATTCATTATGACCAGTGGGAGATTGACCGTGAGCTGGAGGATCACAGTGACCCTGTGAATGCCGCAACATTCTCTCCCGACGGCACAATAATAGCCACGGCGTCTAAGGACCAGGGCGTAGCTTTATGGTCTGTGGAAACAGGGAAACGTCTGTTGAGTATCAAAGGGCATAGCCAGTCTGTTAACGACGTAGCCTTCTCTCCCGACGGTTTGACTTTTGCGACGGTCTCAAGTGATCGTTCAGTGAAGCTGTGGAACGTGAGTGACGGCTCGTTCGTAAGAGAGTTTGAAGGCCACCAATCGTCGGTAAATGGGGTAGCCTTTTCTCCAGACGGCGCATTACTGGCCTCGGCAAGCGATAATGAAATTCGTCTTTGGAACGTTTCTGATGCTACGACTGCGCGGGTCATCCTGGGGCATGATGACCGCATCAACGTAGTGTTGTTTACGCCAGACGGCGCGACTCTGATCTCAGGGTCGGATGACAACACCGTGAGGCTTTGGCAGGTCAGCGACGGGCTGCCCATCCAGACGCTTTCGCAACACACCAGCGCCATAAAGGGCCTCAGCATCACCGATGACGGCAAGACGTTTGTTGTCGGTTCCCGGGATATGTCTGTTAGTGTCTGGAGATTTAGGGACTAGGCAGACGGCTGCAGCCTAGCCTAAGGCCAGAGACGCCAAAATCGCCACGGCAAACCAACCCACAAATACCCACGCCACTGCCTTGTTGGGCCAGGGAATCCTCCTGAGCCAAGGCAAATCCCTCTGCCGAAGCGTGATCGCCAGCGCCGTCAAGGGAAGAAAAACAAGCGTCTCCCGAACGATAACTAAGACGTTGGACAGGCTCAACAGCGTTTCGATCCGGTACCCTCCACTGGGCAATAATGCTATGGGGGCCTGGAGGCGTATGTCAGCCCAGGGCCACAACAGGCTGATGCTTCCCTTGTCACTTGAATCCACCATCATGGAGTCCAATACCAGGTGCGAGAAGTAAACAAGGAATAACATTGCGGCTGTGTGCATAGGACGGGGTACTTTGAACATGGCCAGCGCCAATAGCGAAACGAGGCCAAATGCCAGCGCCACCGTCAGGCTGTGAGAGGCTCCGCGGTGAAACGCCCAGATGTTACCGACGAATAGGCCTCCTACCAGGTCTAAGTCCGCCAGCACGGCCACAACCGCCAGGACGACGCCCTGTTTTCTCTCTCGACTAGACCCGGCCATGCTCTGCGTTATAGCCAGGCCCACCAGATAGTGCCCAACAGGTGTAGCCAACCTTCCCCCCTTGTTACCTGTGCATCACATTAACCGCTACTGGCCACAATGAGCCGAGCAGCCTTGATCACATTATAAGAGTTGTCCGAATTTCAAGGCTACCAAAACTGGAATAGTCTTAGACAAGTTTGATTCCCAACATGCGACTGGCGACCGAAATGCAAGAAGTAAATGAGAAAAGTAAAAAAATAAAGTCTGCTTAAATGGCAAAAGGTCATTCGGAGCGGCTACAACGCACTTACGCCATTTCGATGGAGCCTTGTAACTAGATGATGCTGGGACTGTCGTCGCGTGGCGTCCAGTCTTCCCCTGCGCCGTCCTGAGGCTGGTAACCAAGCACGTTCCCTGTGGTCTCTATATCCCATATGCTGAGAGCGTTGTCCGACTCTCCATTTACTACTGTGAACCCTACCGACGACGGGGCGTCGATGCTTTTCTGTATGAGCTGTGCGGCATCGCGATGACTGAGCCATAGGGATAGCGATGGCGGTGAGAAAGTTGGATCGTCCGGCGTCATCACCCAGCCGATACGAAGGCAGATCACAGACAGGCCGTGGGCGTCATGAAAGTAGCTGCCCAACGCCTCTCCGAAGGCCTTGCTAACGCCGTAATAGCTGTCCGGACGGATTAGTTCCGTTGTGAGAGCAGGGAAAGGCCGTCGTATTTCGCTAAGCCTACCGTCGTATGCAGCCTTGTACGGGTCCTGCTTGAGAGGGTAGTAGCCAACGACGTGGTTGCTGCTGGCGAACACAACGCGCTTCACCCCGGCGTCTCTGGCTGCTTCGAAAACGTTTCTGGTCCCGATTATGTTGTTATCCAGAATGGATTCCCAGGGGCCACGAGGGCTTGGGTCAGCGCCAAGGTGCACTACTACATCCACACCTTCAAAGGCTGGGCGTATGCCGTCGTAGTTGGAGATGTCGGCAACTGTGCTGGGCACGTCGTCCACTTGCACTCTATCCAGGCCGCTCAGCGCGTATCGATCACCCAGTTGCCTCCGAATGATGCCACCTATCTGGCCCGCCATGCCCGTGACCAGGACTCGCTTCTTGTCAGCCAAGACGTTCTCCTTCAAATGTTTCTAATTGCTTTCATCTGCCCACGAGGCATTGCAAGCGGGCGGATAGCAATTATATAGCAGACTTGCGGCCTTAAATGTTTTGCGTCATTCGGGCGTAGCGCTCCTGGAAGGAGGCCTGGCTACCATAATGAGACCAGTCCCCAAAAGCGACAGCAGGAAGAATGCCGTGAACGCCCTGGAGTAGCTTAGAGTCAGGTCGAAGGCCAGCGCAGCTATGAGAGGTCCCAGTGCGAATCCGGCAACCTGAACGGCCCTGCTCACGCCGAATATCGTTCCTATTCGTCGCCGGCCGTAGTAGTTCGCCAGCATCAATGTGCCCAGAGTCCTTATGCCGCCCTCCGTGAATCCTTGTAGTGCGGCGTACAGATACGCCATGGCCGGAGTATCTGTTCTCAGCAGCAGCAGCAGGGTGCCGGCCCGGAGGGCGTAGTTAAGCGCCAGAAGGTATCTGGTGGAGTATCTGTCGGCAACCAAGGCCCACACCAGGTTGCTAATACCCGACGCCAGGAAACCTATGCTGACTGCCCCGACTGCTAAGGTCGCCGACAGCCCTTGCTGTACCAGGAAAGGCACCAGGTGAAGCCCGACGCCCGAGCTAGCGATCCCTACAGCGAATGTGGATACGAGAATGAGGGCCAACGCGGGGTGCCGCACGGCTTCCTTAAGTGTCCAATGCTCCTCATCGGCAATGGCGCTTCCTGAGGGCTGGGTCGGGCTATCGCCGCTTCGAATGGGCAGCGGCAGGTCTCCGTCTATGGCCAGGCCCATGTCCTCAGGCTGACGCCTTACCAGAATTGCAGTGGGTATTACGCCAAATACCACCATGACTCCGGCCAGAATTAGCCAGGCAGCCCTCCAATGTATATTGTCCATTGTTAGCTGCACTACCAGCGGCAATATTACTCCGCCAACGGACGTAACGAAAAATAGGGTTGCCAGCGCTCGTCCTCGAAGTCGAAGAAACCATTTGGCAATGGCTGGCGCCGACGGAGGCTGAATGAATCCCTGGTCGGCCAACCTTGCCAAGCCGAAAGCCAGGTAAAACCATAACAACGTCTGCATCGCCGCCAAATTCACCATGGCAACCACCACCATCAGGCCCCCGATTACCAGTGGTATGCGGGCTCCAAAGCTATCAGTCAAACGCCCAGTCAGAAGGGCGGTGGCTGCGCCAAGGAGGGCTCCGAGACTGGTGGCGCCGGCTATCTCGGTACGGGACCAACCGAACTCGTCGGCAAAAGGCAGAATGAAAACGGTGAGCACGCCTATGGTGGTTGCGCCGTTGGCAAAATTAATGCCGGACACGGCCGTCAAAACGTGCCAGCCGGGGTAAACGTTACGTCGCGGATGCATTCTCATATAATCGACTGTGGCCTGCGTATATGCAACGGCCATTTGAGGTTGAATTGACGTTGGATTTGGCCGCTGCTACACTCGCGCAGCGAAAGTATTAGTTAACGATATGGCGGCTTCCGTTTACGAAGTTGCGGTTATATTCGTAGACTCAGATTTTAGATATTTCAGAAACGGGGAGGGGACATGATTGGTGTATTAACTCACCATTGGGCCAAACAGGACAAAATTCAAGAGGCCAAAGACCTGCTGGACGGCAACGGCGAAGCCCAGAGCCGCGCTCCGGGATTTATTGGCCGGGAGACTTACTACTCTCTTAGCGACCCAACCAAGATTACAACGATGGTTAAGTGGGAGAGTAACGAGATATATGACCAGTGGAGGGCTAGTCCTGAGCGCGCGACCGCTATGTCTGGAGCAGATGCCCTCTGGTCCAAGGGCGCGGAATCTGAGCGATTTGAAGCGGTTTAGCCGATCGTAAATTTACGTGAAGGTCCCTCTCTCGTGAAAATGCGAGGGGCGGGCCTTTGCTATTGGTGCCTGGCGATATTGGGCCACTCTCTGCGCCAGCCACCCAGGCGCTCTATCATGGCTTCCTGCTCGATCATATGTATGATCTCCGCATACTTTAGGCCGCGAGAGGAAGAGTCCGATTTGGCGAGGCCCTCGTGCAGAAGTAGGGCATTTACCATGAGGTCACCGACGAAAACGTAGCGAAGGTGTCGGCCCATTCGGTCTACTTCTAATACGTCCTGTTCCAACAAGACCCTTCTGCCTTCTACGATTTCGCGATTGCGTTCCAAGGCCTCCACAGCGAAAGGCTCTGCACCAGACACCGGGCGCTTTAAATCGGGAGCGTCGATGCCGATGTAGCCCACCGTCATAAGCTTGCCGTCGACGAAAACCTCAATCGTATCTCCGTCAATTACCTTTGTCACTTCTGCTGAGGTAAGTTTCTTGGTCCGGTAAGCGCGCCCAGGTGAGTTTCTGGTAATTCGGTCCATAGCCTGAATTGTTCGCGCAGCGCCCACATCCTCAAATAAATGAGAAGCTTCGACCTCCTCCTTCTGTAACCAGGAATGCTTCGAATAGCTGGGCGCATTGTGGTAAATGCTCCAGGTGGCAACGCCGAAGAACATTACAGCGCAGAAAGCAATAACGAATCGCATACTGGGATGATTACCTAATTTTCACTGAAAAACATCGTAGTAAGCCCCTAATTTTCGTATTTCTGTATCGTTATACGGCGCTGGTTGACGCCTGTATAGGCGGGGAGTATGCTAACTTCACCCATACCAGGAGGCTCAAAAATGCAAAATCAGCCCACTATAACCAACCTCGTGAAGGAAGAAGCCAGGGCGTCTGGCGGGATGGTTGCAGCCAAAGACCCTGCAGCCACCAGGGCGGGGCTGGAGATGCTAAGGAGCGGCGGTAACGCAGTGGATGCTGCGGTGGCGGTCTGCTTTGCCGTGGGCGTGGTGGAACCGGCCTCCAGCGGCATAGGGGGTGGAGGCTATCTGGTATACCAGATGGGACAGCAGGGTGGTGTCATTGGCTTCCCAATGCGAGGTCCGTTGGCCGCGAAGCCAGACATGTTCCAGTTAACCGGCGAGGGCGCGGTAGGCAACTTCGGATGGCCGGCAGTTGCCAATAACGAGAATATTGAAGGATACCGATCTATTGCTACTCCGGGTGCCGTAGCGGGCCTTTGTGAGGCACATAAACGGTTCGGCAAGCTGCCGCTTAAAGATGTGGTGGCTCCTGCGGTGCGATTGGCCAGAGAAGGTCACGCGCCGGGTTGGCACAACCTGTACGCCATGGGCGTCTTGGCCGGGATGTTGTTCAAGTATGATGAGCTTCGTCGGGTACTGATGCCCGGAGATAATATGCCAACCGGCGACCTGGTAGAGCCAGCTAATCTCAAGCAGCCTGAGCTTGCCAACATCCTGGAGGCTATTGGCCAACAGGGCCCTGATGCATTCTACAAGGGCGATTTTGCCCAGGCTATGACGTCAGACATTCAGGCCAATGGCGGAATCCTATCGATGGAAGACCTGGCGCAGTACAAGCCCTTCGTGTGGGACAGGGGCCTGGAGATTTCGTACCGAGGTTACACAGTGCGGGTGCCGCCGTTCGCCAGCGCGGGCATCACCAGCGCCATGACGTTGAAACTGCTTGATGGCTTCGACCTGGCGTCGATGGGGCACAATAGCGAGGAGATGCTGCACACGTACATCTCCTGCGCGCGACTGGCGTATGCCGATCGCTTCGAGTATGTTGCCGACCCAGAGTTCGCCGACGTACCGTGGAACGGCCTGGTTTCCGATGCGTACCTCGCTCGCCGTCGCGCCGAGGTGGCGTCGAAGGCGCCTAACGCGTTCCTTCCGGGCGATCCTTGGCAGGAGGAAGGGCGGCGTCCTGAAAATGTGCTGGCCTCCAGCAGGCCATCGTTCGACAATGGAACTACCCATCTATGCGTTATCGACGGCGATGGCAATGCTGTCTCCATGACAAACACCATAATGTCGGGCTTCGGTTCGGGCATCATTCCCAGGGGTACCGGCGTTGTCATGAATAACGGCATGATGTGGTACGACCCCGAGCCCGGTCGTGTCAACTCTATCGCCCCTGGAAAGTTCCCGCTGAACAATATGACTCCCGCGCTGGTCATGGACTCGGACGGAGTGAAGCTGGCATTGGGAGCCTCCGGAGGCCGGCGCATCACAAACTGCGTCACCCAGCAGATTGTTAAGATTCTGGACTTTGGCATGGGCCCCCAGGCGGCAATAGACTCTCCCAGGGTTGACTGTAGCATGCCATTCACCAGTGTCGACCCAAGACTAGATCCTGCCCTGATATCGGCATTGGAGGGCAGGGGCCATTCACCCAAGGTAATTGGTGGCGGATTCGTGGAAACCGGGTTTGCCAGCTTTGCCAGTCCAGTGGCCATCTTGAAAGGCGACGATGGGCTAACCGCTGGCGTGGACACATTCCATTCGGCATACGCCGAAGGCATTTAGGCGGAGTGCTATGCCGTCACTTAATTCCCAGCAGCTAAACGATTTCTTGACTACCGGTAGGCCCTTGATGAAGCTGGGCACCGTTGGCCCGGAGGGATGGCCGTATGTCTGTCCGCTCTGGTTCGATTACGACGGGCAGACCTTTACCGTTGCCGGACGCCAAAAGGCCAAATGGGTCGCAAACGTCAAGGCCAACTCGAAGGTCTCGGTATGCGTGGACACATATGACTCGCCTTATACCCGAGTCATAATGGAGGCCGATGCCGTTATCGAGGACGAGGCTTGGCTGCACTCTGCCCCAACCAGGGCGATACGTTACCTGGGCGAAGAGGAGGGGATGCGTTACTTCAACAGCACCAAGAACGAGCCTCGATGCCTAATCAGGATAACGCCGCGGACCGTCAGCACGTGGACGGGTGGAGGCTGGCACCCCAAATATCGCGCCTGATTTTAGGTTTTTTGGGGGAAATAAGGGGCTAGTGGGCTCTGAACCAAATTGGCAAATTCCAGGTGCATGATATTTGGCCGGTTCAGGATTCTGGTGTCCAGCTAATTAATCCCTGCCTGCCGCGCCCTATATCTCTTACAACAAGCCCGTCCGGAGTCTCGACAAGCAGGTCCTCGACAGCCTTTTTCAAGCGCTCCTCCTCCTCCGTATCGGGCTTCACGTAAAGCCGTCCCAAAAGTTGATCGTGCGCTTCTTGCTGGCTTTCGAAGGTCTGAAGGGGTGAGGGCTCGAACATCTCAACGTCGGGGTATATGTCCATCTCCCAGAGCAGCGGCATCAGTTCTGACAGGCCGGGCATGTCGATGCGCTCCTCGCCGTGCACAGGAAGCCAGAATGGAGACATGCGGGAAATGGGCGCTCGCATGAAACACAGGATCATCACCTGTTCTTTAGCGTGCTCCGCCAGCTTGCGAATGAACGGCTCCGCATCAGCCACGCCGTAAAGCACGTGGGCGCATATGACTACGTCGGCAGGTTCCACTTTCGCGTCTTCCCAAAGGCTTTGCACCACGGAGACATTGGTTATCTCTGACTGCTTCGCCTCCTCCTGAAGCTGCTCGATCATGCTCTGTGAAGGTTCGGCGACGGTGACGTGGGTCACCTTCAAGGCCAGCGGTAACGCGATGCGTCCTGCGCCGCCGCCTACGTCCAGCACAGTGGAATCAGCGCCGATTTTGGATGCGATCTTGTCCATTACCGGGTCGTCCGCGCGCCTAGGGTCCTGCCGGAAATATTGAGCGAAGGGTCGCCAGAAATCGCCGGACGACCAGTGAGCATCGGCCTGTACCTTCTCCGACTGCGCGTGGTGCGATTCTACCCGTTGTTTCCAGGATTCAATTGCTGAAGTCAATTCCACGCTCCTTCAAATGTGCAGGTTTGGGCTCTATAAGTTACAAGGCCAATTATTGCAGTGGAGAACATGTTTGCCAATAGCAGAGAAGCTTGAACAAAGTGTCAAAGCCTTCTTTCGGCTCTACACCGCCGCAAACTGGATTTGTAACCCTATCCACGCCCTGCCACTTTAGTGACTGGATGTTTCGCCAGGTACTCCTATTGAAAGAAATTCCGTTGCATACCGCATGGCGGAAGTGTATCCTTCTTACGCTATGGATATTGCACGTTTCGCAGACACCCCGTTTTCCTGGGCAATCGTCGGTTTCATCATCGGCATTGCTCTTGGCGTCAACGCCATATCGGTGATATTGCTGGCCATCGGCCTGGGACTCTTCCTTCTTTACCTGCGCCTGCACGGCCCCGCCGAACAATCGACCGAGGGCCGATTATTCGCTGCAGGTCCCGTCTTCATTGTCAGTTGGATCGTGGGCTTCGTGGTGCACGGCCTGGCCTTCTAATGACTCAAAGCAAGCCACCAGTACAGGCCTCGCTTTTCGTCACCTGCATCATAGACCAGTTCTACCCTGATGTCGGCGAGAGCATGGTGCGGGTGCTGGAACGGCTGGGCGTGAAGTTGGACTTTCCTCAGGCCCAGACCTGCTGCGGGCAGCCAGCCTATAACGCCGGTTTCTGGAGCGACGCAAAGCCTCTTGCCAGAAGGGTGTTGGACCAGTTTCAGCATTCCGAATACGTGGTGGTGCCATCCGGCTCCTGCGCCAGCATGATACGCGTCTTTTACCCCGAACTCTTCCACGAAGAACCAGAGTCTTTACAGAAGGCCACGTCACTGGCCAAACGTACTTTCGAACTCTCCGAATTCATCGTAGACGTTCTGGGAGTGACAGACCTTCGGCACCTCTCAGGGGATGTCGCCGCGTCGGAAAGCAAAAAAATCACCTATCACGAGGCCTGTCACCTGCGTCGGGAACTGGGCGCGACAACCCAGTCGAGGGCGCTGATTCGTTCGTTGCCGGGCATCGAGCTGGTGGAGATGGATCAGGCCGAGGTGTGCTGCGGCTTTGGCGGCACCTTCTCCGTCAAGTATCCAGATATATCCGGCGCCATGCTGCAGGACAAGTTGGACCGAATCAAGGCCACGGGGGCGTCGTCCGTTGTCGCCTGCGATTGCAGTTGCCTTATGCAAATCGGGGGAGGGCTGGAAAAGGGCGGCTCCAATGTTCGCTCGGTGCACCTGGCTGAGCTGCTGGATGACGCCATAGGAAAGACAGTTCGTCCCGACAGCAGATTGGGTTAGGGGAATCTAAATGCAACCTCGCATAAAGCAGTTCCCTCAACTCGCCGCCGCCGCTCTTAAGGACGAGCAGATTCAGAACAATCTGCTAGGTCTTTACAACGGTTTCCACCAGGCCCGCATCGCCGCATCCGAGGCCACGCCCAACTGGGATGAACTCAGCGATCGCGGGCGCGCAATAAAGGCCCACACAATCGACAACCTGGACTACTACCTTGAGATGGTGGAACGTACCGTAACGGCTGCCGGAGGCAAGGTTTTCTTCGCCAAGGACTCCGACGAGGCTACCCAGTACGTGATAGAGGTTGCAAAGGCCAGGGGCGTTAAGCTCGCAATCAAGGGGAAGTCCATGGTCTCGGAAGAGATGGGCCTCAACCATAGATTGGAAGAAGCAGGCATAGAGCCGGTCGAAACTGACCTGGGTGAGTACATCATCCAGTTGGCCGACGAGACGCCGTTCCACATCATTGCTCCCGCCATACACAAGTCCAAAGAACAGGTTTCGGACCTGTTTCAGGAAAAGCTGGGTACTCCGCCCATGACGGAGATTTCAGACCTAGCCGCTGAGGCCCGTCGTCAGCTTCGTAAGAAGTTTATCGAAGCGGATATGGGTATAACGGGAGCAAATTTTGTGGTGGCCGAGACGGGTACAGTGGCGCTGGTGACCAACGAGGGCAACGGGCGTATGTCTACATCCATGCCCAAGCTGCATATCGCCATTACAGGCATGGAGAAGGTACTTCCCTCGATAGAAGACCTGGGTATTATGCTCAGGCTGCTGATAAGGTCTGCCACCGGCCAGCGCATATCCAGCTACGTCACGACGGTTACTGGCCCGCGCAAGTCGGATGACGAGGACGGGCCCGAGGAGTTTCACCTGGTGCTGGTGGACAACGGAAGGTCGAAACTGCTTGCCGACCCTGCGCTCAGGGAGTCGCTATACTGCATTCGATGCGGTGCATGCCTCAACGCGTGCCCTGTGTACCGCAAGGTTGGAGGCCACGCTTATGGCTGGGTATATCCTGGACCGATAGGCGCTATCGTTTCGCCCATGCTAACAGGACTTTCGGACGGCAAAGACCTGCCATACGCGTCTAGTCTTTGCGGCGCATGCAAAGAGGCCTGTCCCGTCAAGATCAACATACCTCGTATGCTGCTTTACATGCGGCACCAACTCGCTGAAGGCGACAACTACCCAGAGCATAAGACGGCTCCATTAGGCGAGGCCATCACATTTAAGCTCTGGAGACTTTCTCTTTCCAACAGCCTTAGTCTTAAGATATTCAGCGGACTAGCGAGGCTGTTGCAGAAACCCTTCGCCAAGGACGGGCGCATTAACAAATTGCCGCCGCCGTTATCCGCCTGGACCAATCTGAGGACATTCCCTGCGCTGGCGTCACGGCCTTTCCGCAAACGCTGGAAAAGCTAAGCCATGGACAGCAAGGAATTCATAGCCAACGTGCGCCGCTCTCTTGGCCGCGAGGAGGGTAGTCAGGTTACGCCGTCTGAGGCGACTCACATGTCGCTTAGCAGTCAGCAGGTGGAGTCTTGGGCCCAAGCCATAACGCGTGGAATTGAAGCCCACGCCGATGAGTACATGGGGCAGCTTGAGAAGACTGCGGTTGAGGCCGGCTGGCGTGTGGCCAGATGTGCCACGGCTGCGCAGGCAGCGAGCCACATTCGCAATATCGTCAGGGATGTGGAGGCGACCTCGGTTTTGCACTCTGCCCACCCCGCCCTGGAGGCACTGCATCTGGGGGAGACGTTGATTGGGACTGGGGCAAATCTAGAAGCTATGGTCCTCAATGATACTTCTGACAGGGAAGTTCAGCGCGATGCCTTGCGTCAAAAAGCCATCAACGCGGACATTGGAATTACGGGAGTTGACTACGCCATAGCCGAGACCGGGACTGCCGTTCTCCTTGCGCGAAAGGGCGTAAGCAGGGTTGTGTCGCTACTGCCTCCGGTGCACATCGCCGTGGTGGAGAAGGGCCAGGTGCTCCCTAGCCTGGACGAGCTGTTCACTCTGCGGCGCAAGGAATTCTTGCACAACAATCTGGGCAGCTACATGAACCTCATTAGCGGGCCAAGCCGCTCCGCCGATATCGAATACCAGCTTGTTACAGGCGTGCACGGTCCAGGCGAGGTACACATGGTGCTTATCGGCTAGTAAGCCGTCAGACTCCGAAAACCCTGACGCCTACCTGCATAAGCCGCAAGGCCTCCTCCACTGCCGTAGCCAGCAGTTCGGCCGCCCCCTCCGACGCCTCGTCCAACGTCATAGGCGATGTGACGATGGATGTCACCGCGTCTATGGCGTGCTCGTGCACGTCGCGGAACCCGCCCCCCAACGAACCGGCAATTGCAATGACAGGTATGCCCAGTTTGCTGGCTCGACCCGCTACACCAACGGGAGACTTGTTGTAGATGGTGGAGTGGTCGATGGCCCCCTCCCCGGTGATAACAAGATCGCTACCTGGCAAGTAATCATCCAGACCCACCGTGTCCAGAACGATGTCCACACCCGCCCGCAGTTCTCCTTTGGCAAATGCGATTAGTCCGCCCCCCAGTCCGCCGGCTGCGCCTGAGCCGGGCACGTTTTCGATGTCCGCTCCAATGTCTCGCTTTACGATGCGCGCGAAGTGGGCCAGTGCCGCATCAAGCTCCTCTATCATCTCAGGGGTGGCTCCCTTTTGCGGACCGTAAATTGCCGAAGCGCCCGTAGGTCCGGTAAGGGGATTGTTTACGTCGCATGCCACCAAGAACTCAGATTCGCGTACTCGGCCATCCAGCCCAGACATGTCGATGCTATGCAGGTTGGCCAGCGCCGCTCCGCCGTGGGGGAGGGGATCATCATGCTCATCGAGAAGCCTTACGCCTAACGCCTGCGCCATGCCCGCGCCGCCGTCGTTCGTGGCGCTTCCTCCGATTCCAATTATGAAACGGCGAAACCCATCGTCCAACGCCTTGCGGATGGTCTGGCCCAGTCCGTAGGTCGTCGCCGACATGGGATCGCGTTTGTCTAACGGCACCAGGGCCAGTCCGGACGTACGTGCCATTTCGATGACAGCGGTTCGGCCATCGCCCATGGCGCCCCACTCAGCCGAGCGTTGCTCCCCCAGCGGCCCCGTCACTTCGATGGACCGGATCTCACCGCCGGAGCCTTCAACCAGCGTTTCCAGGGTGCCGTCCCCGCCATCAGCGACAGGCACCATTTCGACTACGGCATCGGGAACGATTCTCAGGACGCCTTCGCGCATGGCACGAGCAACGTCCAGGGCGGAGATACTGCCTTTGAAGGCTTGGGGAGCGATGACAATTTTCATAACGCCGGACATTATAGCACCAGCCATTTACTGGGCGGCGTTAACCCTCTGCCATCTGGGGGACAGGAAAATTAAATTGCAGGCCTGAAATCAGCGTTTTGATGGAAATTCTTGCGAACGTAGGTTCCGAATTTTTTTCAGCCCGAATCGCCCCACCCAGTGTAGACAGTAGTGTGCCATTAAATTCGTGGCTCTACGGCCCATTTCAGAAGCGCTATTTTTCCACCCCTGTAGCATGCGGCTTAGAGATAAGGTTGGATGGGTCTAGTGCCATGAAGGGCAAAAAGGGCCGCGCTTGCCTTCTGGCGATAGGGTCTCGGCGTGAAAAGAGGATCTCCATGTATGACAAATGGGATTTCGAAATAAGACCTCGCAGGCCAAGGCCTCACGGCATATTGACAATATGGTCATATGTCCGTAGATTAATAGTGTTATGACTACTTCAAATGAACAGCCAACACGACAAATATATGCTTCTGTGCGGGAAGACCTGTACCTGGCCGCCAAGGCCCGGGCCACCGAACTAAGGATCCCCTTGCGAAGGTTCTTGGAGGACGCCCTGGAGCTGGCGCTTGCTGGACGTGCCGGAGCGTCAGGCCCAAAGGCCTTCGAGATGCACGAGCCGACGCAGCCATCCATATGGGAAGACGAGTACGTACGAATGCAGAGTCAGCAGGCAGTCGGGTCGCCTGTGGACCTTTCGGAGGACGAGGCCAAGCAGCTGATCCGCGAGAGCTTTGGCAGGGGAGACGCGTAGCTGTGGCGGATATTCTGGTCGACAATACGCTATTCGAAGACTTTCGGAAAGGTGATGGCGGCGCGAAAGGTGTGATCGACACCATTATCGATGGCGAGGTGACAGCGGCCATTTCGCCACTGACGGTTTTTCACCTGTGGAATGAGTCTGAGATGGACCGCCGCACGGAAATTGCTTATAGCAGCATACTCACCTTTATGGAAGAGGCGCCATTCACCATAGCGGCCTCCAGGCAGGCTGGCCTGTGGATCGCCTCGGCCGAAGCAGACCAACGGGGAAGACTGGTCTACTTTGCCATGCTAGCGGCCACGGCCAAAGAGCGCGGTGAGGTGATATGTACCCGTAACTCCAACCCGTACTCTAGTTTCTACAGTAACTTCACCGCATATTAGGGCCCCACATAGAATGATCTGCCGATACGACGTATTACAGTTATTCTGCATAATCTAACCAAAACGCAAAAAACTCGTATTTAGCACCGATTTGCCATTTACCGCGCAGCCCAGTACCATCGCATCTCAACCCGCCTCGTTTTGAGAACTGCATATCAGGTGCAAACATGCGACGCAAATTGGCGCTGCTTCTTGTAACACTGGGCTTCGGCGGATTCCTCGCCATTTATAACCTCACGCCTGTTGCAGGCTCTGACCACACGGCAGCCGTCATTACTTTGGACGGTGCCATAGATACCATATCGGCCGACTTCCTAGCCCGGGCCATCACCTCTGCTTTCAAAGGCGGCCACAGCTTTCTAATAGTTAGCCTGGACACGCCGGGAGGCACCTTGGAGTCTACAAGGGACATTGTCGAGGGCCTGTTGGCGTCGCCAATTCCAGTGGTGGTGTACGTTTCCCCGCCAGGAGCGCAGGCGGCTTCCGCCGGGACATTCGTGACATCCGCCGGTCATGTGGCCGCCATGGCCCCGGCCACCAATATTGGCGCGGCCTCCCCTGTGGCGGCAGGTGGAGCGGACTTGCCCGAAACGATAAAAGACAAGGTAACTGGGGACACGGCGGCCCTATTACGCGGCATTGCCCGAGAGCGAGGTCGCAACGCAAAGGCCCTGGAGGAGACCGTGCTCAGCGCGGCGTCATATACGGCCGCTGAAGCCCTGGAGAGCGGTGTGGTGGATATCATGGCGCAGGACCTGGACGATTTACTGGCTCAGTTAGATGGCATGACCGTGCAATTAAAATCAGGCCCCGTCACATTGCGAACCGACGGCGTGCGGCTCGTGACCATCACGAGAACGCCCGTGGAGCGGTTCCTGGGCATGATTGCCAATCCTGACATTGCATTCTTGCTACTGTCTATTGGTGGAATGGGTATTCTCATAGAACTCCTTAGTCCCGGTCTGATGGGCCCAGGTATCGTTGGGCTCATCGCCCTGGCTTTGGCCTTCGCGGTCCTGGGCAATATGCCGGTTAACTGGGTTGGCGTTGGCCTTATACTACTGGCCATGTCCCTGTTTTATCTGGAGGCGCAGGCTCCGGGAATTGGAGTATTCGGTATTGGGGGAGCCGTAAGCTTCATATTAGGGGCGTTCCTTCTGTTTGGAAACCTGAGCTTTGGCCCAACCGCCCCCCAGCTTCCGGCTGCCCCTAGGGTCGAGATAAGCCTGTGGGCTCTGGGCACAGTAACCGTGCTGCTGCTCACTTCCGCATTTCTAACGGGCAGGGCGATGCTTCAAGCGAAAACAGCCGTCGTCTACGCAGGCGCAACAACTTCTGGAAATTTGGTGGGTCAGATTGGCCATGCAACATCTGACCTACACCCCCGTGGCACCGCGTACGTGGGGGGTGAGGAGTGGACCGCCGAGTCCGATGATGGCGAACCTATACAAAACGGTAAAGAGGTACTGGTGCTAGGCGTAGAGGGCCTTGTGCTAAAGGTTTTCCAGGCCGACAAAGATACATCATTAGGAGAGAAGATATGATTCCATTTTTCAAGATCGTCCAACAATATGAGTTGCTCGCCGTGTTCTGGTTGGGCAAATTTATCGGTTTGAAGCAGCCGGGATTGCATCCATTGCTTTGGCCGTTCCACACAACTCAAACCATAGACATGCGCGAGGACGTCATCGACATTCCACGCCAGACCAATATCACCAGCGACAATGCGCCCATTGACATCGACTTCCTGGTATATCTCCGTGTGATGCAAGAGCAGGCAGAGAGGTCGGTCCTGGAGGTCGTTGACTACCGCGCCGCTGTGGTGGGCATCGCGACGACGACCCTACGCGCTGTCATCGGCGAGATGCCCCTGGACGACGTGCTGTCCCAGCGGGAGCGCATAAACGAGGAGTTGCGCCAGAAGCTAGACGAGATTACGGAACGCTGGCGAATCAAGGTTACCCAGGTAGAGATCCGGGAGATCGAGCCGGCCAGAGACATTCAGGAGGCCATGAACAGGCAGATGGCCGCCGAGCGCCTTCGACGCGCTACCGTGATAGAGGCGGAGGGCGCCAGGGAGGCCTCGATCACGAGGGCAGAGGGAGAGAGGCAGGCGGCGATATTGACGGCCGAGGGAGCTCGACAGAGCGAAATTCTGAAGGCCGAGGGAGACCAGCAGGCCTCTGTACTGCGGGCGGAGGGCTTCAGCCTAGCCCTAGACCGCATATACAGCGTGGCGCAGAACATCGACGCGAATACGCTAAGCCTGCAGTACTTCGAGACCCTTCAGAAGCTAGGGGAAAGCTCCTCCACCAAGTTCGTGCTCCCAATGGAGCTCACCAGTCTGCTGGCACCGTTCATGCGAATGACCGGCGGTGGCTCTGAATAACATTCGAATGTAACTGTCGTGAGGGCAGGGCAATAGCAATGGATTTGGATTAGGGCGGTTGATAAGACCGCCCTTTTTCTTTGTCTGATCGCCGGAAATTTGGACGGCTTTTTGCTCACGCTTTACACATTTTGAAAATAGTATAAAAGGCTAATGCTAGTTGTACAGAAAAAAGCTGTACAACGGTTAAACAAGGTCTTAAACCCCGTTCAAGAAATGACCCCATTTTCAATAACTTGTCTAAAAACTATGTTCTAGACAACCTCTAAACAGAGTATTGGAACTCGAAAAAGAGCCATCCAAAGCTATCATTAAAAGAAAATTGGGTATTGGCCGCTACTATGTCACAGGCGCGACCTGGTAGGGCGGGCGATGAGGAATGCAGGCATCGGGGAAAACTTGGGCAAGAGAAGTGCCGATACTAGGGCTGAGGACTAAACGTAGTTCTTGACTTGGCGGGCTAGTTTTAGGGTCATACCGGGGACGGCAGCCAGCTCCTCCGGTGAGGCGGCCTGAATGCCTTTCACGGAACCGAACTTGATCAACAGTAGACGTTTGCGCTTGGGGCCAACACCTGGGACCAGGTCTAAAGCCGACTCAACGCCCTTCTTGGAACGACGTTCACGGTGGAAGGTTATGGCAAATCGGTGGGCCTCATCTCGCGCCCTTTGGACTAGATATAGACCCTGAGACGTTCGTGGAAGCACTATGGGCTCCGCCATATGCGGGACGAACAGCTCTTCGTTCTCTTTGGCGAGACTAGCCAGAGGGATGTCGTTTATACCCAGGTCCAGGAACACGCTTAGAGCCGCGCCCAAGTGGCCTTTGCCACCGTCGATCAGCACCAGGTCTGGAGCGATTCCCCAGGACTCTTCGCTCTTGCTTTTGCGTAACGCTGCCCCCGCGTTTGCCGGGTCGTCCGAATTATTTTTGCCGTTAGCTTTTACTTTTGAGAAGCGCTTGAAACGGCGGGTGAGCATCTCTCGCATGCTCGAATAGTCATCCGCGCCCTCCACCGTCTTGATCTTGAAGCGTCGATAGTGGTCGTTGCGCGGTTTGCCGTTTTCGAAGACCACCATGCTTCCGACAGTGTTGGTTCCCTGGATATTGGAGATGTCGTAGCACTCGATGCGCTCAGGCAGGTTAGGCAGACTCAACGCCTCCTGGAGTTCTGACATGGCAGAGTCCATGGCGGCAGTATCCGCCAATTGCTTCACTTTGAGCTGAGCGAAGCCCTGAGCAGCGTTTTCGGCTACCATCTCAACTAGTCGCCGTTTCTCGCCTCTCTGGGGCACCTGAATCCTCACAGTGCCTCGACGCTTCTCTTGGAGCCACTCTTCTATCGCGGCAGTGTCATCCAGTTGATGCTCCACCAGGATTTGGGGAGGAACGTATGGGGTGGCGTCGTAGAACTGCTTAACGAAGGCGGTCAGTATGTTGCCTGGCTCGTCGTCTTGCGTGCCGGCCATGAGGAAGTTGTCGCGGCCGATAAGCTTGCCCTGGCGTATGAAGAATACCTCCACCCAAGCCTCTCGCAAGCCCGTGGATGCGGCGATCACGTCGATGTTCTCGGACGTTAGGTGCAGGACCTTCTGTCCCTCGTGGACCTTCTCGATGGCCTGTAGCTGGTCCCTGAGGGCGGCGGCCTTCTCGAACTCCAGGGCGTCCGACGCATCGAGCATACGCCGCTCAATCGACTTCACGACCTCGTTCGTCTTGCCCTCCAAGAAGTATGTGACCTGGTCTATAACCTCGGCGTACTGCGCCTTATCCACTGCGCCGATGCACGGGCCTACACAGCGGTTAATGAAAAAGTCCAGGCAGGGTCGTTCGTCGTTTCCAGTTATGGTTTTTGTGCACGATCGGTAGGGGAATAGCTTCTTCAGGAGGCTCAATGTGCGCCGCACGCTGCCCGCGTTGGCGAAAGGTCCGAAGTACTTCGACCCATCCTTTTTGATTCGCCGCGTGATGTACACCTGCGGATAATCTTCGGAAACGTCTATCTTGATAAATGGATAGCTCTTGTCGTCCTTGAGCCGCGCATTGTACTGAGGTTGGTGCTCCTTGATGAGGTTGCACTCAAGGATAAGGGCCTCTGACTCCGACTCCGCAACTATGTACTCGAAGTCCGCAACCTTGGCCACCATGCGAACAATCTTCGGAGGCAGGTTGGCGGAGGAGGCAAAGTACGACCTTACGCGGTTGCGAAGGCTGGCTGCCTTGCCCACGTACAGAACCTTACCCGCCTTGTCCCGCATCAGGTAGACGCCGGGTTGGGTAGGTGTGGCTCGGAGGCGGTCTGAGAA
>MUCK01000022.1 GCA_002816705.1 SAR202 cluster bacterium Casp-Chloro-G4
CCGTCATTACCGACGGGGCGCACTTTTTATTGGACACTTAATTTGAGAATTGACCCTCTGAAAATGATTGTGATATACTACACAAGCTTTCGTGGAGGGGCCCTATGAACGCCAGTAAAATGGCCACCGTACTCCAGCTTATAGGCATTGGTTGGTACGTTGGAATATGCATTGGCGGGGGCGGCTTTGGAGGGCTATGGTTGGATAAACAATTCGACACTGGCCCATTGCTTACACTCCTCGGTCTGGCTGTCGGAATCGCAGTAGCCGTACTCGGCATGTTCAGAATGCTCATGGCTGTACTCTCCGACAACTCGGGACCAGATGAGCCTACTGGTACCGCGAAATGAAATCTTTGCTACAGGAAGGTAAAAGATAGTGTCAGGACTCCTGGGGAATCCCAAGGTGCTCGCCATATTGATAATTACGGGCATCGTTTTTCTCACAAGTCTTGCCGGCGGGGCGCTTGGTAATGCCTTCGGATTCGGCTTCCTAAGCACACCAATCGCATCTATTCAAATTCCGGCAGAACCCTTCCTACCGGGCGAACTCTTCCCTGGCTTTACCCTTATGAACACGATGGTTACGGCATGGCTGTCAATCATCGTACTTGCAGTCATCTCCTATCTGGCCACCCGAAACTTAAGCGAAGTCCCTCGCGGAATGCAAAATCTGCTCGAGGTCTTCATCGAGTTCTTCCTGAACCTGGCGGAAAGCATCGCCGGCAAAGAGCGGGCGCGTCGCTTCTTCCCCTTGGTTATGACTATCTTCCTGTACATCATGATCTCCAACTGGATGGGCATCCTGCCGGGGTATGGCACGATAGGCTGGATAGAGCCTGCCGAAGAGGTTATCCATCACCAGGAAGAGCTCGCCGAAGATGACGGCGGCCATGCGAACCTGGAGGAGATCAACCTTCATGTGTTTGAGGGCGATGGCGGGTTCGTTTATTTGGCTCCTGGGTCGTTGGATCAGCAGATCACGGCCGAGCAGTTTGAACACGACCAGGGCGCAGGCGATGGTAAGACAGCCGGTCTTTTGATACCGTTCCTGCGTAGCGCAAACACCGATGTAAACACAACCCTGGCCATCGCCCTGGTGGCAATGGTTATGGTGCACTTCTGGGGCTTCTCCACGCTGGGGTTCCTTGGGCATATAGGGAAGTTCATTAACTTTAAGGAAGGACCTATTGGGTTCTTCGTAGGTATACTAGAAGCCATCAGCGAGCTTGCCAGGATAATCAGCTTTACCTTCCGACTATTCGGCAACATCTTCGCGGGCGAGGTCTTGCTGGTTGCCATGGCGTTCCTGCTTCCCCTGATCGGAATCATTCCTTTCCTGGGGCTGGAGCTTTTCGTCGGGGTCATCCAAGCGTTCATCTTCGCGATGCTCACCCTGGTATTCGCAGTCATGGCGACGACCAGCCATGGCGGCGAGGATCATCACTAAGTCTGTTAATTGGCGGCCCCCCGAAGAGAGAGCGGCTGCTAGATAAATCAACACAACCTTAAATGAGGAGTAAGACATGTTAGAAGGTGATATCGCAAATATCGGCGCTGGACTGGCCATAGGAATCGGCTCCCTCGGGCCGGGCATCGGCATCGGACTACTGGCCGCAAAGGCTATGGAGTCCCTGGGTAGGAACCCGGAGGCTGCCGGACCGATTCAGCAGAACATGATTTTGGCCATTGCCTTCGCAGAGGCCATCGCAATTTACGCGCTAGTCGTGGCGGTAATTATCAAGTTCGTGTAATGACGGCTCCATCCCTGGTATAAGGGATTTAGCCAACTCACATATCCAGACTATTTAGAGGAGAAGGCATGGGAGCCTTAGGAATCAATTTAGTCGGCCTAATTACTCAGATTGTCAGCTTCGTAATACTCTTTGCGATACTTTACAAGCTGCTGTATAGGCCCATATTGGGAATGCTGGAGCAGCGTGCCAACCGAATTCAGGAGAGCCTGGAGACGGCGGATCGCGTGCGCCAGGAAGCCACTTCGCAGCAGGAAGCAATGCAGGGGCAAATCGAGGCGGCCCGCACCGAAGGCCAGCAGCTTATTGCCCAGGCCAGAGAGGTTGCCGACAGGTTCCGTGAAGAGGAGCTGGCCAAGGCCCGCCAGGATATCGAAGGCGAGCGGACCAGGGCGACCGCGAACATCCAGCGCGAGCGCGACGCGGCGATTGAAGACTTGCGCCGCGAGTTCGCTGGGATGGCTATCATGGCGGCTGAAAGGGTGATCGAAAGGTCACTTGACGCACCGACACATCAGGACATCATCAACCGAGTGCTCGAAGAGGGCAACTCACGGGCGGGCCGAAACTAGTCTGACACTACTCATGTGTTAGCGAATCGACGGCCTCTTAACGGTCGGGGCCGTCGCCACCAAATTCACGAAAAGAGAACTTCTATGCCAAAGGGTGCTTCAGCACGTAGATATGCCCAAGCCGCATTTGAGCTAGCCCTGGAGAAGGACGAGTTCGAAACGTGGTCTGACGACCTGGGCTACCTTGCAGGCGCCATGGAAAGCCAGGAGTTTTCTGAGATTCTAGACGCGCCGCAAGTTACGGTTAGTCAGAAAAGCGGTCTGATTGACGAGACTGTTGGCGGCTCCATAAATCCGCTGACCCGTAACCTGATGACGCTTCTTGCCAGTCGCAACTCCGTACATTTGTTGCCGGCCATAGCAGAGGCGTATCAGGAAATGCTGGATGCCCATCGCGGCATTGAACGCGCCGAGGTCATATCGGCGGTACCACTGACGGACGAGCAACAGTCCTCGGTAGGGAACATGCTTAAAGGGATAGTAGGCAAAGAGATCGTCCTCACGGTCCGCATCGATCCTCAGATACTTGGCGGAATCGTGGCTCGAGTCGGCGACAGGGTCATCGACGGCAGCACCCGCACTAAGCTGGAGGGTCTCCGCCGAGAGTTAGTACAGCAAGCCTAAAGATAGTAAAACCGTAAAATCCACGGAGGCTGGAATGGCAGTCAGAGGACAAGACATTGCGTCGGTAATCAAGCGTCAGATCGAAGGGTTCGGTCAAGAGCTTGAAATGGTAGACGTGGGCACCGTAATCGCAGTCGGTGACGGCATTGCGCAGATCCATGGGCTTTCAGGTGTAGCGTACGGCGAACTGCTGTCGTTCGAGGGAGGCATCATGGGAATGGCGCTGAACCTTGAAGAAGACAGCGTCGGCGCGGTCATCATGGGTGAACCTCTAGGGATTAAGGAGGGCACCGAGGTCCGAAGTACCGGGCGAGTTGTGGTGGTTCCCGTTGGCGAGGCTCTTATGGGCCGCGTCGTAGATGCCCTGGGACAGCCGATAGACGGCAAGGGGCCAATTAACACCACCAGCACCCGTGAGGTTGAAGTCGTCGCGCCTAACGTGGCAATCCGCAGCTCGGTTAACAGGCCTGTACAGACGGGTATCAAGGCCATCGACGCCATGATCCCGGTAGGCCGAGGACAGCGTGAGCTCATCATCGGGGACCGTTCCACGGGCAAGACCGCCATCGCAATTGACACAATCATCAACCAGAAGGGCGGCGATCTGGTCTGCATCTACGTTGCCATTGGCCAGAAGGCCAGCAAGGTGGCACAGGTGCTAGGCCTCCTTGAAGAGCACGGCGCACTGGAACATACCATCATAGTGGCCGCCAACTCATCAGACCCGGCCCCAATGCAATACCTCGCCCCTTACGCGGGTTGCGCCATGGCCGAGGAATTCATGTGGCAGGGCAAGGATGCCCTAATCATTTATGACGATCTTTCCAAGCATGCGTGGGCATATAGACAGATGTCCCTCCTGCTAAGACGCCCTCCGGGACGTGAAGCGTACCCTGGTGACGTCTTCTACCTCCACAGCCGCCTGCTTGAGCGCGCGGCAAAGCTAGACGAGGCCCACGGCGGCGGTTCGGTCACTGCATTGCCTATCATTGAGACCCTCGCCGGCGACGTGTCGGCATACGTGCCCACCAACGTCATCTCCATTACCGACGGTCAGATATACCTGGAGCCCGAGCTGTTCAACGCCGGAATCAGGCCCGCTGTGAATGCAGGTCTCTCAGTTTCGCGCGTGGGCAGTGCCGCTCAGACCAGGGCAGTCAGAGGGGTCGCGGGACGGCTTCGGTTGGACCTGGCCCAGTACCGAGAGCTTGTAACCTTCGCTCAGTTCGGTACCGCCGATCTGGACGCATCCACAAGACAGCAGCTGGAGCGCGGTCAGAGAGCAACCGAGATCTTGAAGCAAGGGCAGAACTCGCCATTGCCTGTGGAGCAGCAAGTAGGGATTCTGTTCGCTCTCATCAACGGCCATCTGGACGACGTGGAGATTCCAAGAATCGCCGCGTTTGAGGCTGGCTTCCACAGCTACATGGTTTCAAGTCATAGAGACCTGCTCGGCACCATAGCCGACTCGGGAGACGTTTCCGACGAAACTGCCGAATCCCTGAACGCAGCCATTACGGAATTCAAGGCCAATGTGCCTTACTAATAGGTTCTAGCATCGATGCCTAGTGTAAGACAAATAAGACGACGTATACGAAGCGTTGAGAACACGTCCAAGATTACCAAGGCCATGTCCATGATAGCGGCCTCGAAGATGCGCCGCGCCCAGGAATCCGCTTTGCGGGGTCGTCCCTACGCCCAGCATATGCGGCACCTGCTGGCCAACCTGTCCGCGCAACCTCAGAACGAAGATGAGATTCACCCACTGCTTCAGCGCAGGCCCGTTAGCAATATAGGACTGGTGGTAATTACACCGGATCGAGGCCTGACAGGCGGCCTGAATTCCAACATCAACAGGGCTGCAGGACAGTTCATTCAATCACAGGAAGCTCACGTAAAGGTGATCACATTAGGCCGCAAAGGCAGAGACTTCATGACAAGGGCTGGCCAGGACGTCAAGGCGGTGTTCACAGACCTACCGGATAGGCCGGTGCTGACGGACATCTCACCAGCAGCTCACATTGTCATAGACGACTTTGAAAACGCTGAAGTTGATGCGGTTTACATCGCCTATGCCGATTACGTCAGTACCACGGTGCAAAGGCCTATAGTGGAACAACTGCTCCCGGTAGTTCCCGCGGAGTTGGAACCTACGCAAGCCGTGGGCTACATATACGAGCCCAATGCCATGGGAGTGCTATCCGAATTGCTCCCCCGATTCGTAGAGATGCAGCTATACCATGCCCTGCTGGAAGGCATCGCCAGCGAGCAGTCGGCCCGAATGGTGGCCATGCAAAATGCAACCGACAGCGCTGACGAAATGGTCGGCGACCTTACACTAGTCATGAATAAGGTCAGGCAAGAAACGATTACCAGAGATCTGCTGGACATAGTTGGCGGAGTTGCCGCTTTAGACGGCTAGACCCCCAACCCAGCCATATTCAGGAGGAACGATGGCAACCGGAAAGATTACACAGGTCATCGGCACGGTGGTGGACGTAGAGTTCCCGCCGGGTGAGATGCCAACTATTTTCAATGCTCTGGTGTCCAGTATTGGCGACCAGAAACTGGTGCTTGAGGTAGAGCAGCACATCGGCAACAACTGGGTCAGGTGCCTGGCTCTGGGCGCGACCGAGGGTCTCGTCAGAGGCACGGAAGCCGTTGACACGGGAGCAGCTGTTATGGTGCCCGTGGGTGATGTCACGCTAGGTAGACTGTTCAATACCCTGGGTGAGCCCCTGGACGACCTGGAAGAAATCGACAGCCCCGAGAAGTGGCCCATCCACCGAAAGCCACCTCGCTTTGACGAGCAGTCCACTCAGATTGAGGTGCTGGAGACAGGCCTCAAAGTCATGGACCTGATTACGCCGTTCACCAAGGGCGGCAAGATTGGCGCGTACGGCGGAGCCGGTGTGGGCAAGACGGTTATCATTCAGGAGCTTATTCACAACATCGGAACCGTCCACCAGGGCGTTTCCGTCTTCGCCGGAGTAGGCGAGCGTTCCCGTGAAGGCAACGACCTCTGGAACGAGATGAAGGAATCGGGCGTGCTTGCCAGCACGGTGCTCGTGTTCGGTCAGATGAACGAGCCACCGGGAATTCGCGCTCGTGTCGCTCTAACCGGCCTGACCATGGCCGAGTACTTCAGGGAGGAGCGCAACCAAGACGTTCTCCTGTTCGTTGATAATATCTATCGGTACATCCTGGCGGGCATGGAAGTCTCGGCGTTGCTGGGCAGGATGCCCTCCGCTGTTGGTTACCAGCCCACGCTAGGTACCGAGATGGGTGACCTGGAGGAGCGAATCACCTCCACCAAGGACGGTTCCATCACGTCTTTCCAGGCCATTTACGTGCCTGCTGACGACTACACCGACCCCGGAATCGTAACGACGTTCGGTCACCTGGACGCCGTCGTGGCTCTAGAGCGTTCACTGGCGTCTCAGGGCTTGTTCCCGGCAGTTGATCCGCTGACTTCATTCTCTAGAATCCTAGAACCTTCGGTTGTGGGGCAGGAGCACTACGACGTTGCACGGAACGTTCAGCAGGTGCTCCAGCGATACACCGACTTACAGGACATCATCGCCATTTTAGGCATCGAGGAGCTCTCCGACGAGGACCGCCTAACGGTGGCCCGGGCTCGTAAGATCCAGCGCTTCCTCACCCAGCCGCTGTCCGTGGCCGAGGTATTCACTGGCCAAGAGGGCCGGTACGTGCCAGTTCGGGAGACCGTTCGTGGTTTCAAGGAAATCCTGGAAGGCCAGCACGATGCGTTGCCTGACCAGGCGTTCTACATGGTCGGCACCATCGACGAAGTTGTCGAAAAGGCCGAGAAGATGCAGGCGACGGCGTAACCCGATAATTCAAAGTCTGCTGAGGACTAACCAATGGCCCCAATGAAACTGGAAATAGTAACCGCAGAGCGGCTGGTCTACTCTGAGGATGTAGATGTCTTGGTTGCGCCAGGCATCGAAGGTGAGCTGGGCATTTTGCCGCGACACGCGCCGCTTCTTACGGTTTTGCAGCCCGGAGAAATTCGAGTCAGCAAGGACGGCAAAGAGACCTACATGACCGTAAGCGGGGGCTTCATTGAGGTCATGTCCAACACAGTCACCATACTGGCGGACACGGCCGAACGCGTTGAGGATATCGACGCCGAGCGAGCAGAGGCCGCCTTCAAGAGGGCTCAGGAGCGCATTTCGTCTGCCGTTTCAGAAATGGATCTGCAGAGAGCGATGGCCTCGCTCAAGCGATCTCAGGCCCGGATCGGGGTCGTCACGCGACGACGGAGGCAGCAGCGGGGAGAGCGCCCGACGCAACAACCGCCTACACAGTAGACTCCCTTCGGAAAAAACCGAATCCAAATAAAAAGACCGGTGAACAAGAATCACCGGTCTTTTTATATTGTTGCCATATTGTCCTTGATGCAATTTTGCACAAGGCCGCACGTTAAATGTCGCTCCAAATCGCCATCAACGGAGGAGAATGGTCAATTAGGCTTCAATGGTCGGAATGCCTAGACCCACTTCATTGGAATACCAGAACCGAGGAAGGCTACCTCAGGTAAAAGGTCATGGATTGAAGGGATAGCACGGGATCAATGTTCCGAATAACTGTGTTCATCGGGACCTGAGGCGCAACAGGGGCATAATTCAGGATACCCTTTACCTTGTTTTCGATTAGCTTCTCGATGACTTCCTGCGCCTGAGAAGCCGGAACGGCAACAATGCCAATGGAGATTTTCATCTCGTTGACAACCTCGGCGAGGTCTTCCATGGGTCGCACCTTGAATCCGCCGATGGAGGTGCCGACCTGATCGGAGTCGCCATCGAAGGCCGCAACTATCTTGAAGCCTTCAGGAGAGAATCCGGGGTAGTTGATGATGGCGTGGCCCAGACGACCCACCCCTATGAGGCAGGCCCTCCACTCGCGGTCGAGTCCCAGGATCTCCCGCAACTCGTGCAAAAGGAACCGCACGTTATAGCCGCGTCCCTGCTTGCCAAACCTCCCAAAGTAGCTGAGGTCCTTTCGAATCTGCGCAGGCGTCATCTGCAGAAGGCTGCCAAGCTGTTGTGAACTGACCACATCAGTCCCACCGTCCCTCAGTTGGCTGAGCGCCCTAACGTAAAGAGGGAGCCGAAGCACCACTACTTCTGGGACTGAAAATGAGTCCATGCACATTCCTAGGGATACAGCATTGATCGGTTCTCAAGGTGCGAATTCACCGAACTAAATAAGGGTTCCTACGCACCCTGCGCATTATCACATCCGAACGCCAATATTCTATAATTACTCAAATAGTTCGTCAATAACTTTGTGAATGTAATCACTACTTAAATCGTAGCAGAGGTTTAGATTGCCATCAAGGTAACACCTACCTTTTGAACTAGAAATCATTCACATCAGCACCGAACAGTTGGGATCCTTGCACGTGGTAATAAGCTGCTCCAAGGGAGTTTTTATGCCTTTATTCGTTTCTTGACAGCATATAGGCGTAATGCTAAAATTGGCATGCTCTCGCGGGCGATGGCACCCACGAGGACGACCAATTTAATAACAGTCAAACAAAATATTTGCCCTGGAGGATTTGGTATGGCGTCTGAACAGAAGGTCGAGATCAAAAGAGGCCTTCGAGATGTATACATAGATCGAACCAAGTCCAGCTTCATAGACGGCAAGATCGGAAAGCTCCTTTACAGGGGCTATAACATTGACGACTTGGCTCAGAAGTCCACGTTCGAGGAGACAATATACCTCCTCATGTACGCGGCACTTCCCACTCAGAGCCAGTTGGATGCCTTTGAATTGGAATTGAAGGCCAACAGGGCTCTCCCCGAGGATATCTTTTCGGTCATCGAAATCGTAAAAGACTCGCATCCTATGGATGTGCTGCGGACTTCTGTATCTGCGCTTTCAGCTTTCGATCCCGAGACGGAAGACAATTCCATTGAAGCGACAATTCGTAAGGGTATTCGTCTAACGGCAATGGCTCCGACCATCGTGGCGGCCCATGCCCGCATACGCGATGGCAAAGAGCCTATCGCGCCAAGCACTACCATGAATCAGGCGGCCAACTTCCTGTATATGCTTTTCGGAGAAGAGCCGGACCCACGAGATGCCCACCTGATTGACAAAGACTTCATCTTGCACGCCGAGCACGGCATAAACGCCTCCTCGTTCGGAGCAAGGGTTGCGGCCTCCACGCAAGCGGACCTGCATTGCGCAGTCACCACAGGCATCGGTGTCCTTAAAGGCCCATCGCACGGCGGCGCGGCCGAAGAGGTCATGAAGATGGCCTTGGATATCGGTGAGGAAGACAAGGCCGAAGAGTACGTTCGAGATCTGCTCAGCGGCGGCGGGCGCGTTATGGGCTTTGGCCATCGGGTATACCGAGCCACCGACCCGCGGTCCTTCCACCTGAAGGATGACGCCAAAGAGTTGGGTGAGCGCAAGGGCCAGCCCAAATGGTTCTCCATATTGGAGTCGGTGACCAAGAGTATGGAGCCGTATTCCAGGCGAGGTATCTGCCAAAACGTGGACTTCTTCTCAGGTGCCATTTACTACCTGCTAGGAATACCGGACGACCTGTTCATCTCTATTTTCGCGATGGGTCGCATACCGGGCTGGACGGTTCAGGTTGTGGAGCAGTTCGAAAATAACATTCTGCTTCGGCCCAGGCTACAATATGTAGGTGAGATGGACGTACCGTACGTACCTATGGAAGAACGCCAAAGTATTTAAACACCTTGGGTGGTGATTAGGGGGAATGAACTTTGACAGCAGATGAAGAAGTGGAGCAACCAGTATCAGAGTGCCAACATTACTGGATGATCGATAGCCCCAATGGCCCAGTCAGCAACGGTGTCTGCAAGCACTGCGGCGAGCGATCCGAGTTCAAGAACTCAATTCAAGGTTCCGGCTGGGACCGAGAAAACCCACAGGGCAGGCGTGCTAAACAGGCCAAAACGACTACCTAAATTCGTCGTAATTTATGAATATCAGGGAGGCATCTTCGCAGGTGCCTCCCTTTTTTATTTAGGTCAATACTATGAGTAAAAGCGGACCAGAGAAAGAGATCAGGCGCAGAATAAGACAAGAAGGCAAGATCACCTTCGAAGAGTTCATGCGGCTGGCGCTATACCACCCGGACGGAGGTTATTACTCATCGCCCGCGCCTTTTGGGGAGTCTGGCGACTTCTACACAGGCCCCGCCGTACACCCAGCGTTTGGGGCCTGCATCGCCAATCAGCTTTATAGCATGTGGGAGCTACTGGACAGGCCGAGCCCATTTTACGCCGTTGAGCTTGGGGCGGGCGCAGGCATCCTCAGTCGAGACCTTGCCGCTTATGTGAGCAATCTTCCCTTGGCCTTTCAGACATCCATTTGTTACTTGTCTCTGGACAGGTATCCTACGTCTGTTGAATCCAGCACAGGCCAACGCATTCTTACGGAAGGCGTACCACTAAGAGGCATTACGGGATGTATTTTCTCGAACGAGCTACCGGACGCCTTTCCAGTACATCGCTTCCGTATGGAGGCGGGCCGCCTTCGAGAGATTTACGTTTCATACAATGACCGCGACGGAATCATTGAGGTGACGGGAGAGCCTTCAACTCCCGACATCGAGAGGCGGCTGGCTAGACTGGACTGGGGTTGGCCGGACGGTTATGAGGGCGAGGTCAACTTGCACATGGAACCCTGGATTCGAGAAATAGCGTCTTCACTTGATCGAGGCTTCGTGATTACCGTCGATTACGGATACCTATCGGAAGAGCTCTATTCACCAGCCAGAACTATGGGCACCCTACAGACCTACTACAAACATGTAGATGGTTCCAGCCCTTACCAGCGCATCGGGAGACAAGACCTCACGGCTCACGTCGATTTTTCGCAGCTAATGTCGGACGGGGAATCAAGCGGACTGCGAAACGTGACCTACCTGAACCAGGGCGATTACTTTAAGGGGCTTGGTTTGGACGCCATGATGGAGGGCTTGAGAAGGCTGGACATCCCTCTGCGCGAACGTACCTCCAACTTGCGAGCCATGCAGGAACTGGCTGACGCCGAAGGCTTCGGTAACTTCAAAGTCCTGGTGCAGTCCAAAGGCATTCCGGGCCTGTCTGCAGGGAACCTGTTTCCCTCCAAGGCTTTCCTGGAAGATGTAACCCCACCGATTAAGGCAGATCATCACATGTCCACAACGGAATCCACCTACCCGCAATCAAACTTCACGTTAGACGCTTTGTGGCCGGACGAAGGCAAAGAGGACGACTAGTCAGTAGTTTCCTCAGTTTCCGGCGCTTCTTCCTGTAGGGCGGAAGGGTAGGGGCGGGGCGCGCACCTGCGTGCCGTAGTAATGAATCCTGTATGCCCGACCATCCTGTGCGATGGCCGAACGCTGCGACCACTCACGGCCCATGGCCTCATGAGAACCTCAAAAGTCTCGATCATCTCGAAGGTGCGTTGTTCTCGTAGGGCATTGGTCAACTCATGAATTTGCAAAACGGTTGGCAGGAAGCTAACGAACAGACCGCCGCGCGCCAGCTTGTCCGAAGCATGCGGCACTACCTGCCAAGGCTCAGGCAGGTCTAAGACTACGCGGTCCAAATCGTCTTCGTCGATTCCCTGGTAGACGTCGCCCTGTTTGAACTCGACATTAGGCGCGTCTCCCAGCATGGATTCTACGTTCTTTTGGGCCCGGGCCAGCATATCCTCGCGCAAGTCATATGAGTACACCCGGCCATGCTCACCCACGGCCCGAAGCAAATTCATCGTTAGCGCGCCAGAGCCGGAGCCCGCTTCCAGCACCCGAGCGCCCGGAAAGATATCGCCATACACAAGAATTGCTCCAGTGTCCTTTGGATAGCTAACGGTGGCGATACGAGGCATCTCAACGACATATTCGGCCATGGTGGGCTTCACTGCCAGCAGGACATGGCCTTTGTTCGTGGTCACCCACGCACCGTCCTCCTGACCGATCAAGTCCTCATGCGGAAAGGCGCCGATATGCGACTCAAATTTTTTGGATAGGGCCAGTGTGATGAGGTAATGCCTACCTCGTTTGTCCTGTATAAGAACCTTGTCGCCCACGCCAAAGAGCTGAGAAGGCGCCTTAATTTCCACCATATAGTTACTCCAGAACCGTCCCAGCGGCCCATACAGATTTTGGAAAACACGAGAGGGCCGGTCTGCGTATTGTTCAGCCGGCCCTCTATACTTGCCTAACCCTCAGGAATCCCTACAGCTTATCGATCTCCGCCAGGATGTCCTTGGGGTCCAGATCGGCGGCGCTGTCGTAGATCCGCTTGAAACGGATAACGCCTTCTTTATCTATTACGAAGATTGCGCGGTTGGACGCCCCGCGCTGCTCGTTCCAAATCCCATAGGCATTGGTCACCTGTCCCTTGGGATGGAAGTCCGACAATATTGGGTAAGAAATATTACCCAAAGACATCGAATAGGCCGTCTGTGTCGGCCTGGAGTCGTTGCTTATACCCAGAACCTGGGTATCCTTCTCCTCGAACAGGGCGTTGGCCCTGCGGAACAAGGAGACTTGGTCCGTTCAACCACCTGTGAATGAGAATATGTGGAACGAGAGAACTACGTTCTTCTTCCCTTTGTAATCGCTGAGCGATACCGCGCTCGAATCTTGCGCTGGAAGTGTGAAATCCGGCGCCTGCTGTCCAACATCTGCCATGCTTTACTCCTAACTAGGAAATTCCAAGGTTTCGGTCACGGGAGCCAATGGAGACTAAGTCTGTCGACGCCACCGAAGGTCGGGCTGACGGGCTGCCCTGGCCTCATCCAGTCGTGAATTCGGAGTGTCGTGAGGAGCGTCATGCAGCAGACTAGGCTCGTCGCGGGCTTCCCGCGCTATAGTTTTCATTACCTCGATGAAATAGTCAAGAGTCTCTTTGGATTCGGTCTCCGTGGGCTCGACCATAAGGGCCTCCTCAACGATGAGGGGAAAATACATTGTGGGAGGATGAATACCGTAATCTATTAGACGCTTGGCCACATCCAGCGCACTAACGCCATGCTGGCGCTTCAGTGTACGAGCCGACAGAACAACCTCGTGCATGCAGACCCTGTCGTAAGGCAGATCGTAATCGTCCTTTAGCTGACTCATCACGTAATTGGCGTTGAGGACGGCGTCATCGCTTATGGCCGCTATGCCTTCCTTGCCCAGTGTGCTGATATAGGCGTAAGCCCTGACCAGTGCTCCGAAGTTACCATGGAACGCCGCCATGCGTCCTATGCTTTTTTCCGGAGTGGTGAAGCTGAAAGTCTCGTCTTCGCCGTCGGCGCGCCGTGTGACCCAAGGCGTGGGCAGGTACGGCAAGAGCCTGGGCCCCACTAACACCGGTCCGGAGCCAGGGCCACCACCACCGTGTGGCTGTGTAAATGTCTTGTGAAGATTCGAATGCATAACGTCGAATCCCAAGTCCCCCATTCGCACTCGGCCAAGCAACGCATTCAAGTTCGCGCCATCCCCGTACACTATACCCCCGGCATCTCGGACTATCTTGACTACCTGATCGATATTGCTATCGAACAGACCCAGGGTGCTGGGAAGAGTAATCATCAGACCCGCCAGGTCATCGCCCACGGAGTTTCGCAGGGCGTCCAGGTCGGTGTCCCCACGTGCGTCGGAAGGAAGCGTGACCACTTCAAATCCAGACATGGTTGCCGTGGCAGGATTGGTCCCGTGTGCGCTGTCCGGAATGAGCACTTTGGTGCGCTGCGTATCCCCCCGCTCGAGGTGATAAGCCCGCGCCATGAGCATGCCCGCCAGTTCGCCATCGGCACCAGCCATAGGAGCTAGCGATACGCCGGGCATTCCGGTTATCTCCGCCAGGTACTCCTGGAGCTCCCACATTAGCTTCAGCGCGCCCTGGACGGTGGACTCCGGCTGGAGGGGATGGATATCTGTGAAGCCCCGCAAACCCGCGACCTCGTCGTTAACCTTGGGGTTGTACTTCATTGTGCAACTGCCCAGGGGGTAGAAGTTGTGGTCTATGGAAAAGTTAAACTGGCTCAACTGGGAAAAATAGCGAACAATCTCGCCTTCGGTGACCTCAGGAAAATCCATTTCGTTCCGAAGTATGTCGGAGCCCGGCATGGGCTGCTCCGGCACGTCGTTGGGAGGCAAACTAACGCCCATCCTGCCTGGAACGCTACGGTCCATAAGAAGACGACGGCGGCTCTCTTCGTACTTTAGCTGTAGGGGATTCTTCGTTGCCATCAGGCGACCGCCTCTGCCAACGCGTGGGCGAAGGCCTCAATCTCTTCGCGAGAGTTCACCTCGGTAGCACATACCAGCATTCCATTGGGCACCATGTCGCTCACGTCCAGACCACCTATGATCTTCTGAGAAAGCAGCTTGTCGTTGATTTCTGAGGGTGAGATTGGGCACTCAACAACGAACTCCTGGAAGAATGTTCCGTCCATGCGCAGGGAGTAGCCAGGTATTCTCTCTATTAGCGACGCCAGGTAGTGGGCCTTGTGATAGGTCAACTCAGCCAGGTGACGCATGCCCTTCTTGCCGTTGGCTGCCATGAACACCGTAGACATTAGCGCAATCAAGGCCACCGATGTGCATATGTTGGATGTGGCGCGCTCCCTCCTGATGTGCTGCTCGCGAGTCTGCAACGTGAGGACGTAGCCAATCTTGCCATCTGAGTCCACAGTCCGGCCCACAATTCGTCCGGGCATCTGCCGTATGTACTGCTGCTTGCAGGCGAAGATGCCGACGTACGGTCCTCCAAAAGTCGGCGCAACTCCCAGCGCCTGCCCCTCCGATGCCACAATGTCCGCATCGTACTCACCCGGGGGCTTGAACAAGGCCATGGCGAAAGGATCGGCGTAGACGACAAACAGGGCGTCCTGCTCGTGTACCTTATCGGCTATGGCCTGCATGTCCTCCAGGTAGCCGTAGAAATTGGGCTGCTGCGCCAGGAGGCATGCGGTGTCGTCTGCCAAAGTAAGGTTATCGGCGGAAATAATGTCGATCTCGATGCCTTGAGATTTGGTATACGTCTCCAGCACCTCGACATACCTCGGCGACACGCTATCCAGCACGGCAATCCGTCGGCCTCCGTTTACGCGTACGGCCATCAACGCCCCCTCAGCTAGCGACGTGGCCCCGTCGTACATGCCAGCGTTGGCAACGTCCATGCCGGTCAGTTGAGCGCAGAGGGTTTGGAACTCAAACTCGGTCTGTAGCGTGCCCTGAGAAACCTCGGGCTGATAGGGGGTATACGAAGTCACATACTCGCTGCGGCTAGTCAGTTGCCGCACGATCGCTGGAACGTAGTGCCTGTACGAGCCAGCGCCCAGAAAACAGGCGTAGTCGCCCGGAACGCCATTCATAGAGGCCAACTCCTCAGCGTAGCGAAGAAGCTCCATCTCGGACTTGGGAGGGGGCAGATTCAGCGGCGGATGTCGGTAGGCTTCGGGAATGTCTTCAAACAGTTCCTCGACTGAGTCGACGCCTATGGCGTCCAGCATTTCCCGCCTATCACTATCCGTGTTGGGGCTGTAAGGAGATACGAAACCGTGTGAGTCCATCGGCATGTCCAGATCAGTCTTGGGACGCCAGGAAAGACTCGTACTGGTCGGCAGACATTAGCTTGTCCAGCTGAGACGGGTCGTCTAGGAGCACACGAATCAGCCAACCACCCTCGAAGGGAGCGTCATTAACGAGCTGAGGGTTGTCCAACACCTGCTCGTTGCGCTCGGTAATCTTGCCGCTTACAGGCGAGTATAGGTCAGAGACGGCCTTAACAGATTCTATCTCACCCATCTTCTCAAACTGCCCAACGTTAGCGTCAACCTCTGGCAGGTCCACGTAGACAACGTCACCAAGGCTTTCGGCAGCGAACTCGGTTATGCCAACCAGCACTACCGTTTCCGACTCAACCTGGACCCATTCATGCTCTTCAGAATACTTAAGTTCCGCAGGATTCATCCGCTTCTTCTCCGTGAATAAAATGGCAATTCTGTTACTTCAGCGTCGACTATCCGGCCCCGGATGTCAATTTGAATGACGGTGCCGGGATCAGCATATTGGATGCCAACGTAACCCATTCCGATGCTGCAATCCAGGGTCGGGGAGTGCACACCGCTGGTTACGATTCCAATGCTTTCAGCGCCACCCAGTATAGCGTAACCGTGTCGGGGAATGCCGCCTCTTCCGGTAAGGACAAATCCAACCAGTCTTTTGGATAATCCCGCCTTCTTTAATCGATTTAGCACCGGACCTGCCACGTAACCGTCTCTATCTGGGTCGACGAACCGGTCCAGTCCTGCCTCGTAAGGATTGACGCCCGTATCCATCTCGTTTCCATGCAGGAGAAGTCCAGCCTCCAGGCGGAGAACATCCCGAGCGCCCAGGCCGCAAGGCGTCGCTCCTGCACTCGCAAGGGCGTTCCAAAGCTCCCCTGCGCTATCAGCGGGGACGATGATTTCGAAGCCGTCTTCACCAGTGTAGCCCGTACGTGCCAGCCACACTTGGCTCGACCCAATCGAAGCCTTCACCGTGGCGAAGGGCCTCACTGCGGACGCATCTATATCACATAGACCGTCCACCATGCCGACCGCGTCTGGCCCCTGTATCGCGATCATCGCCGATTCAGACGTAACGTTTACGATGGCCACTCCGGCATCAGGCTCGTTCCAGCGGGCCAACCATTGGAGAACGGAATCCGTATTGGAGGCATTGGGCACCAGCAGAAACATCTCCTCAGACCTGCGGTAAACAATGCAATCGTCAATTATGCCACCGGACTCGTCGCAAATGACGTTGTATCGGGCGCGTTCAAGCCTAAGGGCCGACGCGTTAACGCTCAAAACCCTATTAAGAAGATTCGCCGCGCCGGACCCAGAAATCTCCAAGCGCCCCATGTGCGACACGTCGAAAATGCCTACGGAGGACCTTACTGCTCTGGCCTCATCGAGAATGCCCGTGTACTGGATAGGCATTTCCCATCCGGCGAAGGGCACCAGTCTACCACCCTGTTTAACGTGGGCATCGTAGAGTGGAGTCCGCTGAAGGTGCACATTATCGTCCATGTTTGTTCGCCCTTCCTTGGCGTTCCAATACCAGATTAAGGTTAAGTAGGCTAATTCGTGTAATGTTCGCCAAGCCCGGCGGCATGTTATTGCGCCCTACAAAGTATGTCAATGCACGGGCAGATCCATAGCCGTTTCCCATGGGAACCAGGCCCGTATCAGATATTTTCTAGGCCCCTTCTGTTATACTGCGAATAGCGTGGTGCTTGTGGCGGAAGCCCTCCTGCATTGCCTGATTCGATTAGAAATCTTCTGCACACTAAACGCGGACCTATAGGTAGATAGGAACCCCTGATGAACTCCCGGCTCATGCGGAACAGCTTCATATACCTGTTGATTATTGTAGCTGTGCTCGCCATTTTTTTCACGCTATTCTCCGACCCCCTCGGCGGCTCGCAGGAGATTCCCATAAGCGAGGTCGTCACTATGACGGCCAGGGGAGACGTGGAAAGAATAGAGGTCAGAGGCGACAAGCTTACCCTAATAACCAATACTGGCGAATCGCTTACCTCCCGCAAGGAGGAAGGGTCTTCAATCGTCAAAATATTGGAGAACGCCGGCGTAAACCCACTGGCATCCAATGTGAATATAGAAGTCAAAGGCTCCAGCGGACTGGGTAGCCTGTTTGGAATCCTGATTAATTTCCTTCCCCTGATTTTCTTCGGAGCCATACTGCTTTTCATGATGCGGCACGCCCAGGGCGGCAGCAATCAGACCTTTAGCTTTGGCAAGAGCCGCGCCCGCATGTTCGTGGGCAATAGCCCTTCGGTAAGCTTCTCCGATGTGGCCGGCGTTGAAGAGGCTAAAGAAGAGTTGGAAGAGGTTGTTGAGTTCCTGAAGTTCCCGGAACGCTTCGTGAGCCTCGGCGCAAAAATCCCAAAGGGGGTCCTGCTGGTTGGCCCCCCTGGCACAGGCAAGACTTTGCTTGCTCGTGCAGTGGCCGGAGAGGCGGGCGTTCCCTTCTTCGCCATATCAGGCTCAGAGTTCGTAGAGATGTTCGTAGGCGTTGGAGCGTCCCGCGTGCGAGACCTGTTCGATCAAGCCAAGCGCAACTCGCCTTGTATCGTCTTCGTAGACGAGATCGACGCCGTGGGCAGGCATCGTGGTGCGGGTCTAGGCGGCGGTCACGACGAGCGCGAGCAGACTCTGAACCAGATCCTGGTGGAGATGGACGGCTTCGACGTAAATACGAATGTAATTGTACTGGCAGCTACCAACCGACCGGACATACTAGACCCTGCGCTGCTTCGCCCTGGCCGATTCGACCGAAGGGTGATTCTGGACAACCCGGACGTGAAAGGTCGAGAGGAGATTCTCAAAGTTCACTCCAAGGGTAAGCCTCTTGCCAACGATATAGACCTCGCGCGAGTCGCCAAGCAAACGATTGGCTTCAGCGGTGCAGACCTGGCCAACCTGGTAAACGAGTCTGCTATTTTAGCGGCCCGGAGAAAGCTGACCATAATTACGAACGAAGAGTTCGCCGAGTCCATAGACCGGGTTATCGCGGGACCAGCCCGCAGAAGCCGTGTGGTCAGCGAAAAAGAAAAGCGCATCACCGCTTTCCATGAGGCAGGTCACGCCCTTGTCGGCTTCCTTATTCCTGAAGCGGACAACGTTACCAAGATATCCATCATCTCCAGGGGCCAGATGGGCGGCTACACCAGATTTGCCCCTGAGGAAGAGCACAATCTGGTTTCCAAAAAGGAACTGGAGGCGCGACTGGCCGTTGCCCTTGGTGGGCGGACGGCAGAGGAAGTGGTTTTCGGAGAGATTACCACAGGCGCCAGCAACGACCTGGAGCAGGCAACCAGCATAGCCAGGGCTATGGTCACTCAGCTCGGCATGAGCCCTAAACTAGGGCCCCGCACCTTCGGCAAGCGGGAAGAGATGGTGTTCCTGGGCCGCGAGATACACGAGCAGGTGGACTACAGCGACCACTTTGCCGAGGAGATCGACTCCGAGGTGAGGCGTCTCATTCAGGAAGCCCACGAAAACGCCACCAAGAGACTTACCAAGAATCGCGAAACTCTTGATAAGGTTGCTGAATATCTGATGGTGAACGAGACAGCAGAAGACAAGGCGTTGGCTGAACTATTCTCTGGGGCCATCCGGGATGAGGAGCCTGAGGCTATCCCCGCAGACGACTAAACGTCCCAATATTCCCTTGCATTCAAAAAAAGACATGAGTCATCCCGAATTTGGGAAAGTGAATTGGGGCGATGGGGAGAAAGCGAGCCATAGGCGGCTCAAAGCGGACCTGATGCGATAAAGCGGTACCGTGAATGTGCGG
>MUCK01000023.1 GCA_002816705.1 SAR202 cluster bacterium Casp-Chloro-G4
AGGCGCCCGCCAATGTGGACCTCTTTGCTGTGAATTGCCAAAAGAGTAGGGGCAGTTACCTGCGACATCATGCTGGAAATCCCCTTTGCAGGATCGAAGTACGCCAGGGGGCTTACCTGGTCCTGCAATACTTGCCATTCGTCGTTCAAGGGATTGGTCATGAAGGTCCGGTCGCCAATAGTGATCAGACTGCCACGCATGGCGAATCTCCCAACGGAGCCTGTGAATTCTACCGCCAGCCTGTCCGGCTTTTCCACGTAGCCTTCAGCCGAGATCAATAAAAGGTTCGCTGCTAAGGGTGTTCCGCCGGTGCTGTGTTGCAAATCGAAGTGGAATGACTCCAGGCTGGCCATGGCCGTACCGGACTGGTCCAACACGGCCTGGGGATTGATCGGAGTAGGGGTGGGAGTGAGGACATCTTTGGTTATTGTGTCTGATAGGCCTGCCCCGGTCGGGCCGCTGCAGGAGAGGCTTATGGACAGCAGGATAGCCATGAGGACTACGTATTTAAGACCGTAAATATTTGCAATCATCGGGTTGGCCTTTGGGCTCTTTGATTTCGTCAATGCTACAACGCGAAACCGCAAAAAAGTAAGAGACCCCATCTCACTAATGAAATGGGGTCTCCTAAGTAAATCAGGCTTACTTGCTAAAGGACTAAGCCCTTACTCTGCTAACCCTTCGGCTGCGGTAGAACAGGAAGCTACCTGCTACCAACAGAGAGAGCGATCCCGCTAGGAGCATCTGAGCTAGCATGGGGATACTGGTGTCACCCGTGGCAGGCGTTCCAATATCACCGGACGAAAGGCTGTAAGTCGCCATCATCTGGGCACTCACGTACGCCTGTTCGCCGCCGCCCCGCCCTGTCGCAGAGATGCCATTCCTTGCCGCATCCAGTCGACCGGCAACCGTGTTAAGCAACGCCTTGGCTATGGTGACGCTGCTCTGATCCAGAACATTCTCAGCGGCCTCTTTGGCCTCTAGCGCCCAAGCTTCTGCGTTGGCGCCAGCGGCTTCTACCTTAGCGGCTTCTGTAGCCACGGAGGCACCAGCCAGTCCGGCGTGGGAGCGGTCCTTAGCATGGGCAACGATACCTATGCCATCGCTCGGTCCGCCGCTACCGTCGACTACGTTAATGACGTGCTGCGTGTGCGTAAGAACACCTTCAATAGTGCTGGAACCGCGAGCCAGATTCACGTGCTGTATTGCCACGTCTATTTGACCGTTTAGGTTCGTCAGAATGCCGGCATCTGATCCTTCCGGCCAGCTCACCAGTAGGTGACGAATATGCGTCATGGCCACGGATGAAACTGAGCCCGAGAAAGGCTTGATGCTCGAAGGCGAATCAGGAGATGAGTCCGGTACGGGCTCAACGCTGATAACCACCGAATTGTACATTTCAATAAGGTTATCGCCGTCAGGAGAAACCCAACTGTGGCTGATTTTGTTACTGCCATCAACTTTCATGACACCGGTGCTTTGAATGTCACCAGTGGTGGAGTTGACGAGCCAGCCCTCATAGGTCTGATCCGGTCCGGGTCGTGTCACCCCTGTCATGGAAAAGGTGATCTTGTCGCTAAGGCCAGAGCTGTCAGATACGACGGCTGTACCGGAGCCTTCGTACTGAGCACCAGCCGATGTTGGCGCAGGCACCTGGGCCTGGGCCAGAGAAACCGGGACCGTCATTAATAGAACAAGTCCGAAGATGATGAGTAATTTAGACATGCTACGTGTCTTCCCTCCTTGGCTGAAAAAGCTGTAGACCGCGTACCCAAATAACACTACCACACGCTGTGTATGCAGAATAGACCTTACGAACCTAATTTACCACAAAAATATTGAATTTTGAGTGGCCGCTAATATGCGCGCCGTCGTTCGGTTCATCCCGTTGGTATGTCTATCTATTGATCCGCATAGTGGTAGATAAACCAAAATTATTAAAGTGCTACATTGATTTCTTGGAAGTGACCAATTCATGTTGTTAGAGGTCACCTTGGAGGACGCTTACGCCCGTGGGGTCTGGGCTCCCGCTTGCTGGCTCAATGGTAATACCAATGCCGTCGTACTCCGCCAACGAAAGGTATGGAATGATGATCGTCTGGCCATAACCTGTGGCATCCACTGATAGGAGACCTGCGTCTACTACACCGCCGGACTGGACCAGCCATATCTGGTAGACCTGGTAGCTGGGAAGAGGGGGCAGGTCCAAGGCCATGAGCATGGCTTTGCCCTCGGACGCTATTAACACGCCTCTCGGCCCTGTTCCCCCGACTACTGGCCCTGTGAGCATGCTTACCGAAATTCCGGAAGCTGGCGTGACGCCAAGGCTGTCATAAACCGAGGGCTTCTGGGCATTAACCAGTTCCGCAGTTGCTGTTGCCGTTTCCCTGGTCTCGAGCAGACGGCCTTCTGAGCGGCTGTCCCTGCCTGAAAGGCTCGCTTGCTGTGGAGACTCGATCTCAGCGCCAGGCGGAACCCCAGCCTGGGTATGATTCACCCAGACACCCAACAGTAAGAATATCCCTACTAATAAGCTTGCTGCCCCTACCCTGTTCCGCGAAATGGACGTCGTCTTTATCATCGTCCAAAGAGTTGCGAATCGCCAGATTTGGGAATACAGGATTGCTTGCGGATCGCGGTTTTCACCCTCTATTCGGCTAAACAGGGCCTGTCGAATCCGCTCCCGAGCTTCATGTTGAGGTACGGAACGAGCCAGGTGAGCAACAGTTTCGCCGTAGGCACTCAGCCTTTCGCCGCAATCGGCGCAGGCGTCGAGATGTCGCTCCAAGCTTTTGCCCAAATCGGCATTTAGTGAGCCAAGAAAATAGTGATGTAGAAGTGAATCCGCCCGTTCACATTCCAATGTCAGCTTGCTCCAGGTATTGAGGTCCCAAAACGGACCTTAGTTTCTTGAGGGCAAGGCGCATACGTGTCTTCACTGTGCCCAGGGGCTGGCCTAGTTGCTGGGATATCTCTGAGTGCGTAAGACCGCCAAAATAGGCCAATATAACTATCTCTCTCTGCTCGGGCCTCAATGTAAAAAGCGCGTCCTTTAATTGGCTTTTGTCGAACTGAAGCGTGGCGTAGCGCATCGGGTCCCCGCCGCTGTTATCTTCCTCAGCCTTATTGCTAAGGTCCACGCCGTGCCGAACGTGGGTCTGATCCCGGCGCCTCTTCCTTAGTTCGTCGATTGTCCTATTATGCGCAATGCTGAACAGCCAGGCTGTCACACTTCCCCGGCTAGTGCTATAGCTTCCTGCTCTTCGCCAGACGTTGAAAAATGCGTCCTGCGTTACCTCTTCTGCTTTGCCGGCATCCCGGAGCATATGCATCGCAAGGGAGTACACCGTATTGGAGTAACGCTGGTACAGGGTTTCCAGCGCTGGCCGTGACTGTTCCATTATTAGGGAAATCAGTTGTGCGTCGTCTGCTTCTTCATGCTCCATGGCACACAGCCTCCGGACCCGGAAACGGCTTCCCGGATTCCCCGCTGTTTAATATACGTGGCTGCATAGGGGTTAGATCTTTCACTAAGCACCGAAATTCAGACGCCAGAGTATTAATGGTGGGGTTGTCGTAAAGGCACAAAATGTGAGCCTTCGCTTATAGATATAACGAGCTTTCTGGGAAAAGGTTGCTGGGGAGTTAAATAGGAAGGGCGCAGCAGGGATCCGTTTTACGTGGTGTGTTAAATGGAGCCACAAAAAAATAGAGGGCGACCCCAACGCGGCGGGTCGCCCTCTATGTTGCAGTCGATAATTAAATTGAGGTAGGAATCTAAGATGTAGTGCCGTTCTTAAGGATATTGAAAAAGCCCGTGTAAAGACTGACGACCGTGGGGTCTTCGCTAAATTCCGGGTTGCCCTCGTCCCCAACGATAGGGGTCACGTCCAGGACTGCGGACTCGTTAACAACAATAAAGCTGTCGGCATAAATCTCGTTCATGGGTAGGATGCGGATGCTGTACTGGGAGTTGAAGGTATCGAGTAACTCGGCATCTCCAGGTTTCGCCACGATGACGTAGGAGTCGCCATCGAAGTTGGATTCACCGGTCGCTTCTGCCATGGCCTTGAGAATGTTGCTCGCGACCTCCTCCGTGCGTACCCCGGAAACCCAGTAAAGGCTAACGAGCCCTTCACTCTTGATGTGGTCGCAAAGTTTCGACAGAAACTTGTCGAGCATCGTAGAATCATCAAGACCCGGAACGCCGTCAACCTCAGTGACCTGTGGGTCATATTTTCGTGCCAGGTTGTCGTTGCGATTGTTCGTTTCGTTTACCAATGTGGTAAGCCTCCGAGACCGCCTAAATTTGACAGGCAATTAAGTCTAACCAGGATCCGGTTTGACTGGTGTGTATTTGCCAACTAAACCTTATTACAGGCGTCGAAACTTAACGAACTACTATGGTTTTAACAGGCTCCGGTTATCATAAATAAGGGGCAAGGCAACAAGGTTATTGGTGCTTACAATCTGGGGCTGAAAGTTGATTTTTGCAACTGACAGATGCTTGTGCCCTAAGGGGTTAAATGCAATCGCCGATAGGTCGAGGGGATTGGCAGATGTTTAAGGGGTGGCATAAATGTTTATATGTGTTTGGACAAACGGGGATCACGTTGCTGTGGCGGCTCCGAAACCCCGGCATGTTGCGACCGGTAAACTAGGGCTAGTATTTTAAACTAGTCCCAGTTGCCGGCAAGGGCGGTCCCTAGTGTGAGAACCAACAAAGCGCCAACCGTGAGAGCCACGGATAGCACCTGCCAGTAAGCTTTCTTGAGCCTCATAATAGAACCTCCTCCTTTCCGCTAGCCAAATTGTAGCTAGACTGAATAAGGGGGAGGATAGCAAATTGCGACTGGCATGTCACTCACGAATAACCTCGGACAAAAAGAAATGGCCTTGCTAATGCAACATTCGCATTGGCAAGGCCAAGTTTTTTGGAGGTATGTTCGGGAGTTAATTAATGTTTTTCGGAGTCTGCCGCATCTGACGTGCCGCCTGAAGCGGCAAATAGCTGGATTGTTTCTCCGAAAATCGATTTCAACCGTCGTTGTGTGCTAGAGGCTGAAGCAAGGTCGCCAGCTTCTGTGTAAAGATCGGCCAGCTTGTGGTATATCTCCTCCTGGTATTCGTCCACTTCCAGCGCTTCTTCCAAAATGGATAAGCTCTGCGCTACATTTCCGCTTGCCTTCCAGGAGTCCGAAAGTTCGTTCACAGCTTGCCAGAACGCCGTTTCCAGTTCCGTCCGAAGCTGATTGCACCAGGCTGCATCAGTGTCTCCGAGTACCGGGTTCTTGTAGGCCTTCACAGCTTGTGACAGAAGCAGAATTCGCTCGGGGTTATTGCTGGCCAGATTCCGGGCATTGAGTATGGTCTCCTCGAAGGAGCCGACATCGAAAGTGTAGCCCCAGTTAGGATTCATCTGGTATAGCTCGCCGTTGGCTTCCACACATTGAGGGTGCAGAGCCGATTTCATTCTGTGCAAGGTGGAATGAAAATTGGAGTTTGCCTTAGAGGCTGAAATGTGAGGCCATAGCGCCTCCATGATATCTGCCTTGGAGGCAGGCTCCCTCAGTCGAAGCATATAAAGGAACATCTCTTGGGCCTTGCTGGAACCCCAAGCGGAATTCAGGATTGGATTTCCTCCCAGGTAAATCCTTAATTGTCCAAACCCTTTTACCTCTATTTCCGTAGGGCTGTCGCTTTCTTCATTAGATGAGCCATTGATCGGGAGTTCTTCGGGATCGAGGTAGGCGTTGGCTGCTGGGGAATTACCGTCGGACTGTCTGCTGATTTCGTCTTTGATGTCGTTGAAGAACTGTCGCAAATTGCCATCGGAGGCGGCCAAGTACTGCAACATTAATGACGCATGCTTGGCATCTTCCAGGAGGAACTGAACGTGACCTAAATCCTGACAGAGGGACGCAACCTGTTCCAGGTACTCCAATGCGGCGTCATAGTTCTTGGTCTGGAAAAATACGTGTGCCATGTGGAATTTAGCCAGCGCAAGGTTCCGCTTTTGATTGGCGCGCTGCAGCAACTCACACGCCCTATCCAGAACCGTAATGCTTTCGTCGGTGTTACCGCTGGCAGCCTCTATTATGCCCAGGGACGTGTACGCCAGGCCCCGTTCATTCTCCAGGTCAAGGTCGTTGGCTAACGATAGGCCCTCCTTAAGAAGCCCTTTCGCCCTCAACTTATCTCCCATCAGCCGATAAGTCTCGCCCATGTTGATGCTGCAGTAGCTTACCATGGGGGCCAAGGTGCATTCTCTGGCTAGATCCAGCGCCTTCTGGTAGTGGCCCAAGGCAACTCCAAACGCGCCCTGCTCTCGACGCACGTCTCCCAGATTGGCGTATGCGTAAGATTGGGTACGCACGTTATTTGTCGCCACAGCCTTTTCCAAAGATTCGTTGCCGGTTTCCACTGCCTCATCGTATCGTCCCTGCTGGTAATAGAGGCACGCTACGTTGCCCAGGGTGAGCGCGAGGTCGCGTTCGTTGCCGATCTTCTTCCAGCCCTGGACTGCCATCTCGTAATGAGTTGCAGCCTGGGGGAATTGACCCATCTCAGTGTATGCGAGGCCAAGCATTCCGTGGGTATGGGATAGCTGGAAAAGATCGCCTTCCTGTTGATATCCTTCCAATGCCAGCTTGCATTCCTCTTCGGCCATAGGGAATTTGCCCTGAGTTCCGTACGCCCGGCCCAGGTGGCTGTGGGCGTCAGCCTGATCCCGGAGACTGCCATACTCGATCGTAATGGAAAGGGCCATGCGGGCATCCCTTACGGCCATCTGGCTGGCCCCTTTTGCCCGAAGTGCGACACTGCGTCGCATCAGGGCCCTGGACTCCAGGACATAGTTCCCTTCCTCCCGAAAGACCTCAATTATTCGGCTAAGGATCTTGATCGACTCGTCGTTTCTTCCTCTGTGTTCGTGGTAATTGGCAAAATAGAGAAGAAGCCTCGACCTGCGTTCGCGAAACTCCTCGGGAATCTGCTCTATCATTCCGCCCAAGGTGTCCCACAAGCCTTCACGGGCAAGGGATTCTACCTCATCCTCCAATAGGTCTAGAGCCTCATCATACCTGTGGCCCACGATGTTGAAGTGTATGGCCTGTCTTACGTCGCCCCGCTGAAGGTGGTAGTCGGCTGCCTTGGCGTGGAGCTGAATTTGACGCGCTGGGTCTTCAGTAGCAATTTTGTCTCTGAGAAAGTCCCTGAATAGATGGTGATACCGGAACCATGGCTTTGCACCTTCTATGCGGGAGACAAACAGGTTCCTTCCTTCGATCTCCTTAAGAATTTCCTCCACGTTATCGGAATCAGTGACTGCCCTGCTGCACTCCGCGTCGAACTCGTTGAAAATGCTTGTCGCCAGGAGGAAGTCCTGAATTACCATCGGTTGCTGGGAGAAAACCTCGGAGGCCATGTACTCGTACAGAAGTGTATTTTCGCCCTGCTTACTTAGGACCTCCTGGAATAGGCCCTTCCAAAGGCTGTGGGTGGTGAGCAGGATGGCCGTGATCCAGCCTTCCGATTCCTGCTCCATACGCTTGGCTTCCTCGTCGCTAACCTCCAGGTCGAAGTGCTTCTTAAGCAGGTCTTTGATCTCGTCCGAGGTGAACTTCAGTTCTCCTGGCCCAAGCCCGGCAACGCTACGTTGACTTATTAACTTGGGTAGGGACGCTATTTGTGGCAGTTCCCTGGTAGACAGGATTATTCGACAGTTGTCCGGCAGGCGCTGAAGGACAAAATCTAGCGCATCATGCACCTCAGGACTGGACGATACGATGTGAAAATCATCGATGACGAAGATGAAATACTCGGGTATGCCCTTGCTAATGCCATCCACAATGCTGTGGATCATCGTCTGCCAGTCGGCGTTGGCCTCCTGGGACATGGCCTGCACAAGTTTCGCCGGGTTTTCCAGGTTGGGAAAACGCGTATGGAGAGCCTCGAACAGGCTGGTGGCAAAGGACCTGGGGTCCCTGTCCAACTCATCAACCGCGAGCCAACAAACAGTAAGCTCGGTGTCTGCCGCAAAGTCTGCCATGAGGGTGGTCTTGCCGTAACCGGCAGGCGCGCAGATGAGTTGCAGGGGCTGGTCGACGTTTTGATGTAGAAAATCGACCAGACGCTGTCTTCGAACCACAGCAGAGCGAGGTTCTGGGACGGTGTATTTTGGGTTATTTGAAAATCTTGCCTGTTCCATGTTTGAGCCGGTGTGCTTAACGATTTTCCTGAGCTAATTGTAGGCCTAATTATAGGTAGGGTTTGGCAGGGTAGACAACGGTGTTAACCCGAATAAACTACGTGCCAGCACACCATCCGCACACCCCATGCATACCTTTACAAAGTGGTGTAACGGGATAAATGCACCGGATTCTAAGCCAGAGGCTAAGGGTTAGTTCATTAATTGCAAAGGGTTGGCCCTGGTGTACCGAAGGCGGGGGTTAAGAAGGCGCATTTCATCGTGTTTGGCGGGCTGCACAAACGTCAAGATGTACCGGACACCTTCCTTTTACTTTCGGCCCCTTCGCGACGGTCAAAGGGTGCTTGGGGTGCTTATTGAGTTTAGTCAGGCTTATAGAAGGAAATATCTCGTGGCGCGGTACCTTAGTTAGGCCTGCTACAATATGCCCCAAGACAAATTTGATGGGGAAATATTATGGAAAATAATAACGAGGTTGCCGTATTTGGCGGGGGATGTTTCTGGTGTACCGAGGCGGTGTTTGCCGAATTTAAAGGCGTAGTCTCAGTTACCCCTGGTTATGCCGGAGGGCACACTGAAAATCCGTCATATCGACAGGTATGTAGTGAGACGACTGGACATGCCGAGGTGTCTAGAGTCCAGTTCGACCCCTCCGAAATAGCCTTTAGGGACCTTCTGACTGTATTCTTTGCCACCCACGACCCAACGACGCTCAACCGTCAGGGAGCGGACCAGGGCACCCAGTATCGCTCTGTCATTCTTTACACAAATGATGACCAGAAACAGCTGGCGGAGGCCTTTGTGGGTGAATTAAATGAATCTGGCGGTTTGGGCGGGCCGGTAGTAACGGAAATCGTTCGGCTAGAGAAGTTTTACGAAGCCGAGGCCGAACATAAGCAGTACTACATGGAAAACCCCGACAGCATGTATTGCCGAATCGTGATCGACCCGAAAATGAAAAAGTTTCGAGAAAAATTCGCCGCGCAATTACGTTAAGAAAAGATGATTGTATGGGAGTGTCGAAAGTCTTTGAGCTACCGTATTAGTCGATGACGTCCGTTGTAGACCCCATCGGCTCCGCATGCCCGGACTTTACGGCAAACCGATTCATACCTGACAGGTGGGCAGCGTCGATGCTGTCTACCTCCGCAGTAGTGAGAAAGCTCTGTTGATATTGGGATGCCTGGTCCAGCACATGCTCACGTCGTCTGACATCAAGCTCGGAAAGAACGTCGTCCAATAGAAGAATCGGCTCCTGCCCGCGACGCTCTTTCAGGTAGCCAGCCTCGGCCAGCTTCATGGCCAGCACCACCGTTCGCGACTGTCCTCTAGACGCGTAGGCTCCCACGTCCATACCGTCCAACAACATTATCAAATCGTCGCGGTGTGGCCCTGTAACCGTGACGCCTTGGGCTAATTCTCGGCGGCGTCTCTCCAGGAGGGACCGATGCATTGATTCGGCAATGCCTCCCTCGTCGTCGCCGTTGCCCAGGCTGACGTTGGGTTGGTAGATGATTTCCATGGACTCGCCGTTGCCACTTAGCCCTCGCTGAATAGGCCCGGCCATCTCTGAAAGCTGCTGTATACAGGCACGGCGTTGGCCAATTATGTACTCTCCCTCGCTCACCAGTTGCTCGTCCCAGAAGGCCAGTTCCCCTTCTGCTGATCGGCCTTCGCGAATGGCTTTCAATAGCGAGTTTCGCTGTGTGATGACCCTCTGGTAGCGTTGAAGGGCCCGCAGGTAATTCTGGTCCAACTGAGAGATGAGAATATCCATATAGCGACGGCGTACCGAAGGCGGGCCGTAAACCAGCTCCAAATCCTCCGCGCTAAACATTACTGCGTTTAGCTGGCCGACTAAAGTGGAGGCGCGACGAGGCACGCCGTTAATCCGAATGTACTTCTGCACCGATATTCCGCCGATGGAGCCGAGATTGTCGTCCTCGTCCTCGGTAGGGATAGGAGTGCTGCTGAAGTCCATCTGCAGCTTCAGGGGGCCGCCTCCATGTTCGATTCCCCTCTCTACAATGGCGGCCACGCGGGAGTATGTCTCCTCGTCCACAAGTTGCCGTTTGACCAACTCACGGTCGGATGACGCCCTGGGCGACTTGGCCACGGCGAGCATGTATATGGCCTCCAGGAGGTTGCTCTTGCCCTGACCGTTATCGCCCTGAAACAGCACCATTCCTGGTTTCAAATCCAGTTCCAAGTGCTCGTAGTTGCGGAAGTTCAGAAGGCTCAGGTGGCTGATGTAAATGCGAGGACCTCTCTATGGTTCTGCCCCTGTATTGCCACGATTTTAGCATAGGTGTTACATTTGTTCGGTCTATTAACCCCAGTGCCCGGCACGAGACATGGATTGTGGCGGATATTGTGGCGGCAAGAGGAATACTACTTTGCGGAACTCGAATTGAAGACTCCCATCCTGGCACTGGCAGGCGGCGTGGGCGGGGCGAAGCTGGCTCTTGGCCTATGTGGCGTGCTGGAACCGGACCAACTTTCCATCGTAGTCAATACCGGCGACGATGAGGAGTTCCACGGCCTGCACGTCTCGCCCGACGTGGATACGGTGATGTATACGCTTGCTGGCATTTCCAATACTGAGATGGGATGGGGCATTGAAGGCGAGAGCTTCCGCACGCTCGAGCGTCTTCGACAGTACGGAGCCGACGCCTGGTTCAATTTGGGGGATTTGGACCTTGCCACTCACATACGGCGTACCCACCTGCTTAGCCAGGGCCAGGCGCTTTCGCAGGTCACGCAATCGCTGTGTACCGCCCTTGGCGTGCGACACGCGGTCTTCCCCATGAGCGACGACAGCGTGCGTACCGTGCTGTCCACCGACATGGGCGACCTTGCTATGCAAACCTACTTCGTTCAAAATCGCAGCGAGCCTGTCGTATCCCATATCAGGTTCGTAGGAGCCGATGACGCACGGCCTTCGCCAGCATTCGCTACCGCCTTGGCGACATCCGAGGCGCTGGTTTTCTGCCCGTCCAATCCCTTCATTAGCGTGGCACCCATACTGGCCGTTCAAGGGGTGCAAAAGGCAATTGAAAGCTTCCAAGGCAGGAGGGTTGCCGTAAGCCCCATCGTTGGGGGGCAGGCTATCAAGGGACCGGCGGCAAAACTTTTACGTGAATTGGGGCATGACGTCTCCTGCGTTGGCGTCGCCCGGCAATACGTGGGCCTCTGTGACGTTTTTGTCATCGATGAGCAGGACCGTCACCTGGCTCTGCAAATAGAGCAGTTGGGAATGAAGGTTGAGATCACTAATACCATTATGAGCACTTACGATGATAAAGTCAGGCTTGCACACTTCATCTGCGAGCTGACGTGATGAATATTTCCTCTATTAGCGGGGACCTGCACGTAACGGTGTTAATTCCCATGAAACCCCTGCACCTTGCCAAGTCGCGCCTGTCTAAAGAGCTAGACTCCGGTTCAAGGGCTGCGCTGGCCATGGGCATGTTCTCGCACGTCGTAAAGGTAGCCATGGAATCGGCCGTAACCGGAATATGGGTAATCGGCGGAGATGATCAGGTGCGAGAGCGTGCACGGCAACTGGGCGCGCAGTGGCACGAAGACCTTGGAACGGGCCTTAATGACGCCGTATCCAATGCCATGAATGCGGCAGACGAGGTTGACCTGCCGAGCCTGTACCTGCCGGCGGACCTGCCTTTCCTGCAGTCCAGCGATATCGTGGCCCTGTTAACGGCCTCGGAGGCTGGAACAAAACTGGCGTTGGCCCCCGCTCAACGCGATGCCGGGACCAACGCGATGTTTGTGCCCGCTAGTTCGGGGTTTCGCCCTGCCCTAGGCAAGGACAGTTTTCGACGCCACCAGGACCTGGCGCAGGCGTTGGGATTGCCGTATTCAGTTTGCGAAAGCCCTGGCTTCTCCCTGGATCTGGATACCCCGGCGGACCTTAATCGATGCGAAGAAATAGAGCCCGGATTTCTCGGGAAGCTCACTGGATGGTCCGACCTATCGGCCAGTCTAACTAGGGAATACCCGCTTGGATTACAAGGGAATGACTAAGGTCAAGATTGGCGTTCTCCTTCCCACACGACGCCTGATAATGACCGGCGAGGCCCCCCAGGATATCGAGACTGTGCTCTCTATGGCGGAGCAGGTTGAGAAGGCGGGACTGGACTCGGTCTGGGTTGGCGACAGCCTGACGGCCAAGCCTAGATTGGAGCCGTTGACGACCCTTGCGGCCATCGCCTCCCGCACCAAGAGGGTACGGTTGGGAACGTCGGTACTCCTGGCGGCCCTGCGGCACCCGGTTACGCTGGCACACGTGCTGGGTAGTCTGGACCTCATCTCAAGCGGCCGGGCCATCATTGGCGCGGGCGTAGGAGGCGCCTTCAACGAAGACCAGCGTCAGGAGTGGCTTAACGCGGGCGTGGACCCCAAACAAAGGGCCGGCCGCTTCGAAGAGGTTGTCGACGTCGCCAAGCGCCTGACGGCTGGCGAGGTCGTAACCCATCATGGTGCGCATTTTGATTTTGAGTCGCTCCGGGTGCAGCCCCACGCCTTGCAAAAGGGGGGAGTGCCTTTTCTGGTGGCTTGTCATTGGAACACGGGGCGCGAGGCCCAGTTCCGAAGAGCGGCCAGGTTGGGGGACGGCATAATGTCGATCTCTGACTACCCTGATGAGTACGCCAGGTTAGTCGAAAAGGTGCAGGGGTACGCCCACGACTATGGCAAGGACCCGTCCAAGCTGGAGCGCACTTTCTACATGACGGTCAATATGCAGGCCGACGAGGCCAAGGCTGACGCAGAGGCAAACCAGTTCTTACACCTCTACTATGGCATGAACTTCTGGGGCGACCGTTGGGGACCCTACGGTCACTCGGAGCGCACGATTGAGCGCATGCAACGGTACGTCGAGGCTGGCGCAGAGACCATCGTAGTAAGATTTGCCGCGCTGGATCAGCAAGCGCAATTGGACACGTTCTTGAGCGAGGTAGTCCCGGAGTTTTCTTAGCTTCTGCCTCTTGTAGAATCAGAACGGCCAGTTCTGTGCTATGTCCCTCCCGCCATAGCCAGGAACTCATCCTCTGTAAGCACCTTGACCTCGAGGCTCTGGGCATCGGCCAGCTTCGAACCTGCGTCGGCCCCCGCCACCAGGTAGTCGGTACGCTTGCTTACGCTACCGCTGACGGCCCCGCCAAGCTCCTTAATCCTGCCCTCGATCTGCGAGCGGCTGTAGCGTTCCAACCTGCCGGTGACCACGAACCTGAGGCCCACCAGAGGCTGCTCCGCCGGCTCATCACGAGGCTCGTCCTCCAGGCGTACCCTCGCTTCTCGCAGCTTCTCGATGACCGCCCGGTTGCCTTCGTTGGCGAAGTAACCGACAACGCTCTCGGCGATGCGTGGGCCTATGCTGGGTATGGCCGTAAGGCTTTCGTCGGTGGCCGCCATCAGGTCGTCCATTGTCGTGAAGTGCCTGGCCAGCAACTCGCCTACCTCCGACCCAACATGCCGGACCCCTAACGCCGTTAGCAGGCGGGCCAACGGACGCGACTTGCTGGCAGCGATGGCAGCGATCATGTTGTCGGCGCTCTTCTCGCCCATGCGCTCAATCTCAAGAAGGGCTTCCTTCTTCAGGAAGTACAGGTCGGCTACGTCCTTTATCAGACCCTGCTCTATCAGGATGGCGCCCCATTTGCCACCCATGCCGTCGATGTCCATGGCGTTGCGGCTCACGAAGTGCTCTAGCAGACGGACCAGTTGTTCCGGGCATGAAGCGTTGACGCAGTAGTTCGCGGCCTCGTCTTCGGGATTGACCACCGGCTGGCCGCAACTGGGACACTCGGTAGGAAACTTAAATGGCATTTCTTCGCCAGTTCTGCGGCTGGTGATCACGCTGACGACCTGGGGAATGACCTCCCCTGCCCTCTCCACAACGACCCAGTCACCTACCCGCAGGTCCTTGGAGCGGATGTACTCTTCATTGTGCAGTGTGGCCCTTCGCACGGTGGCCCCGCCGATGATCACCGGCTCCAGGATTGCGAAGGGATTTATGCTTCCTGTACGGCCTACGTTTACGTCTATGCCTTCCAGCCGGGTTACGGATTGGACTGCCGGGAACTTGTAGGCTATGGCCCACCGGGGCTCTCGTCCCACGATGCCAAGGTGTTGCTGGAAGTCGAGTCGGTCCACCTTAATTACGACGCCATCCGCTGCCACGTCGATTTTCTCCACACCCTCCAGCCAGGATTTGTAGAAGTCGATGGCCTCATCCGCAGTGTGAACCAGTCGAAAACCCTCGCTGACCTTGAGGCCCAGACCTTTGAAGTATTCCAGCGTCTGCGCGTGCGTTTCCGGCAGCCCGTCCCCTTCCACGTATCCCAGCGAGTAGATGAAAATGTCCAGAGGGCGGGAGGCTGTCATGCGCGGGTCTAGCTGCCTGAGGGAGCCTGCAGCGGTATTACGCGGGTTGGCGTAGGGCTCGTCCCCCCTGGCGATTCGCTCGTCGTTGAACTTCAGGAATTCGGACTTGGGGAAGTAGACCTCGCCTCGGACCTCCAGGCGACTGGGCACGTCGGAATTCAACAGGCGTAGGGGAATGCTCTTGACGGTTCGTAGGTTCTGTGTGACGTCCTCGCCAACCAGGCCGTTGCCTCGCGTTGCGCCCTGCACGAAGACGCCATCCTGGTATGTCAGCGCTACCGCCAGACCGTCGTACTTTAGCTCGCAGACCATGTCGAACTGGTCGCGCTCAAGCAGGTTGGCCACGCGTCGATGCCACGCCATGAAATCGTTGTCATTAAAGGCATTGGCCAGGCTTATCATCGGTACGGGATGCTGCACCTGGCTGAATCCCGGCAGAGGCTCTGCGCCTACCCGTTGCGTGGGCGAGTCGGGTGTCACAAGCTCGGGATTGGCTTCTTCAATCCGGCGCAACTCCTGCATCAACTCGTCGTACTGGCCATCACTTACTTCCGGCTGCGCCAGGACGTAGTAGTGGTGGTTATGGTAGTTGAGTTTTGCCTTTAGTTCCTGGGCTCGTTTGGCCGCGTTGGTGTTTGCCATGAAAGTCACCAGCTGGGTAATTTGGGAATTAAATATTGTCCGTCAAACGGCGCGTCGCACTTTAGGTGGTGCCCCGGCAGTGCAAATCATTGGCCCGAATAATTGGCGCCATTCAAGCCGAAATCATTTTATCCGATTCATAGAGCAGGTGTCGCGGCCCGCCTACACTGGACGGCGCTGTTACTGGTGGATATACTTTAATTCGACCTTCGAGGCCGAGGAGATGACATATTGCCACTGTCTCAAGAGTACCTGAATTTCATAGCCCAATATCCCCCATTGCTGGCCATTGGCAACACTCCCATGGTCAAATTGAAGCTTCCCGTGGACATAGGGGATGCCGAGATAAATGCGAAGTACGAGCACCTGAACCCTGGCGGCTCACTTAAGGACAGGCCGGTCATGCGCATGCTGGTGGAGGCCATCCTGTCGGGTGAACTAGACAAGAGCAAGACCATACTGGATGCCACCTCCGGTAACGCTGGCATTGCCTACGCTATGATCGGGGCCATTCTCGGATACAAGGTCGCGCTGGTCATGCCAGAAAACGCTAGCGAGGAGCGCAAGAAGCGTATAAAGGCTCACGGAGCGGAGATCATATACACCGATGCCATGCTGGGTTACGACGAAGCCCTGTATGAGGTCAGGCGTCGATACGAGGCTGAACCAGACAAGTATTACTACCGCTCCCAGTACGACAACGAAAACAATCCTCAGGCGCACTACGACACCACCGCCGAGGAGATTCTCAATCAGGTTCCCGGCATTACGCATTTTGTGGCAGGTGTAGGTACTGGCGGGACCATTACCGGCATAGGCCACCGCCTCAAGGAACACAACTCGGACATCAAGATCGTGGGCATTAACCCTCCGGAATGGCCCGGCGTAGAGGGTCTCAAGCCGCTGAGCGAGGGTCACATCATACCCAGCATCTTCGACGCCAACGTTGTGGACGAAATGTTGGAGATTGACGTGGACGAATGTTACAAGATGTCACAGCTCATGGCTTCGGTAGGAATGTTCGCGGGACAGTCCTCAGGAGCCTACGTGCAGGGCGCATACGAGGTCGCCAGACGGGAACGGCGAGGCTGCTTCGTCACCATCTTCAACGACATCGGCGAGCGGTATCTCAGCACAGGCATGTGGGGTTAGTCCACTACAGCTAGGAAGCCAACGGGATGAGCATTGAAATTACTTTTGGCGCAATACGAGGCCAACGTGGAACGGGGCAGGTGATAAACCTGCCCCGTTCTGTTTAGGTGTTAAAATAAGACTTATGAAGTACAGATCATATGCGTAGAGAAGTACCCGCAGGGGAAGGCGTCGGCGTGCTGGCCGCCACCAAGAGCGGTCTGAATGGACGGATAGCCAAAACCTTTCAGCCTTACTGGCGCAAGGTGTCAGCAGTTGGCGCCCTTATCTTTATAACCGCTGGCTTGGGCGTCGTGAACCCTGTCCTCATACGTACCGTTTTCGACTCAGCTCTGTTTCCGGAGAGCGGCGTACCTGACCTTAATCTCCTCTGGATTGTCGCCGGTGTCATGGTGGCGGTCACTGTGGTGACTGGTGGCCTCGGCATCGTGCAGACCTTCTATACCAACGAGGTTGGCCAGCGCGTGATGCGGGACCTCCGCAACAGGCTATACGAGCACTTGCAGAGCCTGTCACTTCGCTTTTTCACGGACACGCGAACGGGAGAGATCCAGTCCAGGGTGGCCAATGATGTAGGCGGCGTGCAAAACGTCGTCACCAGCACCCTGTCCAACGTGCTGTCCAACAGCGTTATATTCATCAGCACTCTTGTCGCCATGATCATATTGTCGTGGGAATTAACGCTGGTAGCCATGGCTACGGTGCCGGTGTTCGTGGTGCTCTCCAAATACGTTGGTTCCAAGCGCAGGGCCGTTAGTGCTGAGACCCAGAAGGCCGCCGCTGACGTCACGTCTATAACCCAGGAGACGCTTTCCATATCAGGTGTGATGCTGGCGAAGCTCTTTGGCCGACAACCCCAGGAGGTAGGCAGGTTCCAAGAGAAGAACCTGCGCCTGGCGGACCTGACGTTGCGCATGCAGATGACAGGCAACGCCTTTTTCACCTTCATGCAGGTCTTCTTTTCCATTTCGCCGGTTATGATTTACGTAATTGCCGGTTACGTGCTGTCTGGCACCACTCCCTCCGGCATCACCTCGGGCACCGTCGTGGCGTTCACTACGCTCCAGTCGCGCCTGTACTTCCCAATTGGCACCCTTCTTCGCGTCTCCGTCGAGCTGCAGGCCTCGCTTGCTTTATTCGAGCGTATCTTCGGCTACCTGGATATCAAGCCTGAGATTGAGGACAAAGATTCCTCGAGGGAGTTAAAGCCCAACGACGTGAAGGGTAAGATAACCTTCAAAAACGTGAGCCTTGACTACAGTGCGGTTGAGGCCCACCAGCCTGACAACGGCTTGGCGGAGGAAGTTCCCCAGGGGTTGGCCCTGAAAGGCGTGAGCTTTGAGATTAAACCGGGCCAACTGGCGGCGTTTGTGGGCCCCAGCGGCGCGGGCAAGACGTCCATATCGTACCTGATACCGCGACTTTACGACGTCACAGGAGGCGCCGTAAGCATTGATGGCACCGACGTGCGGGACATTCGTCTGGCGTCTCTGGCGAGCCTGATAGGCTACGTTACCCAGGACAGTTACCTGTTCCACGCCAGCCTGCGAGACAACCTGCTGTACGGCAATCCGGATGCGACTCAGGAACAGATGGAGGCTGCGGCTAAGGCGGCCTTCATTCACGACCGCATCATGGCATTCCCTGATGGCTATGACGCCGTTGTCGGTGAGAGGGGCTATCGTCTGTCCGGCGGTGAGCGCCAACGCCTGTCTATCGCACGCGTTATCCTGCACGACCCTCGCATTCTGATATTGGACGAGGCAACGTCGGCGCTGGACACCGCCAGCGAGCGTTTCGTGCAGTCGGCGCTGGAGCCGCTGATGGAAGGTCGTACCACGATTGCTATTGCTCACCGGCTGTCCACGATTCTGGCAGCCGACGTCATATTCGTAGTAGACCAGGGTCGTATCGTCGAACAAGGCACCCATCAAGAGTTGCTTGCTCTGGGCGGCCTATACGCCAACCTGTACATCGAGCAGTTCGACGGCGGTCGCGTGGAAAGCAGATGCGAGGACGGCACAGTCCTCTCCAATGGCAAAATTGTTGCGCCACGCCGAGAGGTATTCGCGGACTGAGGGCTTACTAGGTAATCAATAACAATAAAGATTGAAATAAAAAAGGGTCGACCCTCAGTG
>MUCK01000024.1 GCA_002816705.1 SAR202 cluster bacterium Casp-Chloro-G4
TGCGGGCCTGTTGCGCTCCAGAATAGACGCGGGGGCTTCGCCTTCCTCGGCCGTAAGCATGGCCTTGCGAGACAGATTGACGCGTCCCATGTTGTCTATTTCGAGGACCATCACGGTAACCTCGTCGCCCATCTTGACCGCATCCTCTACCGTTTCAATTCTATCCTCGGCAAGCTGGCTGATATGGACGAGGCCGTCCTTTCCGGGAAGTAACGACACGAAAGCGCCGAAGTCCATGATTCGGACTACCTTGCCTGTGAAAACGTCGCCCGCCTTTAGTTCGCGGGTCAGGTCTTGGATCATCTTGATGGCCCTCTGCGCGGCCTCGCCGTCAGAAGAGCCGATGGTCACAGTGCCGTCGTCCTGTATGTCTATGGTTGCTCCGGTCTGCTCGGTGATACCACGAATCACCTTGCCGCCTGGGCCGATGACCGCACCGATCTTTTCCACCGGCACCTTGATGCGCACCATACGCGGTGCAAACGGACTCATCTCTTCTCGCACGCCACTTAGAGTGCCTGCGATGTGGTCCAGGATCTGGTAGCGCGCCTCTTTGGCCTGCGCCAACGCATCCTTGACCATGTTCATCGTGATGCTCTTGACCTTGATGTCGAGCTGGATTGCGTTGATGCCATCTCGAGTACCGGCCACCTTGAAGTCCATGTCACCAACGTGGTCTTCCATGCCCTGGATGTCGGTGATGGTCTGGTATTCGCCGTCGTCACCTACTATGAGGCCGACGGAGATTCCTGCTACAGGAGCCTTGATAGGAACGCCTGCGTCCATGAGGGAAAGCGTTCCGGCGCACACACTGGCCATGGAGGTGCTGCCGTTTGAGGCAAGAGCCTCACAAACTATTCTTAGAGTGTACGGGAAATCGTCCTGGCTTGGCAGGACAGGGGCTAATGCCCGCTCTGCCAGTGCGCCGTGCCCAATCTCCCGGCGGCCCGGCGAACCCATGCGGCGTGCCTCGCCCACAGAGTAGGGCGGGAAGTTGTAGTGCAACATGAAACGCTTGGTCTCTTCCGGAGTCAGCGTGTCCATCCTCTGAGCGTCGCCAACAGAACCCAGCGTTGTTACTCCGAGTATCTGCGTTTCTCCTCGTGTGAAGAGGGCGCTGCCGTGAGTCCTGGGAAGAAGACCTACCTCACTGGATAGCGGACGAATCTCCTTTGCTCCACGACCGTCCGGGCGTTTGCCGTCGCGCAGAACGCTGACCTTAAAGGCCACCTCAAGCTGAGTCTCGAAGGCCTCCATCAGGTGCTTACCATCGTACTGCTCGCCGTGGGCGTCACGTACCTCTGCCCTTAGCGCGTCAAGCTTTTCTTCCAAATCCACCTTGCCGTTGGAGGACGAAAAGGCTTCTGCAAGCTTGCCACTTAGCATGCTCTTCAGCTTGGCGTCCAACTCCTCGGGGTATCCGAAGGGGCTGTAGTCGCTCTTGGGCTTGCCAACGTCGCGGATCATCTCATCCTGCAATTCGATGGTCTTGAGATTAATCTCCTGGGCCTTTTCAATGGCCTGTATGACGATCTCTTCCGAAATCTCGTTGGAACCGGCCTCCATCATTATCACGCCGTCTCGGGAACCCGCGACAATGAGATCCAGCCTGCTCTCTTCCAACTGTTGGTATGTCGGATTGACCACCAACGAACCGTCAACATAGCCCATTCGAGTTGCCGCCATGGGGCCCTCAAACGGGATGTTAGAAATTGAGAGCGCCGCCGATGCCCCGATAAGGGCAAGGGTCTCAAAAGGCGTTTCCTGGTCGATAGAAAGAGTGGTGATTACGATCTGGACTTCGTTGCGGAAGTCTTTGGGGAACAGCGGGCGTATAGGCCTGTCGCACAACCGCGCCATTAAGATGCCGTGGGTGCTGGGCCTGCCCTCCCGCCTGAAGAAGCTTCCAGGAATCTTGCCCCTGGAATAGATTCTCTCTTCAACGTCTACCGTCAGCGGAAAGAAATCGATTCCCTCCCTGGGTTTGCTCATTGTAGCGGTGACTAGAAGAACACAGTCTTTGTATTTAACTACAACCGCGCCCCCGGCCTGTAGGGCCAACTTACCTGTTTCCAGGGTAAGCGCGGCAGAGTCAAAAGTTCGTTCATACGTAGATACCATACGATGCATTACCTCCTAGGGGAATCCAAGAAAAAAGAAAAAAGCCCCGAAGGGTCGGGACTATCTTCTCAATCCAAGCTTGGTTATAAGCGTCCTGTAACGGCCTACATTTTCCCGATTGAGGTATCGCAGCAGTCTGCGCCGGCGACCCACCATTTTCAGCAGGCCTCGACGTGTGGACTCATCATGCTTGTGGACTCTAAGATGATCTGTAAGCTCGAGTATTCGAGTTGTTAGAACTGCTACTTGGAGTTCGGTGGACCCTGTGTCACCTTCGTGGGTCCCGTACTCCTTCATGACTACTTGCTTTTCAGCCTTGTCCAATACCTTCTCCTGGGGCTTCCCCGATTTTTTAGATATTCCTATATCGCGAAATTGTAGCATGGGCAACACGCCATCTGCAATGCATAGCCAATGTTTGTTTCTCAGAGGAACCCGCTTTAAGCTATAGATTATTTACTTTTCACGGCCGCAAGGATTCCGGCAGTGAAGCTCCCAGATATTTGCCCTCCGCAGCCGAAGCCCAACCTTCAATTATGGCCCTGGTGACTGGATAATAGCTGTCCCAGTCTTCACCATCTGCCAATGCTTTAATCGCACGGAAGCTGCCATCCGGAAATTGGGATATGTAATATAGGATGTACCTAATGTTCCCGTTTTCTAGTTGAACCTGCAAAAATATGTATGCTGCCTTATCATCTATGACCTCGTATCCAATCGTCGAAAATTCCGGCTGACCATTTGCCAATTCTTGAAGTTCAAATACTCCTTCTTCAGCAGTCTGATAATCACCAGCCCAAATACCTATAGTAATGACTATCTCGGGCTTGGGCTCAAACATGAATTCATTAATCACGATACCGCCCCTGCTGAACAACAATATCGCATCTTCTTTGCCCGTACCCCAAATAAGCCAGCCTTGGGGGACCGGGAAAATCGAGTCGAATACGGCAACCAAAACCCAATCGTCTTTCGTATCGAGGACCTGACCAAATTCGTAGATATTGTCGTCTCCATCCTCTTCAATGAACAGGTCTTTAGGAATTGCTAGGTCAGGAAGAAGGGTCAGGAGTTCACGGGAAATTTCAGGAGCCTCATAAATCTCGACCGGGATGGCAAACCAACTTGCGCTGAGCGCCTCTTTGCAGGGATTGGATGCACTGATTTCTATTTGGCCGGAGGCTTCGTATTTCGAATTGAAATTACCAGCCACCGATATTACATAGAACCCTATTAGTTCAAGTTCGAACGCGCCGTCGAATACGAATTATTCGGGGGTCCCATAATAGGCCCCCATTGGGCTATCGCCTTCACAACCAGGGATATCGAAGCCCACTGAAATTGAAGTAATGCTACCGTCCAATATTTCGAAGCAGATATCTTGACCATGTTCCGTACCACCAATCCAAAATCCATCGTAGGCAATATCCCTGTCTTCAGGCGAAAAAGTAATCGGTACAGGTGTGACCGTTGCGGTACGAGACGGGTATTCCCAAACCGACGGTGGAGGCGGGGCTGGCGTAAAACCGGCAGCAGGTGAATCGGCGGCCGGGATGGGCGTGTGCATCACAGTTACAGTAAACGTCGGAAGAGGCGCGGAAGTGGCCGTCGCCGTAGCAGTACGCGTTGGCACAGGTGAAGGAGTATTCGTCACTGTGGGCCGTGGCGTGGACGTTGGTACGGCTGTGGACGTTGGCGCCGCCGTTGGTGAGGGCGTAACGGTAGGCGAAGGTTTAGCTGTAGCGGCAACTGTAGGAGAGGCCTCGACCAAAGGCGCATTCACAAGCGGAGGCTGCGGGGTTCCGCTGCATGCAACTGAGAGGATTAGCACAAGAGTCAGCAGGCGGGCCAGACTTCGTGGCTTAAAAGTTGTTACCCCACGGTCTCGTTGGACAAACAGAAGCCTGTTGGCAATTAACGAGTCTGGCACTGTGGGCATAATTGGTATTTCCCAAAGAGAATCTAATCCATTCGTATAAATTAGATTAATGTGTGGGAAATACACTATATATAGTTGTAAATATTGTCAACCGCCCTCTCAGGCAGGCTACACCCCTGCCAGGAATTCCGTCACGGCTTTTTGGAATCCCGCAGGCCTATCGCCCATGACAAGGTGGCCTGCACCTTCTACGGTGGTCATGGTGGCGTTAGGTATGCGTCCGTGCATACTCTCCGTTGTCTCCATGGCCATAACATCGCTGGCGCCACCACGAACCAAAAGGGTAGGGCACTGAATGCTCTCCAAGTAACCCCAGAGGCGTTCCTCCATTGCCGGGTCAGACCCGAATCGTCGCTCTGCGGAGCGCAGAATCTTGTCGTACTTCCAGGTCCACTTACCGCTGGGCAGCTCCTTCAGGTTGTGCATGATGCTGCCTCGCACCTGCACCGCATCACGGCGAGGGTTGTATTTCAGAACTCTATCCACAAAGGCATCCACCGAGTCCAGTTCGTCTTCCTGTTGGACGAAGTTGCGGATGTTTCCAGAGCCTGCCCGCATGTTTTGGGGCCCGGCGTCAACGATGACCAGCGCCTTTATCTTATCGGTGTGGTTGCCCGCGTATGTGAAGGAGTTTCGGCCTCCCATAGATAGCCCCATGAGTACGAAGTCATCCAGCCCAAGTCCATCAACAATGCCTGCGATGTCTTTCTGTTGCGTCTCCGGTGTGTAGTCCCCGTCGGACGCCCATTCGCTGTCGCCATGCCCGCGCTGGTCCAGGGCAATAACCCTGTACCTGTCGCTGAAAGACAGCGCCACGAAGTCCCAGGAGTGGCAAGTCTGCGCGAACCCGTGCAACAGAACCATTGGCGGATTCGAAGGGTCGCCCCACTCAAGGTAGTGGAATTTCAAGCCATTGGCCTCTACAAATCTGTCCTGCGGGACCGTTTCGTTGGCGAACGTCACGCCCATGGCACGCGCTGCTTCGTAAAGTGAGAGTCCCTGGCTTCCGGCTTGTGATGTCAAATTACTTTCCTCCTGAGTGACTTGGTTCAGAGTGCAACCCCGAATGGGAATTACACGCAAAACCATTTTGGCCACCTACATTTACAAAAAATACCAAAATCCTACCACCTTGGTCAAAGGGCCCTAAATCGGCGGCCTCCGGGTGTGCCAATCTGTAGCTTCCTCGTATGCCTGCGCTACCCTGAGCACCAGCGCGTCCTCGAATGCCCTACCGGACAACTGCATTCCGATGGGCATGCCGTCGGAAGTGAAGCCACAAGGTACCGAAATCGTCGGCGTGCCGGTGATGTTGAACGGTCGCGTGAGCCTTGGCATTACCGCAAGCTTGGCATGCTTGCTGCCCGCAACAACCACCAGATCATCGTCTAAATTAGGTGCGCCGATAGGAACGGTGGGCGCCAGAAGAATGTCGTAGGTTTTCATCACTGCCGCCACTTCGCAATTGAAGACGACCCTGGCCCGCTGCGCCTTGATGTAATCTGTAGCCGATGTCGCCGCCCCAACCTGCAGCCGCGCTCTCACGTCAGCTCCCAGGTCATCCGGGCAATTTCGCAGGTTGTCCATGTGTACCTCGGCGGCTTCCGTGATTAGCAAAGCCCCGGAAATAGGAATGGACTGCTCCAGTATGGGAATTGAGACCTCTTCTACTAAAGCTCCCAGGCCCTTCAGCACGGCGGCAGCGGATTTAACTGCATCTGCCACCTCGTCATCGATTACGTCGTAGAAGTACTCTTGCGGTACGCCGATTCGCAGACCTCTTACTCCCTGGTCCAGACCAGCCGTGTAATCCTGCTCAGGCCTGTTTGCCGAGGAGGTATCGCGGGGGTCGTGTCCCGCAATTGCGTTCAACATGATTGCGGCATCGCGCACCGTACGGGTCATAGGCCCCACGGTGTCCAGGCTGTGCGATAACGGAAATACCCCGTGCCTGCTTACAAGGCCGTAGGTGGGCTTCAGGCCAACTATTCCGCAGGCACCAGCGGGTATGCGGATAGACCCGCCTGTATCGCTGCCCAATGCGCCCATGCACTCACCCGACGCTACAGCCGCACCCGAGCCGCCGCTGGAACCGCCGGTAATACGGCCTACGTTCCACGGATTGCGGGCTGCGCCGTAGTGAGGGTTCTCGCTGGTACCGCCCAGGGCGAACTCATGCATCTGGAGCTTGCCTAAGAGAATGGCCCCGGCCCGCTGGAAACTCTCCGTGACGGCCGCGTCATAGCCGGGAACGTAGTCGCCCATAATCCTGGAGCCCATGGTGGTGCGAATACCCTTGGTGAAGTAGAGGTCCTTAAGCCCAATGGGGATGCCGTGCAACGGACCGATATACTTGCCGCCGTGGATTTCGCCCTCAGCCTTCTTTGCAGCGACACGTGCCTCGTCCGCCAAAAGCGTAATGAAGGCATTGAGCCTCTCGTCCGTATTGGCAATGCGTTCGAGATGGGCATCCACCAGGTCAACCGGCGACAGCTCCCCAGCCGCGATCAACCCTGCGGCTTCGGATATGCTAAGAAAGCAGAGGTCCGTGGCGCTCATGACTGCCCACCGCTGGTGGATTCTGTGACGCTAAACGTGATTGCAGGTTCCAGGCCTTTTACGTCCAACGAATCGAGCCCGGCTATGGAATCTACCGAAGCCTGTATATGCGACAGCATAGCAGGCTCCGTGGTGGCCCCGGACGCCTGGGCCAGCGCATCCAACATCCCTTGGTTCAGTTCTTTATTGCTCATGGTTTCTTTCTACACACTTTGTCTGTGTAAATTGGCTGGAACTCCAGACATGCTCCGGTTTCTCAGCCGCCGCGCCGCCTGGTAATGTACACGAAAAACCTAGAATATGCCCAGGGCCGACAATGCGCGTTGCACCAGGGCCTCGCTATCGCCCATCACCAAAAGGGTAGACTTTGGTTCGCTCTTCATTAGTGTTGCGCCCTGGTTGCCGCTCCACATCCGCCGACCATCACTGGTGGGCGCTGCAGGCCCGCCATAATCCACCGACGCAAATTCAGAATGAGCCTCTTCGAATTCCGTGGCATCGAAAATGGAATCCCAGTTAATCGATAGTACGAGAAGCCGTTCGGCCTCGGGTCCAATTAGCAAGAGGTAGCGATCTCCCCCCCAGCCAGCGGCTGCAGCAGAAGCCGTGAACGCATCGAGGTTCTTCTCCAAGAAGGTCCGGAGTAGAAATTCTCCCAGCGTATCCTCAGCCACCAACTCCCAGCCTCGACCCATATCTGCCGTGATGTCTGGTAGGGCGGGGATGTCCGGCTTTTCCCCTGCCAGGTACTTCTCAGGATGAATGATCTGCTCGGTGGAAACGGGCGGGCTGGAGTAGACATCGTCCACACCTTGCCAACTCCCCGCCGACTGGTAAACGGTCCCTACGAAATCGCTGCCCTCCCGCTGAGGAAATAAGGTTACGTCCCTAACCACCTGCGGCGCAGACTCCAGCCTGTTGCCTGGAATAGGCCGTGTAACCTCGGCCAGTTCAGACTCCGTGAAGTACGTCTGCACGTAACCCTGCTGAATCTGTGCAACCTCGCCGCTGGCGAAGGCAGTCAGCGCTCGGTACTCGTCGGAGTTGCCTGATTCGCGGGCAGCGCGACGGAGGTCGGACACGAAGAAGACCTGCTCTTGCACCCCTGCCAGGAACACGCTGGCGTAGCTCAGCTCCTCCGCCGGGCCGAGGTTAGGAGCATCGCTAAGCACGTATAAACGTCCGCTGGCGTCATCGAAGAGCGCCGTCACCTGTTGAAGGAACACCTCTCGGGTAATGTCCTCGAGGTCGTCTTCCGGCTGAAGCAGGCCCAGCGTTTTGTAGAGTTCCTCCGTCTGAAAAACCTGGTCTCGTAGAAACCTGCGCTTGAAGTGGGCATCGGCCAGGTCTTGAAGCTTGTCGGTCGTTTCCAGGTTGCTTTCGATAGGCGTTACGGGAGCCAGCCCGCGAAGTGATGAGACCCTACTCTGCACAAGGGCCACCGTCTGATTGAATGCGGCCATGGCTTCTGCCAGAGACATCTCAGGGGTTAGGTCCGCTTCCGTTCCTTCTATGGATTCAGAAGGCGTCGGATCAGAGGCTGCGGGCGTTGCGGGGGCGTTGCTTATCGGCTCTACCCCCGGCGCAGACGTAATTCCTGAAGCTAAGGGGCTTTCAGAATCGCCGGCCAGTGCCAGGGCTACCATGATGACGGCTACGACTCCAGCGGCGATTCCAGTTGCAACCAGCAGCCTCCGACTCAGTCCAGGCAAAAGCCTCCGCAGCGGATGTCCGCCTGTGCTGCTAGGAGCCTCCTGATAATCTGGCGCGGAGTATGCCCAAGCGTTCGGTAGGACGACGGTCGGACTGTCCAAAACGACGGGAGCCATTTGTGGGCGCGGAAGAGACGCGGCCAACGCCTCCACCAGTCCCATGGCCGACTGATATCGGTCGTCGGGATTCTTTGCCATGGCTTTCAGCAGGGTAGCCTTCACTCCTGGGAGAAGGTCCACGTCGTCGCTCTCGGAAAGAGGCAAGGGCTGATGAACGTGGGCCATCATAGTTGCGGCGGCGGTGTTGGCATGGAACGGCACCTCACCAACCAAAATCTGATAGCAGAGAATACCAAAGGCGTAAAGATCGGAGCGACTGTCCACGTCGCGACCCATTGCCTGCTCAGGGGACATGTATTCCGGGGTGCCAATGGCCTCTTGCGGAGCTGTGATGTGATACACCTGCTCCATGACTACAGAGAGGCCGAAGTCGGCAAGCACAGGCTCGCCTTCGTCCCTCATCAGCACGTTGGATGGCTTAATGTCTCGGTGAACGATGCCGTTGGAGTGGGCGAAGTCCAGCGCTTCAGCTAAAGGCCGCAGAATGCGAAGCGCCTCTCCCAGGTCGTGGGGACTCCCCAGTCTTTCCAGCAGAGTGCCTCCGGAGACGTACTCTGTGACGATGTAGGTAAAGCCTTTGTCTTCTCCAACGTCGTAGACTTGAAGTATGTGAGGGTGATTAAGCCGGGCTATTGCCTGGGCTTCGCGGCTGAACCTTTCACGAAAGGCAGGCTCGTCTGCCCGTAAGAAAGCCAGCACTTTGATCGCAACAGTCCTGTCGAGACTCGGATCACGTGCCTTGAAAACAGTGGCCATGCCACCGCTGCCCAACTTCTCCTGAACGTAGTACCGACCTAGCCGGCCGCCTTCAAGAATGGAAGCCATGCGATTTGACCGTCACCGACTTCACGGGAGGTATCATGCGTCCAGCTTGTAACCGAAGCCTCGGACAGTGATAAGGTGCTGAGGCTTGGAGGTGCTCTCCTCAACCCGCACCCTCACACGATGAACGCACTGCTCTATCTCGTGATTGCCCACGTCGCTATCGGGACGCTCCGCCCACACGTGTCCTGCGATTTCGTCCCTGCTTACGGCCTCACCACGCTTGGCGTTCAGAAGCTGTAGCAGGTCGAACTCCTTCCGAGGCAGAGGCGGGTCCAGTCGTTTGCCCTTGACGTAAACCTGCCGGGCCTTGGAGTCTACAACCAGCGCGTCTATAGGAGCCTCAACCTTGGAAATGAGGACAGTCTTTGCGCCGCTGTACTGAAACATAAACGTAACGTCGCTGCCGCCCATGCGTACCAGGTCGCCGTGCGTAAGGGGAAACTCATCATCGAAGATGCGCCTGCGGTTGATGAAGGTGCCGTTGGTGCTGCCAAGGTCACGGATGTAGTACCCGTTAACCGTGGCAACGATTGCGGAGTGCTTTCGAGAAACGGGAGGCTCGTCTACCACGACATCGTTGTCCGGCTGACGACCGAGGGTCGTCACCTCCGCGAAGATGGCGATGACCTCCCCGTGACGCGAACCGCCTTGCACGAGCAACGAGGCCTCGCTGCTTACGTCGATCTCTCGCTCGGGGGCGCTTCGTGCTTCTGCCTGTCCCACCGCCTCGCTCCTAAAACCGCTAGTTTGGAGTTGGGCAATTATACCAAATTATGATTATTTGGCTAGGAGGCCGGATGAGCAGTAAGTGGCATGAATGGTCCGAACGCTGATTTCAAGTGTGTAGACGACTGCGCTAGTCGTCCCCGGAAGCAGGTTGGGGCTGAGGTTCGGGTTGGGTAGCGGCACGCTCGAAAGCCTGCAGGGTTGTCCCGATGTTTCTGGCCTTTCCGTTTAACATGGCCGGTCCTACCGCGAATGCAATGACGGCCAATCCACCGAATGCCACGGCGAAGGGTGCCCCCAAATGCTCGGCAATGATCCCCGCCTGGAACCCCCCCAGAGGCATTATGCTCCACGTCATCCCGTAGAAGCCCATGACCCTGCCGCGCATACGGTCTGGGACCATGATCTGCAGGGAGCTCATTACGGAAACCATGTAAACAGAGTTAAAAACTCCCACAAAAAATATGATTACCAACGCCAATATAAACGAGCCGTGAAACTCCGCGCTAAGCGCGAATATCGTCAGAGCTGTTCCAAAGGCTATCGCGCCTCCAATTAACATGAGGCCCTTCTGGCGAATGTTTCCCAGCGATCCCAAGAAGAGAGTCGTCACCAGAGCTCCAACGCCACTGACGCCCATAAGAATGCCCTGGCCCTCTGCACCTACTCGTAGGATATCCACAGCGAATATCGGCATCATGAAGATGTAAGCCAGACCAAAGAAGCTGTTGAAGAAGGTCATACCTATGAGGAACGAGAAGATGGAATTCTTCGCGATGAAGTTGACGCCCTCGAGCATGTCCTTGCCAGCGTGGCCGCTGCCGCCCCTCTCAATGTGAGGTATCTGCAGGGCTGAAATCACCAGAGCCATGATTACAAATCCAGCGCCTGCGATGAAAAACGAGATGGATGTCCCAAGGAAGGCGATAACAGCGCCAGCAGCGGCGGGCGCAACTATGCGCGTTCCCTGCCAAATTGCGGAGTTCATCGCCACCGCGCTCATCATGACTTTTCTATCTATCAGATGCGGGTAAAGGGCCTGCCTTGCGGGTTGATCAAATGCGTTAACGGCACCAGCAAAGAACGCGATGATGAGCAGATTGTAGATGTGGACTACGTCCAGCATCGTCATGACGGCAAGCAAGAATATGAGCGAAGCGGTAATTAGTTGCGTAACCCGGATGAGCTTGCGCTTGTCGAAAAGATCTGCGAAGACACCGCCGAAGAGGTTAAGCGCGATGGCCGGGATGGCGTTGGCAAGCCCAACAAATCCTAAGAATAGGGGAGAGCCGGTGATCTCGTAGGCCAGCCAGAGCTGACCGAATTGGAACATCTGGAAGCCGCTAACCGACGCCAGGGTGCCTAACCAGTACGCTCGGTACGCGGGGTAACGCAACGCTGGTGGCACGCTAAAAAGTGACTGCTTCGCAGGCGTATCTGCGGCTGCTTGGCTCAAACTATAGTCCCGAAGCGCACGGCTCAGTCTTTAACGGGTATTCTGCCCCAGGTAACGGAATCAGCAGAAACGGACAGTTTTTTTTCTCGGATAACGTCCCGAATCGCCAGTAAGGTAGCGTTGACTTCATTGGTGACGTAAACCCAGTCCGGCTCTTCTGGAAACCAGTAGGGCGAAGTGATTCGGACTACCTTGCCATCCCCGGCGTTCAGGTAAATACCAAATTTAGAAACGTGAGATAACATGGGTGACCTCTGCTTAATGCCCTTACGTTAGCACAGGCCAAACCCGGCTACAACCGGGCCCCATGTACCTAATGCATTTTCTTACTCAACCGTTACGGACTTGGCAAGGTTACGTGGCTGGTCAACGTCGCACCCACGCCGCACAGCGATGTGGTAGGACAGCAATTGCATGGGAATAGACATAAGGATAGGCGTAACGTTGGATGAGGATTTCGGGATGTAAATGGCATGGTCGGCCTTGTCCAAGACACCCTCGTCTCCCTCGGTGGCCACAGCTATCACCGTGCCGCCTCGGGCCTTTACCTCGTTGATATTACTAAGCATCTTCTCGTAAAGATCGTCCTTGGGGATAAGCGCCACTACCGGCATCTCCTCGTCGATGAGAGATATCGGGCCATGCTTCATTTCGCCCGCCGGATAACCCTCCGCGTGGATGTAGCTTATCTCCTTGAGCTTCAATGCGCCTTCCATTGCCAGGGGATAATTGATACCCCGCCCCAGGAATAGGAAGTCCCGACGGCTGGAATATTCTCGGGCCAGCGACTCGTATACGGCCTCGTTTTCCTTGGTAAGCAAAGTGCCCATCATCTGAGGAAGATGGGCCAGTTCCTTTATCATCTCTTCGCGGCGCTCCTTGGAGAGGTGTCCCCTCCTAGAGCCTATGTACATGGCAAGGAGGTAAAGGGCGACAAGAGAGCAAACAAATGTCTTGCTAGAGGCCACTCCCACTTCCAGGCCAGCCCTGATGAGTATGGTACCGTCGGCGACACGAGTAGTCTGGGTGCCTTCGTAGTTGCACAGCGTAATTTGGCGAGCTCCCTTGGACTTGGCTTCATCCATGGCGGACAATGTGTCCGCCGTTTCGCCTGACTGGGAAATGGAAACCACCAGAGTGTCCTTATCGATCACAGGATCCCTGTACCGAAACTCCGATGAGTTATCCGCCTCGGTGGCTATGCCCGCCAGTGACTCCATCCAAAGCCTGCCGACCATGGCCGCATGCTGGCTAGTCCCCATGCCCACGATGACAACGCGCCTTATCTGCTTGAGCTCTTCGTCGGAAAACGGGAAGTGCTCCAGGTCCACAGTATAGTCGTCGAACGAGACTCGACCGCGAAGGGCATCTATTATGGCCTCCGGCTGCTCATGAATCTCTTTCAGCATGAAGTGCTTGTACTCGCCTTTAGCTGCGGTGAGCGCGTCATAAGGCATGTGCAAAGTCGACTTCTTTAGCTCATTGCCCTCCAGGTCGGTATAACTGACGTGGTTCTTGGTCACTACGACCATCTCGCCGCCGGCCAGGTATACAACATCTCGAGTGTGTGGCAAAAGAGCAGGAAGATCACTGGCCAAGAGCATTTCGTCTTTGCCGTAGCCAACAACAATTCCACCCGCGTTGCCCAACTTGAAGGATATTATCTTGTCGGGTTCTCGCTTGGATATAACGACAATTGCATTGGCTCCGCGAATACGGTTGGCGGTTGCCAGCACAGCGTCCTCAAGAGAATAATCATCTTGCAGGTAGGACTCGATGAGATGAGGCACACACTCCGCGTCAGTCTGGGATGAGAAGACGTGGCCCTTTTCGGTCAGCTCCTGCTTTAGCTCCTGGTAGTTCTCGACGATGCCGTTGTGGACGACAATCACATCTTTGGAACAGTCGGAGTGAGGGTGTGCATTATCTTCAGTCGGTCCACCGTGGGTAGCCCACCGGGTGTGACCGATTCCGGTACTACCATCTGGCAGGCCATTGCTGAGCACCTGCTTGAGATTGGAGAGCTTACCGGCCGCCTTGAAGAGCTGTGGCTTGCCAGCTTTGTCCATTACAGCGATTCCGGCGCTGTCGTAGCCTCGATATTCCAGACTGGTGAGACCTTCGAGGATTATGGAAGCCGCTTGCCGGCCCCCGGTGTAGCCTATTATCCCGCACATTTGATGCCCCTTGCCCGCCGAGGGCGGGTACGTAATGCCGATGTGACGTTAGAACTTGTCTCTGCTGCATTATCCGTAACAATGGCCTTATTTTCAACGCCTTTTGGGGGCCACCGTAGAAGCATCTTTCCCTTTACCGTAGACCCCACGGTAATCTTCCGGAAGCAGCTGGGCAACCCGGTCCATAATCATATCCGCAAAGGAGTCGATAATCTCCTTATTGGGCTTTCCCTGCACGTCGGGAAGTGAAAAGACCGTGCCAATGTTTATCTTCAGTTTGCCGGTCGGAAAGAATACCCGAGTCCATGAGCCCATCGTCTCCGTGCCCGTTATGCCAATGGGTAGGATCGGGGCCTGAGCATGCAAGGCAATCTGCGCGAAGCCTGACTTGGCCTTGATCATGCCGCCAGGACTGCGAGTCCCTTCTGGAAAGAGGACTACGGGCTTGCCTTCCCTCAACTGGCTTAAGACCCACCTGTAGGCCGCTATGTCCACGTCCTTTTCGCGGTCCAGAGGAAAAGCGCCGTACATTGATAGGAGCCAACGGGTAATAAAATTCGAAAAGACTGTGGACTTGGCCAAGAACTGGATTCGCCGGGTAAGACTTGCCACCAGCATTGGAGGGTCCATGTTGCTCTGGTGGTTGGCTATGATTATCAGTGGGCCCATGGGGGGGATGTTCTCACGCCCCACGACCTCCCATTTTGCAAATAATTTCAGTGTGGCTCGCTGCAATAATCTGCAGGCGTAGAAAGGCAAGTCATTCATCGCGAAGACTCAATCAGACTCATGAGCTTTTCGATTACCTCTTCCAGTCCAAGGTTGTCCGTGTCGATGGTCACGGCATCTTCCGCAGCACGAAGTGGGGAGTTGGCTCGTTCCGTGTCTAGCTTGTCCCGACGGGCAAGGTCCGCTTTCACCTGTTCCAAGTCGGCGCTCAGACCTTTGGCGATTATTTCCTTATGCCTGCGCTCAGCCCTCACATCAACCGATGCCCGCAAGAACGCCTTGAATCCGGCATCTTTAAGAACCACGGTGCCGATGTCCCGCCCAACCATAACTATGGGACCCCCATGCGCGATTTCTCTCTGGCGCTCCACCAAAGCCGCTCTGACTCTCGCCAGGGCGGCCACGTGAGACACGTTCCGTTCCACAGCAGCGTCACGAAGACGTTCTGTCACGTCTACCCCGTCTACAAACAACCTGTCTTCAGATTCTCGAGGAACGAGCGCCATATGGACCGATTCAGCCAGAGCGGAAAGCTTCTGCTCATCTCCGATATCCAGACCTCTGTACAGCGCAACCAACGTAATAGCCCTATACATTACGCCGGTATCCAGAAAGCGCATATCAAGCCTTTGGGCTAACTCTCTGCCAACGGCGGTCTTACCGCATGCCACAGGCCCGTCGATGGCTATAGCGTTAGGAATGGTCAAATGACTAGGTTGCGCGTCCTATCCGGCGGGAACGCGAATAATTATGGTCGCACGCCCACTCAAGCTAGACCTGATTATAGGCTGGAAAGCATCACCTAACAAGGAATCTCCACATCAGTTATGCGAAGTTAATTTAGGGGCGCCTTCTTCTCAATCATTATGCGAACGAAGTTGCTGCTTGTAATCTTCTTCGTGGGAGACGATGAGGCCCCGTCTCAACTGCTCTTCCAGCGGGACGACTCGTGGGGGGCGGACGGTAGTTGGCCCAGTGCCGATGGAGCCTGACTCTTCCAGCAGTCCTATCGCATCATCGGACATGCCAAGGTGTTCGGCTAGTACATATCTGTTGTGCTTCCCCATAGTCGGGGCTGCAGTACGAGCGCCTCCCGGCGTGCGGGAGAATTTCCAAGGCCGGCTGCTGTAAGGCAGGGGAGGCATCCCTGTGGTGTCGTCATGCTCGACGGTCTCGTAGAAGCCTCTCGCCTTGAGTTGAGGGTCGAACAGAAGCTGCTTGCCGTTTAGAACCGCGCCGGCGGGGACGCCCACTTCCTGTAACTGGCCCATCAACTGATGCGCGTCCCTATGGCTGGTCGCGGAAGACAGCGCTGCATCCAGCAGTGTCCTGTGCTTCACCCTGGCCGCTGCATCCTTAAAAGCTCCTTCGGAAAGCCATTCGTCTTTACCCATCACATGGCAAAGCGACCGCCACTGCTCATCCGTTTCCACCGAAATGGCTATCCATGAATCCACGCCTTCGCAGGGGTAGCAGCCGTGCGGCGAAATGGACGGATGCTCGTTTCCTATGCGCTGCTGAGTCCGTCCGTTCACCGTGAAGTCCAGCATTGCCTCAGGAATCGTCGAGGTCAGCGTCTCCGATTGCGATACGTCTATGAACTGTCCTTCGCCGGTGTTTGCCCTGTGCACCAAGGCTGCCATTATCGCAAAAGCCGTGTGCTCGGCGGCGGAGTAATCGGCATAGGGAATCTCAGGAAGCTTAGGCGGACCGTCTCTGTAGCCTGTTAGCGACGCCAGACCGGATGCTGCCTCCGTGGTAAAGCCAATGGCTCCGAAGTCCGACCATGGTCCTACGTGGCCATAACCTGTAGAGGAAACCATAACGATATCGGGCCTGATCTTGCGCAGGTCTTCGTATTCCAGACCGAAGTTGCGCATAACCCTGGGCGTATAGTTCTCCGCAAACACATCGCTGACGCTGATGAGGTCCTTCAGTACGCCGAGGCAGGTCTCATCCGTCAGGTCCAACGTCAGGCTCATCTTATTGCGATTCTGCTCATAGAAGTTGGCGGCTCTATCCCAAAAGTTGCCTTCGACGCTGTTGCCGTAAAAGGACTGCATCCTGTAGTTATCCAGTCGAGCGCAGGTCTCGATGCGGATGATCTGCGCGCCCATGTCGGCCAGCAGCTTGGTGGCGTGGGGAATAGCTATGAGCTGCCCCATCTCAACAATGCGTATTCCGCTTAGCGGCAGACTCATGGCTACACTACCCCCGATGCGCGAAGTACCATCAGTTCGTCCTTTGACAGGCCTAGCTTTTCTCTGTAAATCCGTTGGTTGTCCTGGCCCAACATCGGCGCTGGACACGATGCCTCCCAAGGGGTACCGCTCATCCTGAACGGCGCACCGGGGTAGGTGGCCGGGCCTATCACAGGATGGTCGATCTCGGTGAAGTAGCCCCGATGCCTGTACTGCTCGCTGTCAACAACCTCTGCCGGACTCTGCACTACGCCATAAATACTGCCTCGGCGTTTATGGGCCTCCTGGAAAAGATCGTATTTGTTCCATCTGCCAAATCCTCTTTCCAGCGCCTCGTGTAGCTCCTTGGCATGCTCCAACCTACGTTCGGGGGTGGAGAAGTCTTCTCGCTTTAAATCAGGTTCGCCCAGGAAATCGCTGGTGTCATCCCAGTCGACCGCGCCTCCGAAGTGTATCGGCACGATGTATCCGTCTTTGGCGGGCATAGGACTCCTGGGCATATCCCCTGAATAGGTATTCTGGCGCTGGCGGATTGCCCCGATGTAGCTGAAAAGTGACGCCGTGTCTCGAAGCGCAGACGCTACCGCCTCGTGAATCGAAACGTCGACATGCTGCCCATCGCCCGTGGTCAGGCGATGGAAGTAAGCAATCAATGCAGCCGTGGCCGCGTTGGTGCCGGCCTTGAACTGGGTCTGCCTCAGCGCGTGCTTCAATGGCTCCCTGTCATGAGAGCCCAGGATGTACATCAATCCGCCCAAGGCATATTCCACGATGTCGGTGGCCTTGTAGTCACGATAGGGTCCCGTCTGGCCGAAGTTGGAAATGGAAACGTATATGAGTTCTGGGTTGATTCTCTGAAGCGATTCGTAGTCTAGGCCAAAACCAGGCATAACTCTGGGGGAAAAGTTCTCCACTACCATATCGGCGTCGGCCACCAGTCGTTCCAGCAAGCCCCTGCCTGTGGGGGATTTCAGGTCTAGTGTAATGCCGCGTTTGCTGGTATTGAGGTAGGCGAAGAGAAGGCTTGTATCGGGGTGAGGCTCGTCGTTAGGGAAGGGGGCCATGCCTCTAGCCGGGTCGCCCACGCCGGGCCGCTCAACCTTTGTGACCTCGGCTCCAAAGTCCGCCAGTAGCTTCGTGCAGTAAGGCCCCGCGACGTGGTGCGTCAGGTCCAGCACCTTTACGCCTGCCAGCGCCCTTCTGTCGTTATTCTTTGAATTCGAAGTCATAAGCCCCGTTCGACCTATATACCAATTTATAAGAAATCTTCACGGGCTTAGCCACCCGCCAAAATACATGTGGGATAATATCACACCGTACCAGCCCATTATCGGCCCGGCTAAAACTACCAGAGGTATTTTTAAGAAGTGTCAAAAAAGCCGCTTTTCGGTATTGTTGCCGACGATTTGACCGGCGCTATGGATTCTTCCGGAGCAATGGCTACGCACGGACTCTCGGCAGAGGTGTTGCCACATGGCGGCGATGTTCTCAGCCAAATTTCCGCCGATGTGATTTGCATCAACACGCAGAGTAGACTGCTGCCTGAAACACAGGCCCGCCAGGCGGTTGTCACGGCCACCGCCCGCCTGCTGTTGTTTGGCTGCGACAGACTTTACAAGAAGCTCGACTCGACGCTGCGAGGCAATGTAGGAGTAGAGCTTGCCGCAATGATGAGCGCATCTGGGGTAGAACACGCCTTCGTTTGCCCTGCATTTCCGGAGATGGGCCGCACCGTGCGAGATGGCATACTGGAGGTGGATGGCCTCTCTCTAACCGTAACCCGAGAGGGCAACGACCCATTTAGTGGAGTAGGCGAGGCGTCCGTTGTCCGCTTGCTGCAAATGCAGACCGAACACAGCGTAGGCCACGTGCCTATCGACCTGGTGGACCAGGGGCCGAACGCGGTGCTGGCCGGGGTGGAGAGCCTGCTGGCCGCCGGTAACACCTTGTTCGCGTTGGACGCCGTCTCGCCTGAGCACATGATTACGCTGGCCTCAGTTCTTAGGGATTTCTACCCGAATGATCTGGTGGCCGGTTCTGCAGGCCTAGCCTCTACGCTTGCCATGGCAACAAGTCATGTACAGGCGGACACGGTCGGCGAGCCGCTCACAAGGTCTGCCGGCGACTTTCTGGTCATCTCAGGTAGCCTGCATCCGGCCTCTTATGAACAGCTGAAGCGACTCTCCGAGGCCGCTAACGTCGCTTTGCTTCCCATAGAAACGGCGGCAATTCTGCAAAATTCCAAGGCGGGCCAGGAAACCGCCGCGTCTACGGTTCTGGAGGCTTTACGCCATTTCGCGAACAGAAAGCACGTCGTTTTATTCGAGGAAAGCCCAGAGTCAATCCAAAGCCTCCTGGACCTAATGCAAGACGCATCTTCCACTTTCGACCCGATACAGGCCATAGCCAATTTCTACCATCACGTTCTCACTGGCCTGCTTGACCAGCCAATCCTATCCGGCCTCGTGGTGATCGGAGGGGAGACAGCCCACATGGTGACCAAGGCCATCGGTGCAAAGTCCATCAGGGTCTTCGGCGACGTCCGATCCGGAATACCCGTTGGTCGCCTCAAAGGTGGCGCCGCCGACGGGAACTTGTTGGTAACAAAGGCTGGCGGGTTCGGCGCACCCTCCGCACTGGCCGAGGTTATCGATTACCTGGAAGACGTTCCACAAACCGAAGCATGAGCGCTTATCTGCAAGGAGCGAAGCCGCGGTTGCCGGTTTGAACCGCTGCGCTTATAATCTGGCTACGCATATATATCGGTACTAGACCCGCTCAGGAGGATTAAATGAGCGCAACAATCGCCAACTTGGCACCCAACGCCGACCAACTGGAGACGCTGCAAAGTCTGTCCCCGGAAGGAACCACTGTGAAGTGGGTGGACTCCACGCAGTCACTAGAGGAGCAGGCAAAGCAACTTGAGGGTATCTCGGCCGTCGTCGTAACGCCTTCGGAGTACCCCGTAGAGCTTGCAGCGCTCACCAAAGACGTTAGGCTGGTGCAGACGGTAAGCGCCGGCACCAACATGATCGATAAGACAGCCCTTGGTGAACTGGGCATTCGTGTCGCCAACAACGGCGGCGGAAACGCCATCGCCGTATCCGAACACACCATCACCTTGATGACCAGCGTCTATCGCAAGATGCAGCTTCAATTTAAGTCTGTACAGGCGGGGGATTGGGCAGGGAATATCCGCAGCGACTGGATGTCACAGGCCCACGAGATAGCCGGCAAGACTGTCGGCATTATCGGACTGGGTCGCATCGGCTCGAGAGTTGCCCGACGACTACAGGGGTGGGAGTGCGAACTCCTGTACAGCGACATCGAACCCGCTTCTCCCGAGCTAGAGGCGGAGCTTCACATAACGCGAGTATCCCAACAGGAGCTGTTGGAGAGGTCCGACATTGTGACCTTGCACGTTCCCTTAAACCGCAGCACTACAAAGATGATTTCGGATGCGGAGTTCGACATGATGAAGCCCACCGCAGTCCTCATCAACGCGTGCCGTGGTCCGGTTGTAGACGAGGCGGCGCTTATCCGAGCCATTGAGCAGAAGAAGATCATGTCGGCAGGCCTGGATGTTACAGAGGTAGAGCCCACGCCCAAGGACAACCCGCTACTGGGGTTCGAGAACGTGCTGATAACGCCGCACCTGGCAGCCTTCGCTCAGGAGTCCAACGAGCGCGCCCGCACCTTCGCAGTGAACAACTCAACGAGGGTCGCCATGGGACAGGAACCCGAGTCCATTGTGTTGCCTGACTAATTAGCCCGTCATAGGCGAATTAGCCATCCTGGAATCGCAAAATATTAAAAGCCCAGTCGTTCAAAGTCGGACGACTGGGCTTTTAATTTACATACTTAGATTTGGGCCTACTGTGGCGCTGTTCAACTACTAGCGCCAAATTTACCCTAGGGGTAGCTGACGCCGATTTTTTTTAGAACGTCCAACGGACTGGAATCCAGCAGCATGTTGGCCTCGTCTTCGTCCAGTCCGGCTCCCCGCGCGATCTTAAGGGCAAACTCCCTGGTTAGCAGGTCTTCCGGGGCGTGCGCATCTGAGTCCATTACTATTCTGGCCCCGGCCTCATTCGCAGTCCGAACCACATGACCGTTAGCGAATCCGTGGCCTTTTCTGGCGGAGACCTCCAGGAATATACCATTCTCGGCGGCTGTCCTGGCATCGTCAGGCGTTATCAATCCAGGGTGGGCAAGTATATCCACATGCTTGGAAGTGACGGCGGCGTGGTTGGTCCCGGACTCCACTGGCTCGACGACCGTCTCGCCATGCACGTTGACCATCTTTGCGCCAAGGGCTCGAGCGTCTCTAGCCATCATGTCGATGTCCTCTACGGGCGCGTAGGTAATCTCCACCCCGGGCAGCGCCAGTATGTCCCAGCGTTTGGAAGCCAACGCGCAGTCCGTTACCAGAGTTTTGATGACGAACTCCAGGTTGCCTGGCCCAACGTGGTCGGTCACCGCGATGACCTTGTAGCCGATGTGAACAGCCCTGCGGATAAGCTCAGTTGGGGCAAGCTCACCGTCGCTCAAAAACGTATGTGTATGAAAATCAAACAATTTCTTGTGTCCTCGGAATATTTTCCGCGCCATCGCTGACCGCCGCAACCACTCGTACATAGACGGCCTCTGCCATCACGGTAGGCGTAACCGATGTTGCGAGCGACCAGCCTTCATGGATACGGCTTTACGCCTGCAGGTGTGCCATGAGGTCGCGCATCGCTTGGCCAGTGTTGCCCATGTAGAACGCTGGCACCTCGTTATCATGGTTGACCTTTAGAGAAACAAAGACCGGACCCTTGGCACTCATAACTTCAGGCAACTGCGTCACCAGGTCCTCCAGGTTGTCGAACACGAAGGTCTCATTGAAGCCTGCCTCTCGTGCCATACCGGCCAAGTTGAACAGGCCCGCGCCAGGTATGGGCTGAGCGCCGGTGGTAAAGTAGACGCCGTCCTCAAAGACGAAGTGCACCAGGTTCTCCGGCTGCTGACCGGCGATGGTAACCAGAACTCCAAGGTTCATAAGCAGACCGCCGTCGCCATCCAGTATCAGGACCTTCTTGTCGGGCTGCGCCAGGGCCAGTCCCAGACCTACCGACGACGCTTTGCCCATGGCCCCGAATATTGGGAGGTCCCGCTGCTTGTTCGTGGTTACAACATCCCAGTAGCGATTGGGGGTCATAGTGCTGACCACCAGAGCATCGCCTCTAACATGGCTAATGGCCTTGGCTGCGTCTGCCGATGAAATCATCTTTTTGGATTCTCCGATATTCGTTTGGGATTATTCGAAAAGTAGCCTTTGGCACTCGGTTACTTTTGTGCCTAAGGAATTGTAGAGCCTACCAAGATGCCGCACAAGGCGACGTGGCCAAGCCGTCTGCTACGCCCGGCCTGAAGGCCCCTCATAACGCATGTCATCAGGCAGCGCATCGGAAAGGCCCAGGGCATGGATGACGCGCTGCGCAACAAAGTCTGCGATGTCTTGCATCGACTTGGGCTTTAGGTAGAAGGGCGGCTCTGGCGGCAAAATGGTAACGCCCAACCTGGCTAGCGAGGCCATGTTCTCCAGATGAATGGCGTGCAGTGGGGTCTCTCGTGGCACTAGCACAAGGGGTCGGCGTTCCTTCATGCAAACGTCAGCGGCCCGCCGGACCAGGTTATCGGACATGCCATGAGCAACGGCAGCCACCGTGGCCATGCTGCACGGCACAATCGCCATACCACGCGTCGGGAATGTCCCGCTGGCGATGGGCGCGGTCAGCTCTCCAGGCTGGTAGTAGGCGAAGTCGCCGGTATCTTGCCAACGCTCCAGCGCGGTGCCGAAGGACTCGTCCATTTCCTCCTGCCAGACCATTCGGGCGGCAGAAGAGGCCGTGGCCATCACGGGCATATCCATTTCCAGGAGCGTGTCGATAACGCTTCCGGCCAGCATAGCCCCACTGGCTCCGGTAATGCCCACAACAACCGGATGTCCTATTTGAGATGTCACGAAAATCCTCCGCCTATACCAGTAGAGCCAGAGCCGTGGCCACAAAAACCGACGTGGACACGTACGCGTTCACCCTCATGAAGGCAATGCCCATACGAGAGGTGTCCTCCGGGGAGACTAGCCTGTGCCTGTATACCAGCAGGCCTGCCGCAACAATCACCCCGACGTAAAAGGGCCATGCCAGCGACATCAGCACGCCTACACCCGTCAGAGCGCAGACCGCCAGTACGTCCAGAATCTTGGAGAATCGAAAGGCGGCAACTACGCCGAAGCGGCTGGCAACCGAGTGCAGTCCTTCCTTTTTTTGGAAGTCGAAATCCTGAGTGTGGTACAGAATATCGAAGCTTCCGGCCCAAAGTGCCACAGCGGCAGAGAGCAGAACCGGAGCCCAGGTCAGGCTCCCAGTGACGCCGATCCACGCGGCAGAGGGAGCAATGGCCAACGCCCACCCAATTAGAAGGTTCGAGGTCCAGGTGAACCGCTTTGTGTACGGGTAAAGGACCAGGTACGCCGCCGCAACAGGCGCCAGGGCAAATGCCAACGGGTTAAGCCTGTACGCGGCGAACATGAACACAACGAAGGCCACCAGAGTCAGCGCCACCATCTCCGAGGTCTTGAGCAGGCCGGCAGGCAGATGACGTGCAGCGTTTCTCGGGTTCTTGGCATCTATGTTGCGGTCGACAATCCGGTTGACGGCCATTCCCACTGTGCGCGCTCCCACCATGGCGACGGTAATCCATATGAACTGACCCAGCGTTGGCAGTCCTCGCGCCGCCAGTATCATTCCCGTGTAAGCGAACGGCAGGGCGAAGATGCTCTCCCGGTAGCGTATGGCGTCCAGAAAGTGGTTGAGCTTTTTGCCTGCCGCCAGTGGCATGCTTGCAGCCGTCATATGCCGTACTCTCCCCATTTGCCGTCTACCAGGCGTTTAATGTCGTCCGACATTTCTATATCGGGAGGCCACTCCCGCTTAAACCCGTCCATTGGCCCTTTGGCAGTCGCGTCTATGCCCATCTTGCTGCCGTACCTGGGCATTGCGGATGCGTGTTCCAGATCATCCAGGGGTCCTTCCGTGAATATGATATCTCTGCCGGGGTCTAGGTTGGTGGCGACCCGCCACGCAACTTCAGAGGTATTCTGGACGTCCACGTAATGGTCCACGACGACGATGGTCTTGGCCAGCATCATGAGGCCTATGCCCCACAAAGCGTGCATGACTTTACTGGCCTGCCCAGCGTACTCCTTCTTGATGGATACAATGACAAGATTGTGGAATATGCCCTCCGCAGGCATATTTATGTCCACAACCTCAGGCAGCGTCATCTGCAAAGCCGGAAGCATGATGCGCTCGCTGGCCTTGCCCATAAAGTAGTCCTCTTTGGGGGGCCTGCCTACAAAGGTCGTTGGGTAGATCGGGTCCTTGCGATGGGTAATGGCCGTGAGGTGGAAGATCGGGTAGTCCTCGGCGAGAGAGTAGTAGCCGGTGTGATCGCCGAAAGGCCCCTCCGGCCTCATTTCGCCAGGGACCACGTAGCCTTCTAACACGAATTCGGACTGGGCAGGCACTTCCAGGTCCACCGTCTTGCAGCGCACCATGTCCACGGATTCGCCTCGGATGATTCCCGATACGCCTATCTCATCCATGTCCGGCGGAAGAGGCATACTGCCCGACCACATGGTTGTGGGGTCGCCACCGATAGCCACGGCTACCTCCATGCGTTCCACGCCCTTTTCCTGGTTGGAGCGATAGTGCCGCGCGCCTACCTTGTGGCTCTGCCAGTGCATCCCAATGGTCTTACCGTCGAAAATCTGCATTCGGTAAATACCGACGTTGCGCCTACCGGAGTCGGGGTCGCGGGAAATAACCAACGGAAGGGTGATGTAGCGACCTGCGTCCAAAGGCCAGCACTTTAGCGCGGGCAGCATGTTCACATCGGCTTCATCGCCTATCAGTACAACATCCTGGCATGGCCCACTTCGGACGACTTTGGGCTGAGTTCGGGCCAAACCTGCCAGGTCGCCAAGGGTACGCAGTTTGCTCACGATACCGGTGGGTGGCGTTTGCGCCATGCCGATGATCTGACGCACGCGGTCGGAAAGCTCATCGATATGGTCGACTCCCAACGCCCAGGCCATGCGTTGGTGAGAGCCATAGAGGTTGATGACGACCGGGATGTCGTAACCATCTACGTTTTCGAAAAGAAGAGCGGGTCCGCCTGCTGCAACAACACGATCAGCGATTTCCGTGATCTCAAGCTCGCAACTGACGGGCGTCTTGATACGGCGTAGCTCGCCTTTGGATTCCAGGAACAATAGGAACTCCCGTAGGTCCTTGTATTTCATGCGTTATCCAGGCGGCTTTCCAGAAAGCCTGAGGTCTGTAGACGAAATGTCACTACGGAACGCAGATTCTGGCACTTCGCGGAACATGTCTTTGAAATCGGCGGGCACCTCTACCTCGGAAACAGTATGGAAGCCCTCAGAATCGGCCCGGCCTGCCACCAGGAAACTGCATCCCAACGACCGCATCTCCTCCAACGCCAGCAGCAATTTCAACTCTTGGCCATCGTAGTACCGCGGATTCACAATACGCACGGCGGTGTCCCAACCAATTACAAAGGTGCAGCCTGGAAGAATACGTGCCTTTTTGAAAAACACAGGGACGCCTGTAAGGACGATAGGCCTTTTGCCTTTGAACTGGGCCACTCTGGCGCGGACTTCAGCTTCCTCAAGGGGAGGCTTGTCTACATTCGCGACGGAAAGCTCATAGCTGACCTGCGCCTTGAGAATGTCAGACGCAACCTCAGCAAGACTCTCATGGCCCTTGTGGAGAGGATTGAATGAGCCAGGCAAAACGCCGCCCTGCATTGGAGCGTCTGCCGACATTGTGCCGTCAGGAAGGACCGTGGCGCTGTCCACATGGCCTGCCACAAGCGCCGCAATCGGGTCCGCATACAGCTTGTGCTCAGCCTCTATTCGTTCGGCATCATCCAGTGCAGTGGGCACGTCGACGAACCCACCGCTGGCTTCGACAAGTGCCTTGAGAACCAGTCGACTGGCAATCTCGTCCTCGCCATCCCTGTCGCGGAGGCCTTTGTTGAACGTAAGACTGTAAGCGCGTACGCCGTCGGCACTCCACGCAGCGACATGGCACCGATGGTCGCCCCTCTTGGGCCTGTCAGTGGCTATAGTGGCCGTGCAAGCCACCCCGAGGACCGGAGTGTCGTCTTGGCGCAGAAAAACTGCCCGCAGGTAGGCAGCACGTGCCATGTCCTTGGCCGCTTCTATTGAGACGAACTGCTCTGGTTCATGACCAACTAGGTCAACAAAAGCGGACGAAGCGTACGGCACCGTGATTTCCAGCACAGTGCGGGACGCTCCAGCGACACCCAGAAGCCATGCAATGGCCTGAGTGCCGGCGCCTGCCACCGCGAACACCGCCTGCGCAGGATGGTCGTGTATTTTCTGGACAATGTCCCTGATATCGTCATTCATAAAAGAGTAGGAATTATCCCGGTTAAATGAGTTTCAGAACCTAATATAAAGGCCTGCCAAATTGCCCGCAACAGATGGGCTCCTGGAAACCTGTTAGATGGGGTAGTTGTACAGCTAGTGAGTTGCCCGGTAATAAGCCACGACGTCACCAATGCCGTCTTCAAGCTCCACCGTCGGAGACCAGCCAAGTTTGGCCCTGGCCCTGGCGTAATCTAGACTTGATCGGTCCACCTCACCGGGCCTTTTGTGAGCGTACTTAGGCTCCATATCCGAGCGCACGGCCTTGCGGACCGCCTCGAATACCTGGAGGTCTGTTATCTCCTTGCCGCCGGCTAGGTTATAGGTCTCGTTGTCGCCCGCGTCGCGAATGGCAAGCACGTTGCCCTTAACGATATCGCCTACGTAGACGTAATCGCGGGTCTTGGTGCCATCGCCAAAGATAGTGGGCTGCACGCCCTCAACGAACTGCTTGGTGAATATTGAGATTACTCCCGCTTCGCCGTCTGGGTTCTGGCGCGGGCCAAAGACGTTGCCGTAGCGGAGAATCTTGTACTTCAGGCCATAAGCGAGCGCGAACATCCGTATGTAGCCCTCGACCGCATACTTGGACGCGCCGTAAGCAGACTCCGGGAGGACGGGGTGGCCTTCGTCCATTGGTATGTACTGGGCCCCGGCGTAGACCGCGCATGTAGACGCAAAGACTACACGCTCCACCTTCTGTTCCACGCAGGCCCGGACCACGTTAATGGAACCCAAAACGTTTACCGTAGCGTCCCGAACGGGGTCCGCCATAGAAAGCCTGACGCTGGTCTGAGCTGCCAAATGGCTGACCACCTGTGGCTTAACTTCGGCAAAAACCGACCGGGTGGCCTCGAAGTCAGTTATGTCAGCCTTGTGGAAATCGGCCCGAGGGTTGAGATTAGCTTCTGAGCCCGCTGACAGGTCGTCGATTACGGCGACTTCATGTCCCTCTTCGATTAGAGCATCGACCAGATGAGACCCGATAAATCCGGCGCCGCCCGTGACCAGAACTTTCATAGCGTTACGCCGACACAGACTATCGCAATAATTTCACGCGCTACGAGATTCGACGACATAAAGGGCCTCCACAAATATGAGCACGAGGTTACCGCGATCAAAGAAGGTTGGTAAGCCTTGGCCGCAGCACCATGCGTATCAATGACATTAGCAAAGCACTCAGCAAAACGAAGAGCACCAGATTCCAGTCAAACCCATGAATAATCAGTCCCAACGCAGTGCCAGCAGCGGGAGGGTGTTCAGTGTTCGTGACTGCCATAAAGAGGATACTCAACCCCAGTGAAAGCGCGGCCATAATATCGAAAATTATTCTGTTATGTTCCACCAGAGGATTCAAAAAATCTGAATGCAACAGCAGGCTTAACGCCCCCCCCCAATTAATATGGCAACGAGATGACCGCCGATGACTCTTCTGGGGGTGGCGGCAATGCTGTTGGGGACAACGAAGATAATGAAGGCGGTTGACGCCACGGCCACAATTACGGCAGCGTTAAGGACCGCGTCTTCCACAACCAGGATTATTAAGAGAACCAGGGTTGCCATGCCGCACTGAAATAGGTACTGGGGTGCTAGAGTGAGTACTCTTCGATCCCAAAGCCCTCCATGAATCGCCTGATTTAGGCTTTGCCATCCGAACTTTGCAGGGCCGGAGCCTAGTTTCATAAGCACGTCTTCTCAAAGGTTTTCGCGGTGCGCCCTATGTCGTGAACCTTACAACAAAATCCCGACTGATTCAAGGAGATTACAAATATCTGTCCGAAACGGCGATTGACAATGATTTTGGAGCCGCTTAGAATCGCTGAGATGACCTCTTTTTCGCCCATGCTTTCGGGTTTGTCCACGGCTGCGCACAGGTGTGCATCGAGGTGGCTGCGCGGCTATATCACCACGAATCCCGTAAAGGGGTAGATTGAGCGAATCCTGGAGTCCCAAGCCAGCAGATAGGGTAGTCCGTCATCCGCGAGAGGATGACATCAAGCCCATACGGCTGACGGTGACCGCCCGTAGAGTACCTTCCAAGTTCGCCGCCACCCCATTGCTTATGGTGTATACCTTCCTGGGTTTGGTAGCCATAGGCACCCTCCTCCTCCTCCTGCCTTTTACACATCACGGTTCCGGGCTCACGCCCATCATGACCGCTGTGTTTACGTCTACGTCAGCTATCACCGGGACTGGCCTGGTGGTGGAGGACACGGCACTTTACTGGACCCGAATCGGACAGGTAATCATTCTTGGGCTCATCTACGTTGGCGGACTGGGGTTCATGACAATCGCCACCTTCATGATGATTCTGATCGGCCAGCGGGTCACGCTGGCCCAACGGCTCCTCGTGCGGGAAAGTCTGATGATAAACCAGTTAGGCGGCATTGTACGCCTCACAGTGGGCATCGTCATCGTGGCGACACTTATTCAGGTTATAGGCTTCTTGGCACTGTTTTCCCGGTTCTACTTCCTTTACCCAGTTCCCGAAGCTATCTGGCAGGCTGTATTTCATTCTGTTTCATCGTTCAACAGCGCTGGCTTTTCCGTCTTTCTCGAGGCAGACCAACTTATTGCTTTCCGTGGCGACATCCCGGTTATGGGAGTCATGTCGGTACTCACCTTCATAGGAGCGCTGAGCTATCTAGTGATAATCGATCTCGTAAGACTCAGAAAATTTTCCTTGTTCACTCTGAACACCAAGCTAGTCTTGGTTATGACATTGGCGGTTAGCGTCATTTCCATTGCCGGATTCATGATATCCGAATACAGCAACGTCGATACGATAGGCACGCTGTCTTTCACCGACAAGCTCGTAGCCTCCGTGTTTCAGGGCATAAGCCTTCGCAGTTCTGGGTTCACCATCGCAGACCTTGGCTACGCGAACCAGCACACTAATTTCCTGACGTCGGGCCTAATGTTCATCGGCGGCACGTCGGCTTCGGTTGCAGGGGGATTAAAGGTGAACACGCTCGCCATCATTCTATTAAGTGTTGTGGCGCTCATTCGCGGACGAAACCACGCTACAGCATTTGGAAGAGAGTTACCTGCTTCTCTAGTGCAGAGAGCCATGGTACTGGGAACAGTGTCAGTAGCCTTTATGTTTTTGGTCGTGTTCCTTTTGACCATATCAGAAGGTGCAGCAGATTTGAGCGCAATAGTATTCGAAGCTACCTCTGCCTTTGGCACGGTTGGCCTTAGCACCGGTCTAACACCTAACCTATCTGTAGTGGGTGAGTGGTTAATAATAGCTACGATGTTTGTCGGAAAGCTAGGTCCTTTAACGATAGGTCTCACGATGGCACAGAGGACTGAGCATGACCTCTACAGGTACCCCCAGGAAAGAGTTACAATAGGCTAATTAATCAGGACCTCCAGGTGATACTGATATGAAAAAGCAAGTAATTGTAGTGGGGTTGGGGCGCTTCGGCTCCAGCGTTGCCACGTCACTTTACCATTTGGGCCACGACGTTCTCGCCATGGATAAGGATGAATCCAAGGTCCAAAATATGATGGGGCAAGCTACCCACGCCCTAACTGGCAACGCCACGGATGAGCACGTTTTCAGGGAGTTGGGCATACCAGATTACGATGTGGCCATAGTTTCGATCGGCTCGGACCTGGTTTCCAGCGTAATGGCCTCCGTGCTTCTGAAGACCATGGGCGTCCCCTACATCGTGGCCAGGGCGCACGACGAACTGCACGGCAACACACTAGAGCGCATAGGTGTCAACAGGGTGGTGTATGCCGAGTCGGAAATGGGTCTTCGCCTGGCGCATACGCTCTTCAACCCGAACGTCCAGGAGTACCTGGAACTGACCCCAAACTTTGGGATAAGCAAGATTCTCGTCCCCAACAGGTTCGACGAGATGAGCCTCAAGGAGTTGGGGTTCTCCAGTCCTCGGGATAAATACGGCCTGGCCGTTCTGGCAATACGCCGTGGCAAGGACATAACCCTCAACCCGGACAGCGACGAACGTCTTCACGCTGGCGACTGGCTTGTGCTTGCCGGAAGAGACGACCTTCTGGACAATCTCGACACCTAAAATCCCCTTAAAGTGATTAGGTAATCGGCGTAGAAGGGCAGTGCCATGGACATCTCAACTGCACTGGTAGCAGTACGAGGCGACGCCAACGATGACGAAGCCGTTAGGTTGGCTGGAGAGCTGCTTAACAGCTCCAAGAGCACCCTGTACATCCTGTACGTCATCGAAATGGAGCGAGGCCTACCTCTCGACGCTGAGGTTGGTGCTTCGACTGCCAAAGGCGAGCAGGTCCTGAAACATATGGAAGATGTGGCCAAGCGCTTCAAATGCAAGACGGAGGCCCATCTGCTTCAGGCGAGGCAGGCCGGCGGCGCCGTCATTCAAGAGGCCGTCGAAAAGAAGGTCGAGGCCATAGTGATCAGCATGCCATACATTGGCCAATATGCGGCATATTCGATTGGGGAAACGGTACCGTACGTCCTTAAGAATGCCCCCTGCCGCGTAATATTATGCCGCGGCGAGAGACCTGCCCCAGTCACCAATGAACGAAACCGCTAAAGCCTTTCCATGATTCTTATATGTCAGCATACCTATGACCACAAGTTCTAACGCCCGCACCAAGGGGCCACCCACGACGGTAATCATGGGGTGCGGCAGGCTGGGCGCTTCCATAGCCCACAGCCTCCTGCAGGACGGCCATCGCATCTACATAATGGACATCCAGGCCAGCAACTTCGACAGGTTGCGCTCAGACCCAGTCCAATTAGGCCTCATCACCCCTATGGTGGGCGACGGCACGGTCTACGCCGACTTGCGGAAGACGCCAGTAAGAGATGCGGGTGTATTCATAGCCGTTTCCGGCAGGGACACTCAGAACGCCTTGGCCGCGCAAATCGCCAGGCATATTTTCGAGGTTCCAAATGTGATATGCCGAATGAATGATCCCGATCGACAGGCCATGTACCAGGAGCTGGGGTTAAAGGCCATCAGCGGCATTAAGCCTTTGACTGATCTGGTTGTTAGGGCGGCAAAGGACTAATGTACGCTATCATCGTGGGCGCAGGTAGGACTGGACTGGCGATCGCAAGCTGGCTCCTGAATGGGGAGAATGAGGTCACCGTGGTTGACAGGTCAGTCGCAAAGTGCGAATCTTTGGAAGACCTGTTTGGCGGCGTGGCCGTACTGGGCGACGGAGCCGAATACGGAGTCTTGGCCAAGGCGGGAACCAACCGCGCAGACGTGGTGGTCGCCGCTACTGGAATGGATGACGTAAACCTTGTGACGTGCCAGATTGCGATGCACCGATTCGCAGTGAAAAGGACCGTGGCTGTTATTCAAAATCCCGAATACCAGGAGCTGTTCGAGACATTAGGGATCGGCACTGTCGTAAACGCGACCAGGATGATCACCGATAATATGATGAGCGCGCTGTCAGGCATTACCTCAGAAAGCCCATGACGGCCCTCTTAGGGACTGCCGAATGAAGAAGCGCCTATCCTACCTAGGCCCCGAGGGAACCTACACAGAAGAGGCCGCAACCAAGTATGACCCCGACGCCTACCTCGTATCCTGCCCCACGATAACCGCCGCCGCTAACGCCGCCGAATCCGGCGATGCTGATGAGGCTGTGCTACCCATTGAAAACAGTTTGGGAGGCGCGGTGGCAGAAACCCTGGACCTGTTGATTCACCAGTCCAAACTGCAAATTCGCAGTGAGATAGTCCTGCCTATTCACCACTGCATTATGGCCAAGCACGACACTAATCCGGCCGATGTCAGCGTCGTGTTCTCCCATCCACAGTCGCTGGCCCAATGCAGAGGTTACCTGGAGCGCCATTACCCTAATGCCCGACTAGTCGCATCGTTGAGCAATTCCGCGGCAGTAGGGGAGATGCAAGCCAGCGAAGAGACTGCCGCAGCGATAGCAGGTCGGCGAGCGGCGGAGCTATATCAGGCAAACGTCCTTGACCGGGAGATTGAAGACAACCCCAGTAACGCCACTCGATTCGTCGTCATGGGCCACACCGATCACGAACCCACCGGTAACGATAAGACCTCGTTATGCTTCGACTTCAAATCAGACGCGCCCGGTATACTGGTCGTCGCATTAGGCGAATTCTCCAATCGAGACCTAAATCTCAACAAGATAGAGTCTCGTCCTACGCGATTGGGATTGGGACGTTACATCTTCCTTGTGGACATCGACGGGCATAGGCAGGACGCTAAGGTGGTTGAAGCGTTGGATGCCCTGAGGAAGCATGTTTCCATGCTGAAGGTGCTGGGATCGTACCCCAAGGAAGTCTCCTCCTCAATTTAAATTCTCCATTATCTGGCTTAGAAAAATAAAACAGGCCCGGCATAATATGCCGGGCCTGTTCTTTGAGTTCAATTTCCATGGGCCGGATTGGGACTAGCTAGACCTGCTCTTCAGAAGTCGCCCCGTCGAGGCCAGCATTCTGACCATTCATTTCAGTGCCGGGCTGCGTGTCTGGAGTCTGAGCGATTACCGGGTTTACTGCAGGGCCAAACCGTCCTCGTACCCCAACGACGGCGGATTCGACGGAAGGTCCAACGCGCTCGCGCATGCTAGCGGCCATTTCATCAGCTCGGGAACGCCAAGTCTGGCTGCGTTCCGCCAGGTCAGATCTGGTTTCGGCACCTGCCTTGGGTGCCATCAGCATGGCTGCGAGAGCCCCAATAATTCCGCCAAGAATGAATCCTAAGGTAAATGAACCGCCATGTTCTTTATCGTCTGCCACAATTGTACCTCCTCTAGCGCTTATTCCTGCTTCTTACTGCCTCGTAGGAAGGCCACTACTTTCCCAACACCAAATGCCACGCCCGAACCCTTGGAGGCGGGGCCTACTATGTTATCTTGCACAGAGGCAACCATCTCCTCTGTTGTCTTGACGATACGACCTACAGAGCCTATGGCTTGGGACACCTTGCGATATGTGAGGATCACTGTCGCCAGCAAAGCGAGCAACAGTACCAACATAATAATGTCTCGAAGAAGGCCTACATATACTGCAATTGCTTCGACGGCCTCTGGGACCATGAATCGGCTCCTGCGTATTTATACTTTAATCGTAGCATTCCCTAGAGACACCATCAATACAGAACCTGAAATCCATGCAGCCCGTTGCCAATGGCCTGCATCCCTCAACGTAGTGTGTCATAACATAAATGGCCAAAAGCTCTATTGAACGAGACTCAAAAAGCTCCGCATTTCCGAGGATATTTTCGAGTTTTGGAGAATTAGGCCGCTTGTAGAAGCAGAAAGCGCGTCGTCCAGCAATCCGAAATGTTGCGAGCAACGCGCTCTCTGGTTATTCAGAGGTTTTAAAGAAACGACGTTACGGTTGTATCAGCATCCTTACGAACCCAGCCGGATCTTTTCGCTGAGTGATGATGCTATGGTTTCGGTTCTCAGCCCAGACGATTACGTCGTAGGTATTCAGCACGTCCGGTATGACAACTTCGACGAAGGACTTGGAGTCCTGACCAATTTGCTCGGTCAACGCTGCAATTATGCCCGCGCATGTCTTGCCAGTGCCGTCGATGATTACCCAGCCGTTGTCCGAAGTGCCGTTGGTCCCATTTGTGCCATTGCCAGCAGACGCGTAAACGTCTACCTCACCAGTGAGGCGCATGTCCACCTGCCGCTTGAACTCGGCCACCGGCTCCCAATGCACGCTGGACTCTCGATCGCCCTTCGTGCAGGCGGCGCCGCGTACCCCGACGATGTCCGGGTTGATGCGAGCGAGTTCATCCAGGTCCTTAAGGGCCAGATGACCGGAAAGAGCAGTACTCATGCCAGCTTCCTTACCCTCCAGGACCATCTCCTTCAACTCATCCTCGCGGACAAAGTCGAAAAGGTTTCGCCCGTCTTTGGTAAGGGTGTCCAACAGCCAGCCATCGCACTTGGTCTCCTTGGCCAGCTTATTCATGTAATGAGGTTCCAGGCCGCCGTACAGCATGTTATCGGCGAAAATACAGCCGATGAGCTTGGTTTCGAAGCCATCCAAGACCTCACGGCAGGCGTTCAGAGTCTCCGCCGCCACCGCGTATTCGGTGTCCATAAACCCCACCTTCACCGAGGTCGCTCGAAGAACGCCCGCAGTGTAGACCGCCATGGCCACGGTGCCAATCTGATTGGGGACTACGCCCAAGGTCACACTGGCGTGTCGATCCATGGGAATTGCGTTTCTCACGTCCCGCACTATGTGGGGGTGCGCTGACCCGACCCGAGCCTCCTGGAGGTTCTTGACGTCGACAATATCGGCCCCGCCCTTCAGTGCTTGAAGTGCTTCTTCCAGGTTCTGGACGCTAACCATAAGAATCATTGTTTTATCTCACTAAACTCTATATTTTCTGCAAGGCCTCTTCTACGTCCTGTTTCACCTGCGCCTTGATCTCGTCGGTGAAATTGATGTGTGGCTGGCGTACGTGTCCGCCGGCCATACCCATAAGCTCGCCCCAGTACTTACAAAGAGGAGCGGGCAGGGCACCATTGGCCATCTCGACCGTCCGCTTCCACCATTTGTCTGAAACATCCTTGATAGGTTTCACGTGGGTGTCGTAGAACGCCCTGTCCAGATCGCCTCGCATGGCCTTGTCGATGAACTGGTTGTAGTAGTTCTTCTCAGGGGTGTCGAAACGCCAATCGGACGTATTGGCGAACATTACCTGCTGTTCAAAGCCCATCTCTTTGCCTTTGAACATGATCCACTCGTCCGGTGTGCTAATGATGGCGTCGCGGCCCAACCTGGTGTGGGCCTCTATGGACAGCTCCGGATTGAAGCTGGCTTCCTTTACGCCTACGACATTGGGAATCTCGCATATAGAACCCAAGCCGTCTGCGCTCATAACGATGCCAAACTGTGGAGAGTTGTAATACATAATTGCGAGGTCGGTGTTGTCGGCCAGCATCTTGACCCAGTCGATAACCTGTCCCTCAGTTTTGGTGACCATGTAGGGCGCGGCCACTATGAGGAGATCGAATCCAACACCCTCGGCATGCTTGGCCAGGGCAATCATATCCTTGTACGAGGTATGGGTGACGTGGGCCGCTATGGGCCACTCCCCGCCAGCCTCGTCGGCCGAAACGCTGTACACACGAAGCCGCTCTGCCATCGTAAGGCTCCAGAATTCACCCATTGCCCAGGTGCAGCCTCCGCCCTGGGTACCCAGGGAGCGGACATGTCGAATATTATGCCTGAGGCCCTCCTCGTCTAGCTCGTCCTCCGGAGTAAAGGGCGTCATCAGAGTAGTCCACTGGCCACGCAAATTCTCGCGGGCCCAATCCATTGCTTCAGCTTTAGTATATTCAGCCAACCCCCACCTCCTTTTGGCGCTTTCGCTTAAGGCACCTTAGCCAGACTTCAGGGTAGCCAAAAATCGGCACAATTCCCCAACGTAAAAGGCCGGTTTCATCGGAGTTTATGATAGCTACGGCCCCTGCCTATGTCAACATTAAGGCGTCGAAATACGGCAGAAACCCAGGAGCGGGTCGTCAGTCAATTGGGGCGTATAAACGCGAGGGAAGTCTATCGGGAAAGGAGGGGTTTTATTCGGAGTCCCAGAGCTTGAAAAGATCCCTAGCGGCCAGCAAATGGGACTTGTCTACGCCCCGTTTGAGAGCTGAGGTGGGGTCGTGCAAAAGCCTATTCACGATGGATTTCGTTAGAGCATCGACGGCGCTCATCTGATCCTCAGAGAGTCCTTCTAATTTGGACACCGCTCTGGACATCTCTTTCTGGCGAATATGTTCTGCCTGCTTTCGGAGGGCCCGTATAGTAGGCAGAACATCCAGCGTGTCCCACCAGGTCATGAACTTGGCCACCTCTTCGGCAACGACCTTCTCTGCTTCGACTGCGGCCCGCTTGCGCTCCTCGAGGTTCTCCTCTGCGATGGCGGAAAGGTCGTCGATATTGAAAAGGTTTACGTCCCGCATTGATGAAACGGCCGGGTCCACATCCCTGGGTACTGCCAGGTCAAACAGAAACAGAGGGGCTTCCCTGTTTCCGGAAAATGCCTGACTAACCATGTCCTGAGTAACGATGAAGCTTGGAGAGTCGGTTGCAGAGATGGCTATGTCCGCCTGACTGAGGCTGTCCGTTATCTCATCAAAGGGAATAGTCCGGCCATTCAGGTACTCCGCAAGCTCCTCGGCCCGCTCCAGCGTACGATTGGCGACCATCACGTCGGCGACACCGGATGTTCGCAGAGCGCTAGCCACTAGTCTGCCGGCCTCTCCCGCACCAATAAGCAACACTCTGGAGGATTCCAGTTTGCCTAAAGTGCGCTGCGCCAGCTTTACACCAGCGTAGCTTATGGACAACGGGTTTCGACCCACGGAGGTCTCTTCCCGTACACGTCGACCAGTCTGGATAGCAGAGTGGAACAGCCCCAGGGTTGAGACTTCCACCGACTGGGCCTCTGAGGCGGAGCTTAACGAGTCCCGCACCTGGCCCAATATCTGCGATTCGCCAACGATCATAGAGTCCAACCCACCGGCTACTCTAAATAAATGGTGTACGGCGTCCGCCCCAGTGTAGTCATAGAAATGCGGCGAGACAGCATCCCGTGAGAGGCCATGAAATTCCGTAACGTAGGCGTGTACCTTTGCTGCGGTTTTGGAGGGGTCTGCCGTTATAGCGTAAATCTCCGTCCTGTTGCAGGTGGAGAGAATTACGCATTCCCCGACCCTTTCCTTAAGACCGGAAAGGGCGACGGGAAGTTGATCGTTTAGAAATGATACGGATTCTCTGACTTCCAGAGGGGCGGTTTTATGGCTAAGACCAACCAGCAATATCTGCAAGGGCGATTAGCCTTTCATTAATTGCTTATAGTGGGTTCGCAAGCAGCGAGTGCACAGACTCTGCTTTTTCGCTACCCCATTCTCATGTATGGTCATTTTCTGCACATTCGGAACCCAACGAGTGCGAGTATGACGCTTTGAATGGCTGACGTTGTTGCCGGATTGCCCGGCCTTGTTGCACCTTTGGCAAACTGCCATGATCGCACCTTTGACTCATGTATAATGATAAAGAAGAATTGGGCAGAATCACTTCAAAACTCAATCTTCAGGTCACATTTTGCCCGTATTTTGCCTGCACGAACTATCGTGAATTACATAACAAAGATAGCATACCAATGAATAAACGGCAACGCTTATGAACCAATCTTCGAGCCTACATCCGACCTCCCAATCGCTGAACGGCGCAGACCTATTTTCAATGTTTTCCGCAGCCACCAGTGCGCTAAGGAAACACGCGGAATTAGTGAACCGTTTAAACGTCTACCCGGTGCCGGACGGCGACACAGGAACCAACATGCTTCTGACGCTGGAACGAATGCTGGTTTCGGCCTCGAGCGCAAATAGCGAATCCGCTTCCCAAGTTGCCGACGCCATGTGGAACGGAGCCCTTCGCGGCTCAGGCGGCAACAGTGGAGTAATACTGGCCCAGCTTTTCAAAGGCATGTCCGTGGCGTTCGAAGGCGAAGACAGAATTGGCGCAGTCCACATCGCGAATGCTCTGAAGCAGGGCCGGGACTTTGCCTATTCAGCCGTCGGTAACCCGGTGGAAGGAACGATGCTCACCGTAATGACAGAGTCTGCCTCCGCTGCGGCAAAAACAGCTGCCAATGCGGAGACCATTCTTCAGGTAATTGACGCGACGTGCGATGCGGCGGCTAAGGCCGTGGAGAACACTCCGAACCTACTTGCTAGGCTACGTGAGGCGGGAGTGGTAGACGCTGGAGGGCTCGGCTACTGGCTGGTCCTGGAAGGCATACGCCTTCACCTCAGCGGCGAGGATGCGTCCACAGGCGCAGTGCTACCTGACTTCGTTGAGATTTCAGACGCTGCTACAGTTCTAGCCCAGGAGTTCCTCCATTCGACGGAGGACGAAGAGTACGGCAACTGTACCCAATTCACCGTAGAGGGGCCATCGTTAAGCGTTGATGCCATCATTGCCGCCATGAACGAAATGGCCGCATCTACTGTGGTCGTGGGCGACGGCAACATCGTTAAAGTGCATGTCCACACGGAAACTCCGGACGAGGTGTTGCAGTACGCCCGCAATCTGGGCGTTGTAGATCAGGTTCGCGTCCAGAATATGAACGACCAGCGACGCGATTATGCCGAGGGTTGGCGTCAATTGGCAGCTAACGCTAATGAAACGGCACAGGTGCCGATAGCAGTTGTCGCAGTTGCGTGGGGTGACGGCCTGGTGCGTATCTTCCAAGAACATGGCGCCACCGTGCTAATCGCTGGCGACACCATGAATCCCAGCGTTCAGGAGATAGCCGACGCCGTGGAGGCCGCGCCATCCTCCAACGTGATTTTCCTTCCTAACAACCGCAACATACTTCCGGCGGCAGAACAGGCGATAGCCATCACCGAAAAAAACCTCAGGGTGGTTCCTACCGGCAACATCCCGGAGGGAATCGGAGCGCTCCTCGAATTCGTCCAGACACGGGCCCTGGACGAAAACACTGAAAGCATGACCGAGACAATCTCCAACATACAATGCGCGGAGGTATGCTCAGCGGTACGCTCGGTGAATCTCGATGGGGTGGAAGCGGCGGAAGGCCAGGTTATAGGCCTTCTCGAAAGAAAAATGGTAGTCTCCGGGGATGACCCTGGGGCAGTGTTGATGGAGCTTCTCACCAAGGCAATCACCCCTGAATCAGAGCTGGTGACGCTATATTGGGGCGGCCCCATCCATCAGAAGGAAGCGGAGCTAGCGGCCGAATCGGCAAGTGAGCAGTTCGCTGATGTAGATTTCGAGTTGCTCCATGGGGGACAGCCCCACTACCATTTTATAATTTCTGTAGAGTGATTTATGCCAGTCAAAATCGTTACCGATAGCACGGCAGACATCCCCGGCGATCTAGTCAGCGAGTTTGGAATCGAGGTCGTTCCGCTCAAGGTGCGCTTTGGCACGGAGGAGTTCTTCGACGGAATTGATCTGCCCAAGGATGAGTTCTATCGACGTCTGATTGATGGCCCAACGCTGCCGACTACTTCCCAACCCTCTGTTGGCGAGTTCGCAGAGGTCTACCAACGACTGGCGCAAGGCGCCGACGGCATCTTGTCATTTCACCTCTCTGCCAAACTTAGCGGCACTTACAACTCCGCGCGGCAGGCTGCAGAGCAGGTTTCAGCAGGGGGAACTTCAATTTGCCCAATTGAGGTCGTCGATAGTACACAGACATCAATGACCTTGGGCCTGATGGTTTTGAGATTGGCGCGGGAAGCCGCTGCCGGTTTGGACATAGGTGAACTCTCGGCCCTAGCCAATGATCTGATCAGCAGATCTGAATTCTTTGTGCTTCTGGATACTCTGGAATACCTGCAAAAAGGCGGGCGGGTCGGGAAGGCAAGAGCCCTAATAGGGGGCATACTGAAGATCAAGCCAATGATTATCCTTCGTGAAGGCGAGGTTCATGAACTAGCCAAGGAGCGCACCAGGCGGCGCGGCATCGCCCGCCTCCTTAGCACTGCAGCGGACTTCGGCCCAGTGGAAGATATGGCCGTCCTGCATAGCACCACGCCCGAGGAGGCCGAATCGCTGGCAAACGAGCTGACCGCCATGATGCCGGAAGGCCGCAAGCCAATCATATCCAGGGCAGGCTCGGTGATAGGCACACACGCCGGGCCAGGGGCGCTGGGCATTTCGTTACTTAAAACCACAGCCCACTAAAACCAAAGGGCTAAAATCGACAAGTGCCCTAATATTGGAATATTTTCGTTAGTATTTGGTACAACACTCGTACCTCTCTTATGTAGAATCTGAGCGATGGCCACCTCATCCAAATCCGCACCAACAACAGGCAAGAACCCCAAACTGGAAGCCCTCGCCAAAATGCTGTTGCAGGAACGGGACAACGGCTGGCAGGACACCACCGTCATGGGAGGCCTGGACGAGTTTCTGAAACGCTGGGCCAGTGATCTGACCCCTGCTTTGGGAGAACATCCCTCTTACACAGACCTATCCCCAGAGGAACGTGTCAAGTGGGCGGACGTAGCAATGAAGAAGATGGGCCTTGCCTCAATAGGCAAGGGGAAATCCACCACCTCCGGAAAATCCCGACCTGCCGCCAAGCCTGCCAGCGATAAGAAGCCGCCCTCGCCGCGAAGTGCCACCGCCAAGGTAGACCTGGACGACGATATTATGGCGCTGCATTCCGTGACCAAGCGAAACGTCGCCAGGCTCAAGCGTTTGGGAATGAACACGGTCAGAGACCTGGTATTCCACTTTCCGCATCGACACAACGACTTCGCCAGGCTACGAAAAGTCGCAGACCTCGTTCCCGGGGAGGATCAGACCGTTTCCGTCACTGTGTGGGAGGCCACGCAGACCGGCCACCCGAAGCGAAAGTCGACACAGGCAATACTGGGCGACGATACCGGGAATTTCAAGGCTTTGTGGTTCAACCAGCCGTATTTGGCCAAAACGCTGGCTTCTGGGTCGCAGGTGGTCATAAGCGGGCGTCCTGAGATATACCAAGGACAGATCGTCTTCAAGTCCCCAGAGTACGAGCTGCTTAGAGGTCAGGAAGAGCTTGTCCACACCGGTAGGCTAGTTCCGGTGTACTTCTCAACCGTAGGACTGCCGCAACGTACATTGCGAAGGGTCGTAAAAGAAGCTGTCGACTCCTGCTTGGGCCAGGTTCACGAATTCCTGCCACAGGATATGCTAACCAGAGCGGGCTTGATGGGGCTGTCTAAGGCCATCTCACAAATGCATTACCCTGACTCGGCATCCGAATTGCAGCCCGCTCGACGTAGGCTGGCCTACGACGAGCTATTCATGCTGCAATTGGCGGTCATAAGCCGCAGGCAAAGCTGGCAGGAGGCGGGAAGAGCGCTCCCCTTAGATGCTGCCTCCAAGGGCCTGGACGCCTTCTTGAACTCTTTGCCGTACAATTTGACCGGCGCCCAACAAAGGGTGTTAGGCGAGATTTCGAGCGACATAGCCAAGGACTGGCCCATGAGCAGGCTTATCCAGGGCGACGTGGGCAGCGGCAAAACGGTCGTCGCGACGGCTGCTCTGCTGGCAGCGGTTTTCAGTGGTCAGCAGGGCGCGTTCATGGCACCGACGGAGATTCTCGCCGAGCAGCACTTCATTACCCTGGCGGCCTTGCTCTCTGGCTCAGGCGCGGGAGAGGAAGGGCAAAATCCTATCACTATCCCTGCAAACCCACTGCCCAGGCCGGTAACCATAGGCCTTCTGCTGGGCAGCCTGCGCAAGAAAGACAAAGAGCGTATGCATCAGCTCATCGCTGAGGGGGATGTGGATATTGTCATAGGAACGCAAGCCCTCATTCAGGACGCTGTGGACATTCCGAATCTAGCGCTGATAGTGGTGGATGAACAGCACAGGTTCGGGGTAATCCAGCGGGCGTCGCTGCGGGAAAAGGGTGTGCGGCCTCACGTGCTAGCCATGTCGGCCACCCCCATACCCCGTTCGCTGGCGTTGACGCTGTACGGCGACCTGGACGTGTCGGCCATCGACGAGTTGCCGCCAGGCAGGCAGCCAATCCGCACCAAATGGGTGGAGCCCGAGAAACGCAATGCGGCCTATGGCTTCATTCGCAAGCAGGTTGAGGAGGGGAGACAGGCCTTCATCGTCTGCCCGCTTATCGAAGAATCGGAATCGGTACAGGCGAGGGCAGCTACTGTGGAGTTCCAGCGCCTCTCAACGATTGTATTCTCGGATCTGCGCTTGGGTCTTCTTCATGGGCGGATTAGCCTGGCCGAAAAAGAACAGATTATGAATACGTTTAAAGCCGGAGATTTGGATATCCTGGTATCTACGCCTGTCATAGAAGTGGGCATAGATGTGCCTAATGCCTCCGTAATGCTAGTGGACGGCTCGGACAGGTTCGGCCTATCTCAATTGCACCAGTTCCGAGGGCGGGTAGGCCGGGGCAAGCACCAGAGCTACTGCCTTCTCCTGTCAGACTCCCCCGGCGCTGAGGCCCGTGAGCGCCTGAAGATTGTGGAGCGGATTAGCGACGGCTTCCAGCTCGCCGAGGAGGACCTCCGCTTACGCGGGCCGGGTGATTACCTGGGAACTCGCCAGAGCGGCCTGCCGGACATGAAAGTTGCCCGCATAACTGACCAGGACATCTTGATGTTGGCAAGGCAAGAGGCAATCCAGCTTCTGGAGGCTGATCCCGACTTGGCAGACGGCAAGCACAAAGCACTTGCCGAAAGATTCCACGAGTATTTCGCAGGCGTTTCCGGTGAGATGAGCTAATTTTGGATCTCGCCTCACCTCCACGTTCCACTCTCATTTGATTGCTCTTTGCCGCGTATTCAACGAAAATAATAAATGTGCACTTGAAGTTATCCAGACCCATATATTGCCCTTGCCCATCGAATCGTATTTGACAGGGCTGGGAAGGAACCTTATATTGAGTGCGCCAATTTTTGATTCGTCTAGAACTTATCAAATTCTTTCTGCTGGCCCGTGCCTAAACGGGACGCGGACGTTCCGTTAACAGAGGAGGATTATGGGAAAAATAAAGCACATCGCTTTGGCGACCCAGGAGCCCGAGAAAACGGCCAATTTTTATAAAGATGTGTTCGGCCTGGAAGAGGTTGGGCGCGTGAGCAACGACAATGCCGAGGGCTATTACCTTAGCGACGGCAACATAAACATAGCAATTTTACGTTTTAAGAATGAAATATTGGTCGGCGAAAAGTTCGACATCAACTACAGCGGCATACATCACATCGGCTTTCAGGTAGACGACGCCGAAGCAGCGGACTCGAAATTAAGGAAGGCAGATGCCTTTCCAATGGAGGAGATAAACAGCACGCTGCATGCTGGTATGAGTAGAGGGCACGGCGGGAAAAACGTTGAACTGAAGTACAACGGCCCCGATGGTGTGATGATCGACATATCGCAAACGGGATGGGTTGGCACCGAAGAAGAGTAACAGTCTCGAAATCAAGACAAAAACGAAAGGACTCGGCATGTAGCCGAGTCCTTTTGCATTCGAAAGCATTTTAGCCTAATTGTGGACTTTTTCTTATCCACGGAGCCGATGGCCAACGGCGGTTATTGAGCCTTATTGGCGATCTGCACCAGGCTCTCGGGGCTACCGCCCATTACACTGGATTTAACTATACTGACTAAGGTGTCGATTTCGTAGGCGTCCCCGATCATTGCCTGCATCCCAGCCTTAAGGTCGATGCCAACCATATCCCCAATGAGACCGGTGTAGCTATGGCAGCCCTCGCTGCTTGCAGATCCCGTTGAGGAGCACCACGGTATTGAAGGCGAAACCAGCGATGCCTTTGTGACCGCAGGCGCTAGACGAGAGGAATCTAAAATGTCGCGCGTAGCCGCTACATTAATTCCACTCAAGAGGTACATCATCGTACCCAGCATAACAAGGCCGACGACAATACCGCCAAAAGCGCCCACTGCATGGTCGGCCGGTCCCATCTTGAACATGGGAAGTGCCCTCGTCAAAGCTATAGAGGCACCCTTAACTAAAGCGAACACGAGGACGGCAATGATGGCAAAGCCCACAAGACGCGCCAGTGTATCGCCATTGAGGTGAGGAGAAAGCAGACCGGCCACCTGAGCCTGGTAGTTCAGACCAAGAATAACCCCGAGTACTATACCGCCAATACCGGATGCGGGCCTTATTATTCCGCCCCGGAGGCCCACTACGGCTAGCAGCCCTATGGAACCTATAATGATCAGGTCTACTACGTTCATACCCCGCTCCCAATACTCCAAACCAACCCAGGTATACGTATTTACTTTGTATAAAGGGGCCAACATATCAAGCCCCAATGCGTTGTTTTGTAATTCGTGTGGGGACAATTGTGGCAAAGTGTGGGGAAAGCTGGCACAAAGGTCGCAATAGAATGCGGGTGGTTGCTACCCAAGTCTTCTACAAGCGCCAAGGGGGTATCTGCACCCAGACATCGTTGGTGGCCAGCCGCCAAGGGTAGTCATAAATGGAGGCAAAAAAAGGGCGGGCCTAAATGGCCCGCCCTTATAACATACGGCTTGTTAACCCCTAGTTGTTCTGGTGGAACAGGTTGAGGGCTGAGCCCAACCTGAACCAGTCCAACTGAGACTCCCCAAACGTGTGATTGAGGTAGAGAACCTCGGAGGTTCCGTCGGCGTGGGCTATTCTACACTCGACAGGCTTGCCGGGTGCAATATCGGAAAGGCCTACCAGACTAATGCGGTCATCTTCCTGAATTTTGTCGTAATCGGCAGGATCCGGGAAGGTTAACGCCAGAAGGCCTTGCTTCTTTAGGTTGGATTCGTGGATTCGAGCGAAGCTGCGCACGATAACAGCCGCACCTCCCATAAGCCTGGGGCAAAGCGCTGCATGCTCTCGGCTGCTGCCCTCACCATAGTTGGCGTCGCCGACGATCACCCACTTCACGCCCTGGGACTGATAATGTCGCGCTATCGTGGCAATGGGCTGGGCTGCCTCACCTGTCAGCACGTTCTTACCGACGCCAGTCTCACCGGTGAAGGCATTTATGGCCCCCATGAGGGTGTTCTCGCTGAATTTGCCAAGATGACCACGGTAGCGAAGCCAAGGGCCCGCAGGAGATATGTGGTCGGTTGTGGTCTTACCCTTGGTCTTCATCACGACGGGCATGCCCTCGAGGTCATTGCCATCCCAGGCCGGCCAAGGCTGCATAAGTTGGATTCGCTCGCTGTCGGGGGCAACCGCCAATTCGATGCCTGAGCCGTCCGCTGGAGGCGCTTCGTATGACGAATTTCCCGTTGCAAAGTTACTGGGGGGAACCTCAGGCGCCTTCTTAGGAGGATTCAGCTTGAACTCGGTGCCATCGGCAGCCGTTAACGAATCCGTAAGCGGATTGAACGAAAGCCGGCCTGCCATGGCCATGGCTGTCACAACCTCCGGACTGCCAATGAAGTTCATCGTGGACGCTGAACCATCGTTTCGAGCTGGGAAATTTCGGTTGTAGGAAGTAAGGATGGTGTTGGCATGGTCCGTCTGCTCTTTGGCCCTTCGCCACTGACCTATGCAGGGACCGCAAGCGTTGGCCAGCACGCTGCCGTCAATATCCCTTAATGAACCCATTTGCCCGTCCCGCTCGATGGTCGCGCGGACCTGCTCGGAGCCAGGGGTCACCATAAATGGCACCCGGGACTTCAGACCGTGGGCCTTACCCTGCTCTGCCACGTCGGCGGCTCTGCTCATGTCCTCGTAGGAGGAGTTTGTGCAGCTACCGATGAGCGCTGAGGATATTTCGTCGACAAACCCGTTACTGGGGTCGGAAACTTCCGCTGCCATCTTGGAAATCGGGCGAGCGCGATCCGGCGAGTGCGGACCTACCAAGTGCGGCTCTAAAGTAGAGAGGTCTAGCCTAACTACGTTATCGTAATACTTCTCCGGGTCCGCCTCCACCTCTTCGTCAGGAGCGAGCAAATGCTTGTACTTTTCTGCCAAAGGAACTAGCTCAGCGCGGTTGGTAGCTCTCAGATACTGGCCCATATGGTCGTCGTAAGGGAACATCGACGTGGTTGCGCCTAATTCGGCTCCCATATTGGTAATCGTAGCCTTGCCCGTAGCGCTGATTGTTCTGGCGCCCGGCCCTATGTACTCGACGATGGCGTTGGTGGCACCGGAAACGGTTAGCGCGCCAGCCACATACAGGATTACATCCTTGGGTGCCGTCCACCCGCTTAACTCGCCAGTCAGGTACACCGCGATGTGCCTGGGATAAAGAACCTCCCAAGGCAATCCGGCCATAGTCTCCACAGCATCTGCACCGCCAACACCCACGGAGCATGCTCCCAGGCCACCGGCGTTAGGTGTATGGGAGTCCGTCCCTATCATCAGCTCTCCGGGGAATGCGTAATTCTCCAGAGCCACCTGATGGATAATGCCAGCACCCGGTCCCCAGAAACCCGCACCGAATTTGGCCGCTGCGGATCGCAAGAAGTCGTAGACTTCGCTGTTCTCTTGTAGAGACTCCTTAAGGTCAACAGAGCCTTCTACCCGAGCCTGAATCAGGTGGTCGCAATGGATGGACGTAGCCACAGACAACCTTTCCTTCATTGTCTGCATGAACTGGAGCATTGCAGTTTGGCCGAGTACGTCCTGCAGAAGAACCCGGTCCGGACGAAGGAAGAGGTAGCTTTCACCTGGAACCATTTCCTGATTTTCAGGATCGTCCAGGTGCCCCAGCATCACCTTGTCCGCCAATGTGAGGGGCTTCCCCAGACGGCCACGGACGATTTTGAGGTTCGCCTCAATAGTCTCGTAGACTTTTGCCGCCATTTCCGGTGTAGATTCGATTGTTACCATGCTTTTGATCTCCTTACGTCACATGCCTAAATGCCAACCCAATTCTTGACCACATGCCTCATGCGTTAACGTCGAAATACCACCCTAATATCAAGGCGAAAAGCCCTTCAATAGAATGGTTACGAATTAGAATTGGCCAAAAATAAAGGCCCGGACTTTTTAGGTCGCCCGGGCCTCAAGTTATCTCTAAATGGCATAGGCTTTAAAGGCGAAACATAACGTTTCACCCAAAACCAGTCCCTTAACCACCTTTGGCGACGGGCTTACCGGGACAGGCCAAAGTACTCGTAGTTCATGTCAATGTACTTGCGCCACTCCTCCGGGGTGTCATCCTCGGCGAAAATCGCCACCACGGGGCAAACCGGCTCACATGCCGCGCAGTCAATGCACTCATCAGGGTTGATGAAGTACATGTTGTCGTCATCGGTGGTATAGATACAATCCACCGGACAGACGTCTACACATGCAGCGTCCTTCAGATCAACGCACGGCTCGGCGATAATATATGTCATCTCTTGTGGAAACCTCCTGCTCGGCAATGCAGCGTTCTGCTGCGCCCATAGATTATAAATGTGTGCCGCATCCGCTTTCAAGCATTTCACGCATGGGCATCCATTTTCTGGCTTCAGTCTACACCTTTATCTTATCGGATTACACCCTTTTGTCTTAGTTCATTTAACTTCTGATCGTCGTAACCCAAACCTCGGAGGATATCTACGGTGCTCTCTCCAAGCGCAGGGGAGGCGCTCTGCGCTTCCAGAGGCGTTTCGCTCATCTTAACCAGCGGCCCTACCATAGTTACCTTGCCCGCTTGGGTGTGCTCCAGCTCCACAACAAGACCATTAGAGACCACCTGCTCGTCAGCCAGTAACTCTTCCACAAAACGAACGGGACCCGCAGGCACACCAGCTGCGTCCAATAACTCTAGCCAATCCGAGACGGTCTTTTTCAGAAATATTTCTTCCGCCTGGCCCACAAGGCGCAAATTGAAGGCCTGAGTCTCCTCGCTGTACATGTCATATCCTGGCTGAAATCTGATGTCATCCAGGCCGAGTACGTCTACCATTCGCTTACGCAGTGGGTCGCTAAGGCAACCTACGGCCAGGACGCCGTCCTTGGCCTGATATGTCCTGTAGTAGGCATTTTCCGCCCGACGACGCCCGGGGTCGAAGGTATCCAGGTAGTGCTGATGGACATCCTTATAGGGTGCGCCAGCTTCTCGCAAAAGTGCCAGGGACTCCAAAAAATCGCCCGTACGCTCCCGATCAACCATGTCCACCTGCGTAAAGCGCATAGCTTGGAGGGCCAACGCGGTACCCAATAAGGTTGTCTCTACCTTCTGGCCTTTGCCCGTCTGCTCTCGGCTGTAAAGGGCAGCGCAGACCGACCAGGCGATGGTAATGCCCGTCGAAAAGTCCGCCAGAGGCGTAGACTGCACCGGCTGCGGCACGCCATTGGCAATCTTGTCCTCTGCGGCCATCAACCCCGTCATGGCCTGGGCAATGATGTCGTAGCCTGGGCGGTCACTATGAGGGCCATGCCTGCCGAAGGCCGTGGTTTCGCAGTAGATAAGAGCAGGGTTAATTTTGGATAAGGTCTCGTAGTCGATTCCCAGGTTGTTGGGCACATCCGGGCGAGAATTAATTATCACCACATCCATATCGGGAACCATCTTATAGACGATTTCCCTGGCCTCAGGCTTAGTTAAGTCCAGCGTTAGACTCTTCTTGCCGCGATTGATCCCAATAAAAGTCTTGCTTTCGTTAGGCATGAAGGGCTGCGCGAACCTCCAGGGCTCACCCCAGGGCGGCTCCACTTTAATTACGTCCGCCCCCATGTCGCTTAGCAGCATGCCGCTAAATGGGCCGGCAATGATTTCCGTGAACTCCAGCACCTTTACGCCATCCAGTGGTCCCGGCATGCCATTTCCTCTATTTATGTATCACAAGGCGGTTTTACACAGCCCCATAAAGCCGCGCACAGCCTAGTCTGAAGTAGTATGCAGCCTCTCACACCTATGTCAAGCGCATAGGAAGGGCTGCCATGGAAGGGCCTTTTACCAGTCTACGAACACTAGAACGTCTGATTTTTAAGGCCAATCGCCATTAGGTTACGAGGCACAAAGACCCTTATCTACCCATTCCACACCAGTCTCATTCCCCAGGCCAACGTGGGAGTATTCCAGGCGAAGTATTATACCTTCAGGATGCCTTCCACGCCTTTACCATACGGCGGCATTACATCGGGTACTTAGTTGAGACTACAGCTTGAGGTACATTCCACCCCAATTACGTGCTGTTCACAAACCTCTCACAAACCCGTTGCACACGAAATGGCTGGTACTTTACTCGAAACGAGCTTGAAAACACGGCGACTGAGCCAGTAATCAGGCTTCAAATTCGGTTCCAATTGCCACCCCGAATTAACGAGGTGAGTAAATTAGGAGGAGGAAAGAAATGACACAGTGGTTGAAGAAGGCGAAAATCACGGTTGCGACCGGAGCAATGGCTCTGGTTCTAGTGGGCACTGCTGCACAGGGCATCGTTCAGGCGGGCTCTGCTGAAGCTAGCCTTGGTCACGATGCCGAACTGGTCAGCGGCACGGTGTACCACGATCAGGACGCCAAGCGTGGCGAAAGGTTCAAGAAAAGCGACTCCGACAGCACTTTTGGGGTTGGTGGACGACGCTGGAGCAGCGACTAGTCCTTAGGGATTAAAGCAATAGGTCACTCATCAGCCGCCGCATTGTCGTGGGCTGATGAGTGACCTAAAGAATCAATCGTAAAACGACTCATCATAAATTCTGTTTATCGGTTATTTAAGTTGAACAAGCAATTTAGAACATGGACATATATATCGGCAGTGGTTGCGGTCTCCGCATCCATTGTGGGTATCACGGCCACGATCTGGCCCTTGTCGGAAAGCAGCACGCCTATCTGGATGCTGCTTATGCTGACAGGCCTGGTCACCCTGGCCGGCCGATTCCCAATCCAACTGTCCATACAGGCAGACGCCTCTTTGCGCGTTGTGCCTATGTTCATGGCTGTACTGCTTGTTAGCCCTGCGGAGGCAGCCCTCGTAGGCGCTGCAGGTGCAATAGTCTCTGAAGTGCTTCTGAGGACGCCCGTTCGGGCCGTCCTATTCAACTCCGGCGTCGACACCATAGCGACTGGCGCCGCAGCTATAGTTTTCATCAGTCTACGGCCAGAGGCGGCAGCGCTGTCTCTTACGGCTGGCCAGATGCTGGCCGCCGGTGCCGCAGCCCTAACTATTTTGACTTTGAACCTGGTTCTGGTGGACATCATGGCAATCGTCCGCCGCGGCTGGGAGTTCCTGAACCACTGGAAGTTCAACTACTACCTGGTTGAGGCCCCTCAAGAGGCCGGTTTCCTTACCATTGGTCTTATTGGGGCCCTGCTTACGGCACAAGCCCCCTGGGCGCCGATAATAGTGCTTATACCTGCCGTGCTCACATTCTTTGGCTTCAAATTCGTGGTGTCTGAGGCGGCGGAGAAAACCCGCTTGGCTTCGGACCTACAGGCCAGCCTGAATGAGCTGAAAGAGGTCCAGGCCCACCTTATCAATTCCGCCAAGATGGCTTCTGTTGGTACGCTTGCAACAGGTATAGCGCACGAGATTAACAATCCTGTGTTTGCCATATCCGGTAGGGCAGACCTGCTGATAAAGGGCGCAGATAAGCACCTGGCCTCGGAAAAGGCGCTGGAATATATATACAACGTCAAGGAAATGGCAACCCGCATATCCAAGATAACCACGCATCTTATGGAGTATGCGCAGCCTGGCGAGGACATGAATGAGATCATCCTCAGTGAGGTTATGGAGTCTGCCGTTACTCTGATGGGCAAGAATGCCAAGTCGGTTCGCATAATCCGCGAATACGAAGACGCGCCTATCATTAAGGGCGTGCAGGCACAGATGCAGCAAATATTCCTGAATCTACTGTCCAACGGCGCCGAGGCCGTGCCCGACTGGGGCAGCCTAACCATAGGCTGTAAGGTCGAAAACGACACAGCCGTGGCATACGTCAAGGACGACGGCATAGGCATGAAGTCTGAGCTCCTCGAGCGAATCTTCGAGCCTTTCGTGGGCAGTAAGGACGTCAACAACAGGGTTGGCCTTGGCTTGGGTCTTTACACCTGCCACAAGATTGTGACCGCTCACGAGGGTGAGATCACCATCGACAGCGAGTCAGGCAAGGGAACGACCGTTACCATAAGGTTGCCTCTATATGGCACCGCCATTGTGCCGGACGATGACGTGGACGCAGACGATCTGGACATGCCAATGGCAGTTGGCATGCAGGACTAACGTCGGCCTTCACTCACGTTTCACCCCCGCAGACCGAGTTTAATTGCCTTTTAGGAGCGGTGCGCCGGCAAAGTGCATCAATATCCTCCTGAAAGGCCATTATGTCCCAAACCGTGCTGATAGTCGAAGACGAGTACATCACCCGAGACATCCTGACCACATGGCTGGAAGAGGCCGGGTATAACACCTGCTCGGCGGCCAACGGCCTGGAAGCCCTCCTGGAGGCCAGAGAAAAATCTCCCGATCTCGTGGTTGCGGACATAATGATGCCCCAAATGGATGGTTATGAGCTCTGCAAAATGATGCGTCAGCTGTCCAGCACCCCATTCATGTTCCTAACAGGATTCGGGTCTGAAAACCATAAGAGACAGGGGTTCCGCATGGGAGCCAATGAATTCCTGGTCAAACCTGTTGATATGGATGTCTTCCTACAGCGGGTTTCCGAGCTGCTCAGCAAGTCTTACCCATCATCCCCTCCCACTATCGAGCCGTTCCGCCGCACAAGCCCTGAAGAAGCTGAATAAGGTTAAATTTACCGGACTACCCTTTGAGGCCCTTTTCACCGTTTCTCGACGGGGGGCCAGCACCCACCGGCCACTGATAGTCTTCGCGTGGAATAGAGGGCATGCACTCACAGTACTCAAATACTGCCCTGTTAGTATGAAATCACACCAAAAGACCATGTGAGCGGTGAACGTGCGCAGATGACAATAGGCTTCGCAGAACCAAAAACTACATCAGCCCTGCAAGAGCAGACTCAAAAGACCCCTTTGGAGCACCCCTCCATACTGGTTGTGGAAGACGAAGAGGGAGTACGAGACCTGCTGGTCCAGCTTCTCCAAATGGGAGGCTACAGCGCCATAGCTGTCGACAACGGCCTGGATGCTATAGCTAGTTTCAAAGAGGAGCATTACGACCTTGTGTTCACAGACTATCGAATGCCCGGCATATCCGGCGCAGAGGTAACCCGCGCGATAAAGGCTTTCGATTCCCGAATCCCAGTAGTTGTCGTCACGGGATGGGACCCGGAAACCTTTAAGGACGAGCTTGAGTGCGCAGGTGCGGACCATATCCTCCAGAAGCCATTCGACATGGACGATTTGCTCGAGCTGGTTTCCAGCCTGACATCCCGCTAATATCAACCAAACGCAGGAGCTTCCTCGTTTGACCAGGCCAGGACTACTAAATTAGTTCTGGCCTATTTTTTTGCCTTGGTCTTACAGCCTCATAGCGTACGGATGTCGCTTTCCCAACGCACATTGCCCCAATTGACAGGCTAGAATGGCCCTGCTAGCTTACCGTCTGAATTTGCACGTCGACGCCCTCTACGTCAACAAGCGGCTATCCATCCAAGACATGAACAAGAAAATACCCAGGCTGCATGTATTTATTATTGGGAACAAACGTGCTATAAATACCATCAATAACCGAGGCGAGGAGTCTGAATGAAAAAGGTTCTGATTACTGGAATGAGCGGCCTGATTGGGGGTCTTCTAGGAAGACACCTGCAGAATGTCGGCGGATACGAGATAACGGCCCTTAACAGAAGCAAGGTCGAGGGCGTCAATTGTGTTCAGGCCGACATCGCCGATCTTGAAGCCATCAAGCACGCATTCCAGGGACAAGATGTGGTCGTGCATCTAGCGGCATACCTGGGCAACGACGATTGGCCGGGGCAGCTCAACGGCAACATAGTCGGTATGTACAACGTATTCGAGGCGGCCCGGCTTGGAGGCGTTAAGCGCGTAGTATTCGCCAGCAGCGGCAACGCTATTCGAGGTTACGAGAATGTCGAGCCCTACAAGGCACTGGTGGAAGGTCGTTACAATGACTTGCCTGCCGTTATCCCGATGGTTACGCATACAATGATTCGGCCTGAGGGCATTTACGGCGCTGCGAAGGTCTTCGGTGAGGCCTTGGCCAGCTACTACTCCGACGCCTACGGCATATCGTTTCTCAACGTGCGAATCGGCCGTGTCAGGGCCGACAATACTCCAACGGATGTCCGCGAGCGCTCGATTTACCTTAGCCACGACGACGCTGTGCAGATATTGCACAAGTGCATCGACGCACCCGACGATCTGATGTACGACACATTCTTGGCGACCTCCGACAACAAGTACACCTACCGGGACCTGACCCATCCTAGAGACGTGCTGGGTTTCGTCCCCAAGGACTCTGCCGACTCTTATTTCGAATAGCCAGACATTGCCGAAAGGGTCCCTTAAATGAAAAGCATAACCATAGATAGGTCCAAACGCCTGAAGGACGAGCCTGAGAAGGGGCACAATCGCTGGCACCCAGACATCACGCCGATTCTAGAGGTAGATCCTGGAGAAGAAGTGCTGCTGGAAACCCGCGACGCCTCGGACGGCCAGATAAAGCCGGGTATGTTGCCTGCCGATCTGGAGGGACTGGCCTCCAAGGTGGCTCATCCGTTGACGGGCCCTGTTTACATAAAGGGTGCAGCGCCGGGCGACCTGCTAGAGATCGAGTACGTAGACATCACGCCACAACCATATGGCTGGACTCGCATTCGGCCAGGCGCAGGCTTCCTGAGAGACCTTTACACCCAGCCGTACGTCGCCCACTGGACGATCTTAGACGGATGGGCAACATCGCCTCAGATACCAGGCGTCCGGATACCAAATGGCTCCTTTATGGGGACTGCCGGACTAGCGCCGTCTCACCAGCAGATGGAGGAATGGCGACTGCGCGAGGCGAGGGTGGCCGACGAAGGCGGCATAGCTGCTCCACCCGATCCGGAGGACGCCGTGCCCCAAAGCGAACCCATAGCGAGCCAGGGCCTGCGCACGCTGCCGCCGCGTGAGAACTGCGGCAACGCGGATGTAAAGCAACTCACCACCGGCTCTCGATTATTCGTGCCCGTAGGCGTCGAGGGCGCGCTTTACTCTGCCGGAGACGGCCATTTCGCCCAGGGCGACTCCGAGTGCTGTATTACGGCTATCGAGATGGGGGCGACTTGCACCGTAAGGTTCACATTACATAAGGGCGAGGCTGCTGAAAAGAACATCAAGTTTCCGCGATTTTCCCATCCAGGCTACTTTCTACCGCCTGAGTGGGCAGCGCCACGAAACTTTATCGCAACTATGGGCATGCCAATAAGGGAAGACGGCGTTAACGAAGGCGAGAACCTGACTCTGGCCGCCCGCAGCGCAATCATCAATATGATCCAACTGTTGGGTGAGCGCGGATTCAGTCCAGAACAGGCTTACGTTATATGCAGCGTGGCCGTGGACCTCAAGATAAGCAACATTGTGGACCTGCCCAACGTAACCGTCTCCGCTTTCCTGCCCGAGGATATTTTTCAGTAACAAGCAGTTATTGGGCTAATAAGATGCCATGAATTAGATGAGAGGCCGCTATGGAGATAATTTCGCTTGTCCTATTAGTCTGTGGTTTGGTCGTAGGCGCATTGATAGGTGGCCTAGTCAAGTGGTCAGCCCTTAAGGGCAACGCCTCAAAGCAGGCAGAGGAACACGAAAACATGTCCAATGCTTTCAAAGTCTTGGCCACGGATGCCTTGAGGCAAAATTCCGAGGACTTCCTTAAGAGCGCAGGCAAGAACGTGGAAAGTCTCGTTAAGCCGCTCGCCGAGCATCTGAGCAAAATTGAAAAGGACGTTCAGTCAGATTATGGCGGAATCCGGCAGCTCATGGCCGGCGTGACGGAAGGCCAAAACAGGCTGGCCGGCGAGACCAGAGGATTGACGCAGGCCCTCCGAACACCACAGGTCCGAGGACGCTGGGGAGAGCTGACCCTCCGACGCGTGGCTGAGCTGTCCGGGATGGTGGACCGTTGTGACTTCCAGGAACAGGCTTCCTTAGTTTCTGAGGGATCGAATCTTAGGCCGGACATGGTGGTCATGCTTCCCAATGAAAGACGTATCGTAGTAGATGCCAAGACACCGCTTGACGCGTATCTGGATTCCTTGAATTCGGATACGGAGGAAGCCAAGGCTGTGGCCTTAAAGCGCCATTCAAGGCTCGTCAAAGATCGAGTTACAGAGCTAGCTCGAAAGTCGTACTGGGATGCCCTCGGGTACACCCCGGAGTTTGTCGTCCTGTTCCTGCCCGGAGAATTCTTTCTCGGGCCAGCACTGCAAGAGGATGCAAATCTACTAGATTACGCATTCGGCCAAAAGGTAATTATCGCATCCCCCGCCACACTTATGTCGCTACTGCTTACCGTGGCGCACGGCTGGAGGGAAGAGCGTCTCGCAGAAAACGCGAGAAAAATCAGCGAGATGGGTAAGGAAATACACGATAGGCTGCAGACCTGGGCGGACCACTATTCCAGAGTTGGAAAGTCACTAAGTAGTGCTGTAGACGCGTTCAATAGCAGCGTCGGCTCATTGGAAAGGTCTGTCATGCCGTCCGCCCGAAGATTCAAGGAAATGGGTGTCAGCAGCAGTAAGGAAATCCCGGAACTCAGCCCCATAGACAGGAGCCTGCGACTTCCTTCAATTATAGAGTCCGACTAGCGCCGAGACCAAAGGGGGAAAATCTTCGCCTCTGCCAATTATTGGACCAGGAACGGCGCCATGTCTTCCGGCGAGAACAGGAACTGGCTCCAGTAAGGCGCAGCCATAAGGCCAGCGGCCTCCTGCCATACCTCAGCCAATGGCGTTCCGGCGTGGCCCTGGTACTCGTCCGACAGGCTACTCATCAGCTTATCCAGGTCGGTTCGGAAATCGCCAACGCCTGAGTAGGACCGAGACCGAATCCGCTCCAACATGGTGCGAGCTTCGTTTCCCCCGTCACTGGAAACATTCGCAGCGAACCCCCTCGATAGTAAATCCAAGTCGCCATTGAATTGCGTGACTGAGTCCATGCCGTGCGGTTCGGCGTAAGCAGCCGCGTCTTGCGGAGGAGCTACCGAAGGCACGTACCACTTGAGCAGTTCCAGGTAGAAGTCATGCATGTCCAGCGCAGCGTGCCGTCCAGTGGCCTCCCGCGCCTCGGTGATGTTGCCCACGTCTATGACATTGATGCACGCGGTGGAGGGATCGAAGAAAATATTCTGGGGCCGCAGGTCCAGTAACACCACACCCTGCGAATGGAACGCCTCGGCGACCGCCAAAATCTCCCCCGCGATGGTGAAGGCGCCCTTTTCAGGATGAGCGTTGACTGGATGCAGCGCGAAAAGGTTCTGAGGCAACCCAATGGGGTGACGCTTGATGCCGTCCAGCGCGCTGCCCACCAGCGGCACCCCCACGGCCCTGGCGTCGACTAGCACCGTGTATCGCTCGTCTATGCCGTCGCCGAAGTAGCCCGCGTGCGACTCCTGGGCAGTGTACGCAAGCATTTGCGCAACGTGAGGCAGTCCCTCTCCCAGACGGTCCTTAATGCCAATAGCCTCCGCAGTCCGCCTCTCCACGGCCCGGTGCTGGCCTCGCTCCAGCAAAGTCGGGTGGGGCCGCTTTACAACCACGGACGCACCAGTCTGCGTATCCGTAGCGGCGAACACTTCTAGATCAGCGCCCTCCCCGAGGATGCCGCCCAGTTCGAAGCGTTCCAGGTCTTTGGAGTCTATTTGCATAAAGCCCCTCAGGCAAACAAATTAGGAGTCATAACCCCTTACTCAGCGAAAGCAAGACTTATTGACAATTATTGTGCATCTTCCATAGCTCTGGGTCGTGGCCCGCCGGAACCTTTGCACATGGGTCGTCACCCGAAGCATAGCCTCTTAACGAATTGTATTGGACAACCTGAGATGGAGTCAGGACGTCTATCATAGACAGGTGCGTGCTCAGATGAATTACTCTTAGACGGCCATAAAGGTCACCGCTCTCCAAGGCCATATCTCTTAGTGATTCTTCTGTGACAATGCCACTCGAAAAAGCATTATCAATGGATTCTTCAAGCTCAACTATAAGCTCTCCAATTCCAATCGCTTCGGTACGCATACCTTCGTAAAGGTGTTCAACCTGTTCAAGTTGCTCGCCAGTCGTATGAAACTCTCCAGACTCTACTGCGTCCAATACGTGACGTGGGCCCGGATAACCGTTCAATTCCGCAGGCTTGGCCAATCCACCAAAAGGAGTTCCTGCGCCGTGAAGCAGGCCCTCGATATCCTGGGGTGACAAGAATTTAATCTTTCTGGTCTCTTGCCCTACGTACGGAGACTGTATAGAACTCGTGGATGTTGGTGGAGGGACATACGTTGGTTGGCTATTAGTTGACGAATCTTCCAGAACTTTAGTGGTCGCTGGTTCCTCTCTGGAACAAGCGACAGCCAGGAGGGCAATTAGGGCAACGAAAAATATCGTTATCCGACTCGAATGATGAAAATTCAATTGCGGTGTCCTTTCGATTTCCCTGTACAGCTTTCGCTAGATGGAACCGGTGCCATCGCGAAAACTATTGACGACTTTTATTCTAGCGTAGCCAGCGGACTTGGCAGCAAATGCACTCCAGGGTATTATCCAGTTCACTAGCAAACGTTTAGTACGTGAGAACAGGAAAAATGCCACTCATCATAGGGATAACGGGCTCCATAGCCGCAGGCAAGAGTATTGCATGCGAGGCCATCACTGCACTGGGGGCGACCCACTGCGATGCCGACCGCCTGGTGCATCGGCTGTACGACCCTGGCAAGCCTGCATTCGACCGCATCGTGGCCGCCTTTGGCAATGAGGTTGTGGGCGAGGACGGTTTCGTAGACCGCAAAGTCTTGGGCTCTAAGGTATTCGGCAACCCCGTGGAGATGAGCAGGCTAACCACAGCTATCGGCGATATCGCGAAGGCCATCAAGGACGTGGTGGACGAGTGGAACGTATCTCTTGGGGCTGAAGACGTGGCGCTACTGGAGGCCGTTAACCTCATTGAAGGCGGATATGGCCGGTGGTGTAACCAGGTGTGGCTTTTGGCCTGCGAGGATGAGGTGGCCCGCGCACGGCTTATGGAGCGGAACCAGATGAGCGAGGATGACGCCAACCAGAGGCTGGCCAGCCAGCGAAAATGGCAGGATCGAGAGCCCGCGGCCGACCTTGTGCTTGTCAACGATTCTGGTATCGACGAATTCCGAATAAAGGTGGAGGGCGAATTCACCAGCGCCAGGGACCTTTGGCTGTCCGGTAAACTTCCGCCCTCCAGGTATTACCAATGGTGGGAATCTAGAAACGCAGGCTAATCGTCGGCGGTCACCGGCTCCGTCCTCTTACTCTTGAACGCCGGCATGACCTCCTCGGAGAACTGCTCTAACTGCTCGATTATTACACTCTGCGGCGTACCCACCGGCAGACCCAAATTAATCTCTTCGAGGCCGGGGTACTGCTTCTGAATTTCCATCAGCTTCTCGGTGATCATCTCGGGCGTGCCGACCAGCCACGCGCCGGAGTCTATAGCCTGCTCAATTGTCGGCAGCCCGGCAGAGTTGATGCGCTTGGGATCGCCCAACGCGCTGATCTGATCGTCGGTGAGGCCTCTAACGAAACCTAGAGGACCGAACATCTTCATGTTCTCCTGGAAATACTTCCTGCAATCCTCGATTGCCTTTTCCGGGCTCTCCGCGATGTAAATCGATATCCCCACGATGAGGTCCTCGCCTAGCTCCTGCTCACGACCGTGCTTGGCCTGCACATCTTGCCATGCTTTCACAACTGAAGACGCGGCTCCACCAGTGGCCGCTCCTCCGCCGATGATGCCCTTGATGCCGTGCTTTGCCATGAAATTCAGGCCGCGCTCGCTGGCGCTGACCACGGGCTGCCAGCACTCGACAGGGTTCACAGGCCTTGGAACCAGGGTGATTTCCTCCAGTTGATAGCCTCTGTAAGGAACGCTGGGGGGAAGGGTGTAATACTTGCCCTGATGGGAAAAGGACTCCTCTTTGAAGGCCTTAAAGATTATGTCCACCTGCTCTTCAAACAGCTCCCGGTTGGCGTCACCGTCAATCATTGGCGCACCGAATACCTCAACCTCACGGGTGTGGTAGCCGCGACCAACGCCAAAGATGGTCCGACCGCCGGTCAGGATATCGGCGGTGGCGTAATCCTCGGCCAGGCGCAGCGGATGCCACATAGGCGCGACGTTAAAGCCGCAACCGATCTTAATGTTCTTGGTGATGTGAGACAGGTGTACGGCTTCCATAAGTAGGTTGGGGATGCACTCGTACCCCTCGCGCTGGAAGTGGTGCTCGGCCATCCAGAAGGTGTCGTACCCCTTCTTGTCCATGGTCGTTGCGATGGCGTCTGTCTTCTCAAACACCGTCACCAGCTTTTCGTTGGAATAAAACCTTTCGTTGGCCGGTGTAGCGTCGAACCCCATGTCCGGCAGGTCTATGTGACCCGCGAACAGGCTTCCGAATCTCTTTATCATGCGTGCCTCCTATATGGCGCTGAAAACGTTATTTAAGCGGTTTGCAGCCCAATTGTAGAGGAGTGAGGTAGGCTGTCAAGTACGCCCCTATAAAGAAAGGAAGCCTCTGGTATAATCCCCGCGTAATTTCAAGCCATTGACTCGATTATTGAGGAGAGAAAGATGCCGTTTCAAGGTAACTACATATTCACAGCCAGAATGGACGTTGCTCCAGAAAAGGAGCAGCTTTTCCACGAAGTTTATGACACGGAGCACGTTCCGCTTCTGAGCAAGGTCCCGGGCGTTATATCCATTGCCCGCTTCAAGACACAAGAGCTGGTGCTGGCCATCGGCGGTGAGCGCCGCACGATGGTTGTAGAGGGCGAGCCGACCTTTAGCGCTATGTACGAGGTCGAGAGTCCCGACGTCATGTCTAGCGACGCCTGGATGGAAGCATCTGAAAAGGGACGATGGGCTGACGAGGTTCGGCCATACACAAGCAACCGCAAGCACACCCTTCGTAGACTCATCGTGCCGGGTCAGTAGACCGCTTGAACCGTCTTTATAGATTTCAAAAGGCCATAACGTGCGCCTGACCCTGGACCCGGTCAGCGCCGTGGCCCGAAGCCCGCACTACAAGTGGTGGGCGTTCACATCCATTGGGCTTGGCCTTTTTCTGGTCGTGGCAGATCAGTCTGGCATAAACATAGCTCTTCCGCGCATCGCCGAGGAGTTTGGGGCTGACCTGCCGACGGCCCAGTGGATCGCCTTGGGCTATATCCTGGTGACCAGCATCACGTACATGCCGTTGGGTCGCCTATCGGACATCGTCGGGCGAAAAGCCGTTTACATGGGGGGCTTCGCCGTCTTCATCACCGGAGCGCTGGTCGGCGGAACGGCAGAGGCCTTTCCCGTAATCGTTGCCGCCAAACTGGTGCAGGGCATCGGAGTCGCTGGGATCGAAGCCAACGGAATGGCTATGGTGGCGGACATATTCCCAGAGCGCGAGCGAGGCAAAGCCCTGGGTTTGTACATGTCCATCATCGGCGCGGGGGCCATTGGCGGTCCAACCCTAGGCGGCCTTCTTGTGAGCACCCTGGGGTGGAGGTCAGTATTCTTATTCGGATCAGCTGTCGGCGTTGGCGCCCTGATTTTTGCGGTGCTGGTGCTGCAAGCCAAGGTTGGAGCGAAGGATAGGGGCCCAGTTCGGTTCGATTGGCTGGGCGCCGGCTTATCTGCCGCTGCTCTTATCAGCTTCCTGGTGGCAATTACCAACGGACACAGGGTGGGATGGGATTCTCCGGTGATCCTGGTAGGATTCGCTGTCACTCTCTTCCTATTTGCAGCATTCGTGTGGTGGGAGAGCAGAACCAAAGACCCCATGCTGGACCTAAACTTCTTCAGGAGCCGTGTATTCTCCCTGGGCGTATCCGCACGTTTCCTGTCCTTTATGGGGATGTCGTCAGTCTTCTTTCTTTTGCCCTTTTACCTGGTGCAAGGACTGGGACTGGAGCCCAGCAGGGCAGGCCTCCTAATGGTGCCTGGCGCAATTAGCATTGCCGTCCTTGGGCCTATAAGCGGGCGCTTCTCGGACAAGGTAGGCACCCGGTGGCTGACGGTGGCAGGGATGGGGCTGTCCGGGGTGGGCATACTCATGTTCTCAAGGCTCACTGTGGACTCTACCAGCGCCTACATCATCGCCGGTATGCTGGTGCACGGTATCGGCGTAGGGATCTTCTCGTCTCCAAATACCAGCGCCATTCTGACGGCCGTTCCTAGCGAGAGATTCAGCTCGGCATCGGCTTTTCTTAATCTGACTCGAACCTCCGCCAGCCTGGCCGGCATATCCATGACGACCGCCGTCGTAACGCTAATTATGGGATCGATGGGTTTCGAGCCAAGTCTGGCCGCAGTTACAGAGGACGGGGGAGAAGGAATAAAGCAGGCTTTCGTTGCGGGGTTGGGTAAGGCCTACCTGGTAGCGGCAGGTCTACTACTGGTGTCCATGATCATATCCGCATTCCGAGGAGAGAATCCGTCGTCGGATGAAGTCTGATCGCCTAATTCAGTAATCGTATGGTCAGGTGATGGTGAAGTCGCGTTTAGTCCGAACGTAGAGTTTTATCAACTCGTCGGCTTCGGCGCTTTCCGCACCGGAGAAAAACACCGGCACGTCCCGAGATCCAATCACGGAGAATACCACCGAGGTATAAGGCTTAACTCTGAGCAGGCTTCCCAGAATCAGGTATAGGCTTACGACGATGCCCAGAGCTCCCGCCAAAAACAGCAGCAGTTCCATTAGGTTAGGCATGACGTTCGTTGCCACCAACTGGACCAGCATGAGAAATACGCCAACTCCCAAGAGTTTGAGGGCCATATTCATCCGGCTCTCCTGGCCACCGCTAGCCTTCTTGAAGTTGCTCACTTTCCCCAGGGAAACATCGTCGGTAACTACATCCCTATTCCTTTTATCCAAGTTTGCCAGCAGGCGTTGGCTGGTTAAAACGGCTCTTACCGTTTCGAAGACCAACTCTTCATCCTGCTTCAACTGTACGTTCAGTGCACACATTTCGTCACCACTGGGCATAATGTTTTGGGGAGATTATACCCAATTCGTCAACAGCAAAGCACAGCGCCGCCGTCATATCGCTTCCCCGCTGTCCCGACAGGCCTCAGACATCAGGGAGGCCATTCGCCAAAAACCAGTGCCGAAATTGATTCTTCCCTTAATTAATAGGCGACCAGAAATTGGAGACCAGTTCATAGGTTTGTTGCCAATTGCCGGGGTAAGATACTGGTGGGCTTGGGCTCCTGAGCGCGTTATCCTCTTAAGTTGGAATTTGCTTACGTTATTCCTGACCTTCAGTCCCAAGAATTTTTTGATACAGGATCCGAAAAAGTATGAGGGTTCAGCCAGGCAATACGCCCCTACGCCCGCCTATTAAGGCGCGTAGCGCGACAAACTAAAGAGTGAATAATAGAGTTCGGTCGAATCTTGGAAAGCCTAATTAAAACCCTTGACTCCCCTGGGAGCAGTAGATATAATTTCCCTTAGTGTCAAAATGAATATTACCAAGAACTAGCACACAGCTTTCTAGGTAACCCCCCTGACGGTGGGTTTACCCGCCGTCTTTTTTTAGTTCTTTAACAACTGAATATGTCCTGCGAATTAAAATTAACAATACCGAGTTAAGTAAATAATCCTTAATGTGGGTCAAGTTATTAAGGGTCTACGGTGGATGCCTTGGGGCCAAGGGCCGAAGAAGGGCGCGGCAAGACTGCGAAAAGCCTCGGTTAGCTGTCTGGCGAGCTTAGCCGGGGGTTCCCGAATGGGGAAACCCATCCTGAGTCATATCAGGATATCCGCCTCGGCGGAAGGTAAGCGGGGGAACTGAAACATCTAAGTACCCCGAGGAAAATAAATCTAACGAGATTCCCCTAGTAGTGGCGAACGAACGGGGAAGAGCCTAAACCTATCGGGCTTAACGGACTGGGGTCCTATGTCCGATGGGGGTTGTAACACACACCTGCTTAAACCCCAGTGATAGCAAGGAGTAAGAAACCTAAATCTTAGCTGAATGAATCTGGAAAGAGCGACCGCAGAGGGTGATAGTCCCGTAGGTGAAAAGATTTAGGCTCCTGGAGTGTTGTTGAGTACCACGGAACACGTGAAATTCTGTGGGAATCTGGGGGGACCACCCTCCAAGGCTAAATACCCTTGGCCACCGATAGTGAACCAGTACCGTGAGGGAAAGGTGAAAAGAACCCCGGGAGGGGAGTGAAATAGACCTGAAACCGTAGACTTACAAGCCGTAGGAGGCGTGGCTTCGGCCAGGCTGACTGCGTGCCTATTGAAGAATGAGCCGGCGAGTTAATTTAGGCAGCTAGGTTAAGGAATAGAAGTTCCGGAGCCGTAGCGAAAGCGAGTCCGAATAGGGCGTGAATCGGTTGGGAACAAAGTTGATGACGGATGTCCTGCGTGCGACGGCGGGTCACTTCGGTGATCCAAAGAAGTGCAATGGATGGAAGGCAGAGATGGAGTTTCCAATATGGCCGATGTGTTGTCTGGATTAGACCCGAAACCGGGTGAGCTACCCATGGCCAGGCTGAAGCTCAGGTAGTACTGAGTGGAGGGCCGAACCCGTGTACGGTGCAAAGTGCTGGGATGAGCTGTGGGTAGAGGTGAAATGCCAATCGAACCCGGAGATAGCTGGTTCTCCCCGAAATGTATTTAGGTACAGCCTCAAGGTAGTTTTGTGGAGGTAGGGCACTGGATGGGCTAGGGGGCGTGAGCTTACCAAACCCAACCAAACCACGAATGCCATAAAATGTTCCTTGGGAGTGAGACAGTGGGGGATAAGCTCCATTGTCGAGAGGGAAACAGCCCAGACCGCAAGCTAAGGTCCCGAAGTGTGAACTAAGTGTGAAAGGAAGTGGGAATCCCAAGACAACTAGGAGGTTGGCTTAGAAGCAGCCACCCTTTAAAGAGTGCGTAATTGCTCACTAGTCGAGGGCTCCTGCGCCGAAAATGTAACGGGGCTAAAGTTCACCACCGAAGCTGCGGGATTCGTCTTTATGGCGGATCGGTAGGGGAGCGTTGTCAGGGCGTTGAAGCTGGAGCCGTAAGGCCTGGTGGAGCGCTGAGAAGTGAGAATGCCGGCATGAGTAGCGACAATCTAGGTGAGAATCCTAGACACCGAAAGCCCAAGGTTTCCTACGCAACGTTGATCAGCGTAGGGTAAGTCGGTCCTAAGCCGTAGCGGACAGCGAAGGCGATGGACAGCAGGTCAAAATTCCTGCACCACTATTGGATCGTTTTAAGGCAGAGGAGGGACGTGGGAAGGTAGGTGGAGCGCGCCCACTGGACATGGTGCGTTTGCCCCTGTAGGCAATGACTGGGATAGGCAAATCCGTCCTGGGAGCTGAGGGGGGTGAAAACTCCAGGGATAATACCCGGGGGAATTCCATTGATCCTATGCCACCAAGAAAATCTTCGTTGCTAGAGCCATTAGTGCCCGTACCGCAAACCGACACAGGTGGGCAGGGGTAAGTGTCCCCAGGTGAACGAGAGAACCTTCGTTAAGGAATTCGACAAGTTAGCCCTGTAACTTCGGGAGAAAGGGTGCCGGGAGGGTCAAGCCACTTGCTGGTTGAAGCCCTTGCCGGTCGCAGTGAACAGGCTCAGGCGACTGTTTATCAAAAACACAGGTCTCTGCTAAAGCGAAAGCTGATGTATAGGGGCTGACGCCTGCCCAGTGCCGGAAGGTTAAGAGGCGAGGTTCGTCCTTCGGGACAAAGCTTTAAATCGAAGCCCCGGTGAACGGCGGCCGTAACTATAACGGTCCTAAGGTAGCGAAACCCCTTGTCGGGTAAGTTCCGACCCGCACGAATGGCGTCACGACCTGAGCGTTGTCTCAACGAAGGACTCGGTGAAATTGCAAGGCCCGTGAAGATGCGGGCTACCCGCGACAGGACAAAAAGACCCCGTGGAGCTTTACTGTAGCTTGGCAGTGGACTGTGGTTATAGATGTGTAGGATAGGCGGGAGACTATGAAGCCCGGACGCTAGTTCGGGTGGAGTCGCCCTTGAAATACCGCTCTTCTCTAATTTCGGCCCTAACTCCGTAGCAATCGGAGGACCCTGCCAGGTGGGCAGTTTGACTGGGGCGGTCGCCTCCTAAAAGGTAACGGAGGCGCCCAAAGGTTCCCTCAAGGTGGATGGAAATCACCTATAGAGTGCATTGGCATAAGGGAGCTTGACTGTGAGACTTACAAGTCGAGCAGGGACGAAAGTCGGGCAAAGTGATCCTACGGTTCCGAGTGGAAGGGCCGTGGCTTAACGGATAAAAGCTACCCCGGGGATAACAGGCTGATCACGCCCAAGAGTTCACATCGACGGCGTGGTTTGGCACCTCGATGTCGGCTCGCCGCATCCTGGGGCTGAAGAAGGTCCCAAGGGTCCGTCTGTTCGCCGGTGAAAGCGGCACGCGAGCTGGGTTCAGAACGTCGTGAGACAGTTCGGTCTCTATCCGTCGTGGGCGCAGGAGATTTGAGGAGAGCTTTCCCTAGTACGAGAGGACCGGGAAGGACGGACCTCTGGTGTACCGGTTGTTCCGCCAGGAGCATAGCCGGGTAGCCATGTCTGGATGCGATAAGCGCTGAAAGCATCTAAGCGCGAAGCCAACTCCAAGATTAGATCTCCCGTCTCTTTAATTAGAGAGTAAGGTTCCCGGTAGACTACCGGGTTGATAGGCCGCAGGTGTAAGCGCAGCAATGTGTTCAGCTGAGCGGTACTAATAAACCGAGGACTTGACCCACATTAAGGGTTATTTACTTTTTGTTAATGCAGGATATTTTCAGTTTTTGAAGGTTTTCAGTTGGTGGCCGTGTGCCACCAGCTTTAACGGCGCGGGGTGGAGCAGCGGCAGCTCGTTGGGCTCATAACCCAAAGGTCACAGGTTCGAGTCCTGTCCCCGCAACCATGAATAATTAGGCGATTAAGGCCCCTGAGGTTTCTAATCTCAGGGGCTTTTCTTTTTGTCGGCGAAGCCGGAGCAGCGGTCCGTCGCGGACGAACCTTGTCAGGATTCAGCCGCCTGTGGTTAAGGTTTCCATTTCTAAGCATAGACGCCTCTGTCATACGGCGAATGGCAAACTTGACTGCCGAATTTCCAGTTCATATGTTGTCATTCAGCGAAGTGGGACAGAAAACTTAGTGGAGAGAATCGGCTGAATTGGCGAGCTCTCTGATCTGTTGATTGTATAGTTT
>MUCK01000025.1 GCA_002816705.1 SAR202 cluster bacterium Casp-Chloro-G4
GCCCCCTCAGTGTCTTGTGAGTAGTTGACGTGACTATCTCTGCGTCGGGCAGGGGAGAGGGGTGCTCGCCCGCCGCAACCAGCCCTGCTATGTGGGCCATGTCCACCATGAGTTTGGCATCTACTTCGTCGGCGATCTTCCTGAAACGCCCGAAGTCAATGATGCGGGTGTAGGCTGACGCTCCTGTGACGATGAGCTTGGGCCTGTGCTCCTTGGCCAGCCGCTCCACCTCATCATAGTCTATTAACTCCGTATCTCTGTCGACCCCGTAGGCTACGAAATTGTAAATCTTTGCTGAGAAGCTAACCGAGGCCCCGTGGGTCAGGTGGCCACCGTGGTCCAGGCTCATGCCCATGGCAGTATCGCCAGGGCTTATGGTGGCAAAATAGGCGGCCATATTGGCTTGCGCGCCGCTGTGGGGCTGAACGTTTGCATGTTCGGCCCCAAACAGCTTTTTGGCTCGCTCGATGGCCAGACTCTCTGCAACATCCACGAATTCGCAGCCGCCGTAGTATCGCCGGCCTGGGTAGCCCTCAGCGTACTTGTTCGTCATTACGCTGCCCTGGGCCTCAAGCACCGCCTTGCTGGCGTAGTTCTCCGACGCAATCAGATTGATCGTGTTGCGTTCGCGATCGATTTCGTTCTGAATGGCCCGACCTACATCCGGGTCCTGGTCCATTAGTTTGCTCATGTACCTGACTCCATTAGGGCAGACATCTCAGCCGAATGATTAGAGCCGTGCTTCCTACGGGCCATGAATTATTAAGACGCCTCGGGTTCAATCAACCCGTAATCACCGTCGGTCCGTTTATAGATGACGTTGAAGCCTTCCGTCTCTATGTTTTGAAACAGGAAGAAATCGTGATCAAGAAGCTCCATTTCCACAATGGCGTCTTCTATTGCCATGGGTTTCATTGGGAAACGCTTGGACCTTACCACCTGCCCAAATTCAGCCACAACGGCGTCTTCAGGTATTTCGTTTTGCAGGTCGATAGTCCCCTCAGACACGGGGTCCGGGGTTCGGACTGAATCCCTCTTGTTGGACTTCGATACGCGAGTCTTATATCGGCGTATTTGGCGGTCCATAACGTCCGTCACTGCATCCATCGCCGCGAACAGGTTTAGGCCAGCCTCCTGTCCCCTGAGGGTGCTGCCTGCAGCCGAAATGGTCATTTGCGCCATGACCTTCTCTCCTTCGGACCGAGTTGTTGTGCGGGAGAGTTCCAATTTGGCGTCCACGCTGCCCCGTAAGTGCCTGTTAAGCCTGTCCAGCTTCTTGTCAATGTACTGTTCGGCCTCGGAGTTCAGTTCGATGTTCCTTGTGAAGATACGCAAGTCCACGACAACCACCTCCTGAGCAAATTCCACTGGCTCGTGAGCGTATTGCGCCCCCGATACCAATGCTTTAAGGCACACCTATATTGTAGGCCTTGTGTGGTCGGCCTTCAAGCGCATAGTGCTCGGGTTGAAGGGGTGAAATAATGCCAAATCAGCCTGGTTCAGCCAGTTAGGTTCCGAAGAAGAGGCACAATCCCATTTTACTCGGGTGGAGAACAGGTTGAGAATACCTAAAATGCCATGGAAATACCTCTTGATTTGGCCAATACCAATATTGGACTGAGAGGCTCATCTGAAGTATCCTATTATGGTGCAACAGGAAAATACATATTATCTGAAGGAAAACGGTGGCGCTCTGGGCCCTCGGGTTCCTTTGATGCGCAGCACAATCACATTTAGCGGCGTCTGCACTCAGGCATGGCGTGTCCAGTATTCGTAGAGCCTCCGGCCCATTAGAAGGCCCTTCCGAGCACCTTTCTGACATCGGCATGCATCTAACGGTTTCAGTAGACCTGAGTGGAGACGGTTACGACCAACCTACGGCGGACTTCCGCACAACGGAGCGACATGATTAGAGGAGTCCTGGAGCGCTATAAAAGCTATCTCCCCGTGAACGAAAAAACGCCAATGTTCACGCTTGGCGAGGGGGACACCCCTCTTGTAAGGTCCAGGACCATATCGCAAGAGGTCGGATGCAACGAGTTGTACTTCAAGCTAGAGGGTTGCAACCCCTCCGGCTCTTTCAAAGATCGCGGGATGGTGCTGGCGGTAGCCAAGGCCATGGAAGAGGGCGGCGAGAGCATCGTCTGCGCCTCTACCGGTAACACCAGCGCATCGGCAGCAGCCTACGGCGCCTACTGCGGCCTTCAGACCACAGTCTTTGTCCCCAAGAACAATATTGCCAGAGGCAAGTTAGCCCAGGCGATAACCTACGGGGCCCGCATTGTTCTCATCGACGGAAACTTCGACGACGCACTTAAGATCGTTCGTGAGTTGACTGCGAAGCACCCCATAATCCTCGTAAATTCGCTGAACCCGTACAGAATCCAAGGTCAAAAGACTGCCTCATTTGAGATCGTTGAAGACCTGGGAACGGCTCCCGATTACCTTTGTGTCCCTGTGGGGAATGCCGGGAACATCACCGCTTATTGGCAGGGCTTCGTTGAGGCCCGGCAGATGGAGTGGACGGCCACCCTCCCGAAAATGATGGGCTTCCAGGCCGAAGGCGCTGCTGCCATCGTCAAGGGCCATCCTATTGAGAAGCCAGAGACTATTGCCTCCGCCATCAGGGTTGGTAATCCCGCCAGTTGGGAAAGCGCCGTTAAGGCCAGGGACGAGTCTAATGGCATGATCGACTCCGTTACAGACGATGAAATCATGGAAGCCTACCAGATGCTGGCCAGGCAAGAGGGCATATTCTGCGAACCGGCCTCAGCTGCCTCCGTGGCAGGACTGTTAAAACTTTCCCGCAACGGCGTGCATCTCAACGACAATAAGATCGTCTGCGTTCTGACCGGGACGGGCCTTAAAGACCCAGACCTTGCCAGTTCCATGGAGCCGGTTTTTATGGATGAGTACCCCCCACAGCTTGAAGCGGTGGAGCGGGCCTTGGAGTTAGGCTAGTTGATAGACCAGGAAAAGATAAAGAGCGCGGTCTCCTCGATAATCGAGGCCTTGGGGGACGATCCTACCAGAGAGGGACTGCAAGAAACCCCAAGGCGAGTCGCCGAAATGTACGCGGAATTCTTCTCAGGCCTAGAGGAAGACCCGGCAGATGTTCTCTCCACAGGATTCGAAGAAGGTCACCAGGAACTGGTGGTTTTGCGAGATATCCCTTTCTTCTCGATATGCGAGCATCATTTCCTCCCGTTCTTCGGTACCGCCCACGTTGGGTATATTCCCAGGGGACGTGTAGTAGGTGCTTCGAAGCTTGCCCGCGCAGTGGACATATTGGCGCGGCGTCCTCAGATCCAAGAGCGCCTCACGGACCAGTTGGTGGAGGCGCTTAATAAGACTCTTGAGCCCGACGGTGTCGCCGCCGTTATCAGCGCAGAGCACATGTGCATGTCGTTGAGGGGCGTTAAGAAGCCAGGTAGCAGAATAGTTACGTCGTCAGCCAGGGGCAGGCTCAAAACCCAGGCGGCGGATCGACAGGAATTTTTTAATTTGCTGAAAGAGATTAATTGATGCCCCTTACCGTTCAGTTGGAGGGGTTCGACAACCTGCAGGCGGAATGGGAGCAGCTATTACCGGAGACGGCCGCCGATACGATATTTATTACGCCATTGTGGCAAAAGCTCTGGTGGGAGCATTTCGGGCAAGAGGCAAACCTGCATATAGTCTCAGTCAGGCAGGGTCAGGAGCTGATAGGCATCGCGCCTCTGATGTTAACGGATGGGGTGCTGTCCTTCCTCGGCGACACCGACCTGTTTGATTATCACGACTTCCTGGTGAGAAAAGGCAACGAGGCCGAGTTCTTTAACGTGCTCTGTGAGCATCTGGTTGAGCTTGATTGGCACACATTTGAGCTCAAGTCCTTGCGGGGGAACTCTATGACTTTGGCCCATCTCAAGGCGCTGGCAGACCAGAAAGGGTTCCAGACCGAGATCACGGAGGAGGATGTTTCTCCGTTTGCTGCGTTGACGCCAACTTGGGAGGAATACCAGGCAGGGTTGCGCAAGAAAGATCGCCACGAGTTGCGCCGGAAGTTGCGGAGACTTGAGGCGGGAGATAACGCTCGTCAGTACTCGTGCGAAGACCCTGCTACGTTAGCTGAGTACATGCCGGAGTTTTTCCGGCTTATGCGCGCCAGCAGTCATGACAAGGACGACTTCTTGACGGAGGAGCGGGAGCTTTTTTTCAAGGATATGGCTGTAAGGCTAGCGGATAAGGGCATATTCAAGCTTTTCTTCCTGGAGGTTGACAACATTCGCGTTGCCTCCTGTATCGCCTTTGACTACGGCGACGCGTACCTGCTTTATAATAGTGGCTACGATCCTGAGTATTCGTCTCTAAGCGTTGGGCTTCTGAACAAGGCCCTGTGCCTTAAAGAGGCCGTGGAAAAGGGCAAGAGCACATTTGATTTCCTAAGAGGAACTGAACGGTATAAATATGATCTTGGTGGACAGAATCAGATTGTTTACCAGATGACAATTAAGCGTTAGGTCCGTTTCGTATAACCCTGAGGGCAGGCGGGCTTGGCTTCGAAAATAGGACCTCATCCAGAATTCTTTTTCAACCCCTGTGCTGGGGTGTCGGTGTATTCCACGCGATTGGGGCCTCTAATTCCCTGGGGGAAGGCCCTGACCCGGTAAGAATCAGGCGGAGTAATGTATGCGTAGACTGGCGTTGTTGAGCTTCCACGGATGTCCCGTGGCGCGCCTCGGCGAAAAAGATACCGGCGGCATGAATGTGTACGTCATGCAGTTGGCACGCGAATTTGGCAAGCGTGGGCACCAGGTGGACGTGTTTACCCGCTATCACGACCCCTCGGACCCACAGATCGTCCAGTTGGGTGAGGGTGCCAGGGTCGTGCACCTCAAGGCGGGTCCTTACGATACGACCAAACAGGACCTGTACCAGTTCATACCAGAGTTCTTAAACGCTATGGACTCTTTCCGCTCCAGCCAGGGTATCGACTACGACCTGATACACAGCCACTACTGGCTTTCCGGGCGGGTTGGCATGGCTTTGAGCCAAAAGTGGAATGTGCCCCATGTGGCTACCTTCCACACCCTGGCCAAGACTAAGATGCGCGCCCGTGCTGGAGAGCAAGAGTCTGAAATCAGGGCCAACGTCGAGCGCAAAGTCATGGAAAGCGCGGACGGGCTAGTGGTGTCCACTGAAATGGAGAAGGACGACCTGATTGGGCTTTATCAGGCATCCAGGGCCAAGATCAAAGTCGTACCTGCCGGTGTGGATTTGGAGTTGTTCTATCCCAGGGACAAAGACGAGGCAAAACAGAAGTTGGGATTAGAGGAGAATCGGGTTATCCTATATGTGGGGCGCATAGAGCCTCTCAAGGGTATCGAAATCCTGCTGGAAGCAGTCAAGCTTCTAGAAGACTCTGAGGATACCAGGCTGGTAATCGTCGGGGGTAGCCTGGAGGACGACGCCGAACTGGAAAGGCTCAAGGGCCTCTCCGAGCGACTGGGCATTGAGGGGAAGGTAACCTTCACAGGATCGGTTCCTCAAGAAATGCTACCTGATTTTTATAGCGCAGCCGACGCATTTGTGCTGCCGTCGTATTACGAGAGTTTCGGGCTGGTGGCCTTAGAGGCTATGGCCTGCGGAACGCCGGTAGTGGTTTCCAGAGTCGGTGGACTTAAAACGTTCATTAAGCAAGGCGAAACTGGTTATCTAATACCCTGGCGCTGTCCTGAACCTTTCGCGCAACGCCTAGACATGTTACTGGCCAATCCCGCCCTTAAAGAGTCCATGGGTAGGGCAGCCAGGGCACAGGCGTTAGAGATGAGCTGGAGTGGGGTTGCAGACCGTCTGCTGGACTTCTACTCGGACCTACTAGCTGATAGTTGGCAAAGCGTCGCCGGAGCGTGATAATTGAACAATGGGCGGGACCAGTCTCAATCGGAGCCAGGCTCAAACAACGGCAGCCCGCTTCGCCCTTCTTACTACCAGCGTGGCGAGCGTCACTTCTGGCGTAGGATAGCTGCTGGCTTTTTCGTTCTAGTACCCCTTCTTGCAACCTTTCTGGTTATCCGCCTCGTATTCGGCTACGTCGATGGCATCTTTCGCGGTGATACCGGACTTCTCACCAGGTGGATTGAGGGTACGCCTCTGGACTTCCCCGGCGTTGGGGTGGCGTTAACCTTAGGCTTGCTATATATCATTGGCCTTCTGGTAGCAGCTGAGGCCGGACGCAGGGCAGTGGGTTGGCAAAATGCTGTGCTCTCCAGAATACCTGTAGTCAAGAGCATATACGGCGTGGCCAAGCAGGCCACGGACAGCCTCGTATCTCCATCAGGGCACCAGTTCAGCCGCGTTGTCTTCACAGAGTGGCCACGAGAAGGCTTTTTGGCTTTGGGCTTCATTACCGGCCGTTGCCCTTCGCCAAGGGATGATGGCTTAAACATGTTGGTGGTATACATTCCCACGGTGCCGAATCCCACATCAGGCAACTTGGCATTCGTTTCGGAAAATAAAGTTATAGAGACGAAGCTTACGGTGGAGGAGGCGATGAAGATCGTATTCTCAGGGGGTATGGTGTTGCCGGAGGATATGGCCGTAAAGCACTTGCCGGGCCAGCCTAACTTGCCAGGCCCCTAGGATTTCTTAAAGCTCTGTGGTCACGTTGCCGGCGGCTTTCTAAAAGACCGGCTGAATCTCTAGCCAACACGCGTGGGGAATTTCTTTTCGTACCACAGTGTCTCGTGCACCTTCTTGAACCCCAGCTTGAGATACAGCTCCCTGGCAGGAGTATTTTCAGAGTCAACCTCAAGCTCGATGGAGTCCACACCTTGAGCCTTCAGGTATTGCATGCCGGCAGCCACAATTGCTCTGCCAAGCCCTTTGCCTCTGTAGTCAGGGTGCACGCCTGTCATGGATATGAATCCCGTTGCCTTGGATTCGCTAGCCGAAATCATAGTCCAGTTGTACGCTGCGGGTTGGCCATTATCCGTTATGAACAAGATGCCGTCGGGCGTCATTCTATCCAGGCGAACGCGGGCGCTAATCTGGTCCACCGTGTTGGGGCTAAACCCCCAGTTTTCCCCGAAAGCCACGTTTTGTAGCTGAGTGAGCGTCTCTTCGTCCTTACCAATCTCGAAAGGACGTATCGAGTACCCGTCCGGCAGGGATGGGGATGGCCTTACGTCTCCCAACCACTGCATCTGCCAGTAGCCTTTGGTCATGTGGAAGCCCTCCGTCTCCAGCACCCGCTTGGCGGCATCGCCCTGGGAGGAGACCTCCACGTGGAGTACTTCGACTTTGAGGCTTTCGGCCTGAGATACTGCCTTGTTGAGCAGTTCGCGACCGATTCCTTGTTTGCGGTAATCACCCAGGACACCGCCGCTAGCTACGGCGCGTCCGATGGGGGCCTCGTACGATATAAGTACGAAGCCAACGACCAAATCGTCGGTTTCAGCGACGAAGCAACGTTCTAGTGGATCGACATCCGGTTGGGAAAGGAATTGGAGCATGAAATCGGCGTCAAATGCCTTTTCAGTATCACCGAGGTTGTTGATGTCGTTAAAGACAGCCGTCACTGACTCGACGTCAGTCCATCGAAAATTCCTTACTTGTAAGCCAGGTTCCATTCACTACTCCGGTTTGACTGATAGCATACTAGGCTGGCAAGTCGGAGTCGTCTGTTACCGTCACGCGTTTATTCGTCACCCCCCCCGACTGCAGACAGATTGTAGCAGAGCGAAAGCGACGTGGCTAATAGTGTATTCGATAGCGCAGCGGCTTGTTGATGCGACGCTCAAGGGAGGTGTTCGGGTTGCCCGCCACACACCGAAGCATTATCATATCTCCATGGCCGTGGTGGACATGCTGGTTTCTAGGGCTGGCCCCATGGCAAGTGGCCAACGGATGTTAGGTGGGAACGCGTCGTGACAAGTAATGTGGCGCAACTGTCCTGCAGATAATTAATGGAAGGCGTAGCAATAAATGATAGATAGACCCGAAAAGGCTATGGTGGTTATCCCGCATCCCGACGATGCGGAAGGAGGGTGCGGGGGAACGATAGGGAAGTGGATCAAGGAGGGCACAGAGGTCGTGTTCGTGCTGTGCACCAACGGTGACAAGGGCACCAGCGACCCCGAAATGACGTCAGAGCGTTTGGCGGCCATCCGTGAAGTAGAGCAGGCCAATGCAGCAGAGACCCTGGGAGTCAAGGAAGTGATTTACCTGAGATACCCGGATGGCGCTCTGGAGGACACAACCGAGTTTAGAGGGCAGATAGTCCATGCGGTGCGAAAACATCAGCCGGAAGTTGTATTCTGCACTGACCCTCACAGGCGGACGTTCTACCTCCATCGCGATCATCGTATGTCTGGACAGGTGACCTTGGACGCCGTATTTCCCTACGCGAGAGATATTCTGCATTATGCCGAACATAGGGCAGAAGGCCTGGAGCCGCACAAGGTAGGCGATCTTCTCATGTGGGGCACCGAGGCCCCAGACGAGTTTATCGATATCACGGACACTATCGACCTGAAAATCGAAGCTCTGAAAAAGCATGTTAGTCAGGTATCCGGCGGCGACCGCGATGTGGCGGACTTTGTTAAGGCCAGGGCGCAGACTATCGGCCAGCGTGCAGATGTGCCCTACGCCGAGGGATTCCGGCGTATCCAGTTCCGGCGATAGAACGCCTGATACCCGCGATGACGACTGAATCGAATTCTCAGGTAGTCTTTTCGGTTCCTGGGATTACCCATGTTCTATATAGAGGCTGGGAATTGGGAATATTCGGCAGGTAGCGTTTGTACGATCTGCATGCACATATACTGCCGGGTGTGGACGACGGCCCAGCCTCTATGGACGTTTCCCTGGAAATTGCTCGCGCAGCAGCTAAAAATGGCACCCAGGTGATGCTGGCGACGCCTCATCGCAAAGACGTTACCGAGGACTGGTCTGTTGACCATATTCGAAGCCTGGTAGATGAACTGAATGCCCTTGTACAGGCGGAGGGGCTGGATTTTCGCCTTCTGCTGGGCATGGAGAATCACCTGGATGCCGACCTGCCTGGGGAGGTCTCGGCGGGCCGGGCGCTCCCGATGAATGGCAGCCGCTACATACTGGTGGAGATGCCCTTTTTCGGGAGGCCGGATTTCATAGAGAGTTCCCTGGCAGAAGTGATGGATCTTGGTCTGGTGCCGGTCCTGGCTCATCCCGAACGTATCGAGGTATTCCAGCAGGATGTCGGGTTGCTACAGCAGTTCCTGGCGCTTGGCATGCTCAGCCAGATAACCGCCGGTAGCCTGCTAGGACAGTGGGGCGACGAAGTGAAGGCTTTCACAGTGGAGCTTCTGCATCTGGGGCTGGCCCACATAATTGCGTCGGACACCCACTCGCCCCAAGCACCTAGGCCTCCGGGACTCGCAGAAGGTGCCGAGGCTGCGGCGCTGGTGGTAGGCACGGCAAATGCACAAGACATGGTGCTGTCGACGCCTAAGGCCATTATGGAAAACCTATCGTTTTAATAGCTCAGACAGGTGAGAATGAAACTGGGCCAAATAAAAAAGGACGGGCGAATCCCGTCCTTCCGTGTATCCCAGACCTCGAGTTACCCTAGGTTAGCGCGCTAACCCGCCTCAGCACTGCGCTTACCCTAGCGATTAGTTCCTGAACGCCAAAGGGTTTGACTAGATAATCGTCCGCACCTAGTTCCAGACCCTTGATGATGTCGTCTGTGGAGCCGAACACGGTAAGCATGATCACCGGGCACCCGGATATCTCCCGCAGCCGCTCCAGCATCTCCCAGCCGTCCATCTCTGGCATCTTTACGTCCAGAACTATCAGGTCTGGCAGTGTCAGGTAGAACTGTTCCAGACCGCGAACGCCGTTCTCCGCCAAGTGTATCGTGTACCCTTCGTCTTCCAACACGCGATGAACGATCTCCCTAATGGAGTCGTCATCTTCGACCAGAAGTACAACAGGCTGTGCTTTTTCTTCTTCCAACTGCCTATAATCCATGCTTCATACTCGACAGCCACATCATTAAGCCCGAGAAGCGTATTTCGCCATAGCGACAGGCGGATTCTACCACCTCTGTAGCCTAACCTTAAAGGCCTTTTGAGATACTTACATCAAGGCATTCCTTCAAAAAATAGGGTGGCATCACTTACTGTCTATTCGGAGTTGGCACGATGCCATTTGGCTGTGCCTGGCTTATCCTGTAAATGACTTTGCCTCAATGCGCCATCGAGGCCCGATAGAATTTTTAGGTAAAACGCCTTCAGGAATCCTAAAGCCCTATGTTTAGCAGATAAACACGGCGTGCGTGCGGAAAACTGTTTTGGAGCGGTTTCAGGCTAAATTGCGGATATTCATTGGACATAGACCAAGGTGGAGCGTCGCTACAGTCCTGACGTTAACCATGCTTGGAATCATTTCGCTGTTCATGAGCATAACCACTCTGACGGAGATTCGTCGGGAAAAGGCGATATTTCGGGTTCATATTGAAGAGATGGGGCTTCTTTACCTGAATTCCGTAAGTCAGGCATACATATTTTCGAGTGAAGAAGATAGACCCAGTATTGGACAGCTTACTGGTCACACCGGCAGAGGCATGCCAGAAGTTTCGCATCTAGAGCTGTTTTCTGAGACTGGCGAATCGCTTGGACCTCAGATTCCAATTGGGGGAGATGCCTTATCAAGTGAGAATCGTGCTATAGCGCCTCTGGATTACGCGTCGGGCCCCGTAATCAGTCATGGAGAGGACTATCTAGACGTAACGGCGCCTATAGTTTCTGATGGCCATACTCTCGGTTTCGTACATTTCCGCATGGCCAGCTCCTCCGTGGGACACGCAATACAATACCTGGCCATAAGTGCGCTAGTACAGGCCTTGGTTATGATTGCCATAGCCGTGCCCTTGACCTTTTTCGTAGCCCAACGATTTACGCGTCCAATTAAGACACTGGCCAAGGCCGCTGAAAGCGTAGGAGCCGGTTCATTGGATGTAGAAATGCCTCAAGGCAACTGGCAGAACGATGAGATCGGGGACCTTAATTTGGCCTTCTCCGGCATGGTGGATGCGTTAAAAGAGTCTAGGCGACAGCTTGAGCATGCCCAGGAGCGAAACCTGCAATCGGCCAAGATGGTTGCGGTGGACAAGCTTGCCAATGGCGTTGCCCACGAGATCAACAATCCTCTTGCGTCTATTTTAGGCTTCGCTCAGCTTGGCAAGCAAAAGCTTTCGAAGATTGAGGGCGATACGGTACAGATGGACGAGATATCGTTTCTGGGCCGCTATCTGGGCTTTGTGGAGACGGAGGCCAGGCGATGCGGTCAGATCATCTCTAGAATGCTTAGTTTCACCCTGTCGCCTGAACAGCAGATGAATCCTACGGACGTGAACCAGCAGGTAGAGCAGGTCATCAGGATGAACATAAACCAGTTGGCCCAGGCAGGGGTTACGCCGGAGCTTCATTTGGGCGAGGGTCTTCCCCGAATTAATGCAGAGCTTACCAGCCTCATTCGTGTTTTCGAGCATGTGATGACCAATGCTATCAACGCTATGCCTGGTGGTGGTGCATTACGGGTGTTCACGTTTGTGAAACAGGAGTCGCTGGCCCCGGACTTGGCTTCCGTAGTCGTGGAGATGCAGGACACCGGGCTTGGTATTTCAAACGATAACCTCAGGAAGGTTTTCGACCCCTTCTTTACGACGGCAGAGCCTGGTAGGGGCACGGGACTGGGACTCTACGTTGCGTATCAGATAATCAAGCAGCATGGGGCCGAGATCGAGATTGTCAGCCAGGAGGGCGAGGGGACGACGGTCACCATGACCTTCCCCGTGCCGCTTTCCGTAGAAGGTATAGAGGACGCGCACGTCCCGGTGGAGTGGGTCTAGGCCGGGCTATCTTTCCGCTTGTATCTCCAGCACCCGATCCCAAATAGCGCTGGCCAGCGACTCCATTGGCAGGCTGGCGTCCAGGACGAGCCATCGCTTTGGGTCATTGGCGGCCAGCGCGTTGTAACCCTCGTGAACACGCTGGTGGAATGCCAGGTCTTCTCGTTCAAAGCGATCATTGGGGTCGCCCCCCCGTTTTCGCTGGAAGCCGATGTCTGGCGGTAGGTCTAGTAAGACGACTAGCTCCGGTTCCAATCCACCAGTGGCGATTCCGTTTAGATTGTCTATTGCTCCCATATCCATGCCACGACCGTAGCCCTGGTACGCCAGAGTCGAATAGATGTAGCGATCACATACTACGATCTCGCCTTTGGATAGTGCTGGCCGGATAACGGATTCCACTAAAGAGGCGCGAGTTGCGGAAAAAAGCAGTAGTTCCGTAAGAGGACTGATGTCGTGGCCGCCAATAAGCCAGTCCCGGACGTATTCGGCGGTGGGTGTTCCGCCGGGCTCTCGGATAAGCACGGCTTCCAATTCTGCCTTTTGGAGACGCCGGTATAATTCGCGGCTTTGGGTGCTTTTGCCGGAGCCCTCCACCCCCTCAAAGACTATGAACAGCCCCATAGGGACGGACTCCTTTCGAGGCGAAGTCCCCTACCGCCGGTAGATTACGACGCGGCGCTCAGGCTCGCGACCGGCGCTGGACGATGACAGGCCATACTTATCTGCGATTTTGTGCTGCAGGTGGCGCACATAGGAGGTCTGGGGATTAAGGTCCACCTGCTCCTCGCCCTCGTCTATCTGAGAAATAGCACTCTCGGCCTCCTCGATGGCCGCTGAGTACTTTTCTTCGGACTGCGCATCCTCCGCTTGCCTGCGACTTATGGCCTTCACGAACGCTTCGATCTGCGGCAGGGTATTCTTGCGAAGGACGTAAACGGGCTTACCCCTCTGCTCTGCTGTCCTTAACGCCTGAGTCCTTCGCCGATAGAAGTTCTTTGTCGTCAATAGGAGGTCTGCCTGTGAAATATCCCCTACAACCTCTACAGGGGCGCGGGTGCTCTCCACGGCCTGGATAAGCCGGCCTTTGTTAACTCCGTAAGGCAGTATGTGGGTGATTTTTTGAGGAGGCTCATCAATCATTGGCTCCTCAGGCATGGGCTCTGGCTCCATCCTTGCTTCCGGGCGACGGATGACTGGGCCGTTGGTGTTCCCGAACATCGAGGGAATCTTGGTCTCTCCCCTGGACCGGTGGATCATCCCTTCCTCGTCCACCCTGCGTACGTTAGGCGATACGGGGTGGCCACGGAGCATGCGGTCCACAACATCGGCTACATCGTCGTGAACTACAACCTGGTTCCATCCCTGGATTTCCACCAGGATATCGAACGTGGGTGGCGCTCTGCGTTCTCTCACCGACTTTTGCGTGCCTCGGCGGCGGGCCTCTATGTCGCCTAGGGTCACAGTCTGAACACCTCCCACGAGATCGGACAGCGTGGGGTTCATCACCAGGTTTTCCAGGCTGTTGCCGTGGGCGGTGGCTACTAATTGCACTCCGCGTTCGGCAATGGTGCGGGCGGCATCGGCTTCGGCCCCGGTGCCAATCTCGTCGATGACGATGACCTCGGGCATGTGATTTTCTACAGCCTCAATCATCACGGCGTGCTGTAAGGCGGGAGTGGACACCTGCATCCTACGGGCTCGGCCTATGCCGGGATGGGGTATATCGCCGTCGCCTGCAATCTCGTTAGAGGTGTCGACTATTACGACGCGTTTACGGGCGTCGTCAGCGAGCACGCGGGCAACCTCTCGCAGCATAGTCGTCTTGCCTACACCGGGCTTACCCAGGAGAAGAACGCTGCGTCCGCTGAGGACCAGGTCCTCAATGATTCGGATGGTGCCGTAAACCGCTCGACCAACCCTCAAGGTTAGCCCAACAACCTTACCCCAGCGATTTCGTATTGCCGATATCCTGTGGAGCGTGCGTTCGATTCCGGCCCGGTTGTCCGCGCCGAACTGCCCCAAGCTTTCGATGACGTGTTGAATGTCTTCCTCTTTCACCTCATCGCGGCTTATTACGAAGCTTTCGCTGAGAAAACGGGCCTCTGGCAGGCGGCCCAAGTCCAGGACTACCTCCAGGAGTTCATTGATGTCTTCACGCTCTGCGAGTGGTCCCTTAATGTGGGCGGGTAGGGTGTCGATAAGGGCTTGAAGATCGGTATCAATCCGCTCTTGCAATTGGCCTAAATCTCCTCCGGAATATTGTTTGCGCCCCTAGCATATCAGTGAAACGCTTCGTGTTCCAGCGTCGGGGCAAATCTGTTCCCGCAGTTCTCATATCGAAGGAACTGCGGCCCTATGCCTAATTTCGTCGATGGCCTTTACAGTCATCGTATTCACCAGTGTAATGTAATGAGAAACCTCTTGGAATTCGCTATCGACCAGGATGCACCGCAGGTCTACCTGGTAGTCGGGCAGCATGCAGTAAGTCAGCTGGGAGGACCGTAGCTTCTCCAGGCCAACTCTCAGCATGAAAGGCATGCAGCGTAGGTGGTCAGGGTGCGCGGAGGCTTCTAGCCAGCTCTTGGAGAAGCTACGCGATGTCCTTAAGTAGCCAATGGCCAGGTCCTGACGTCTCATTACGTATGCCGACGACCTTCGATTCGCGCGCTCCCGGGAGGACAACCACTGGTCCATGGTCATGCCTACGGCGTAGCGCACTTCTGAAGGAGTAGCGGCGTTGTACAGCCTGAACAGGTCGTGACTGTCCACCTGAGTCTCTTCGGTCATCGGGTCGCAGCCGTTAGTCCTGGAATCGTTTGAATCGCTTGTTGCCGGGCTACCTGCGTATAGCGTCTCCGGAATCCTTGGAAAGAATCCACTCTGGCGGGCAATGTCCACGAGAGGGTCTTCCCGCAGGAGCCTCAGAAATACGCGATGGCAACGCTGTGCGATAGCCGCTTGGGAGATTGCATTGAGTAGAGATGACACGTGCTCTTCGCCATCTTGCGAGACGTAGAGGTGTGTGATTTCCCAACTGCCTGGGCCAGAGCGCGGTTGGGCCGAGGCCAGTGCGATGACTCGGTTTCCGGAGGAAACAGCAGCTGCAGAGCCGCATCCTCTTACGGACATGCCCACTCGTGTAGCCTGAATCACCGATATTGGGTAGGAGTTTATTCCGGTGAGACCGGCCAAAGTGCAGGCCCTGTTTGACCTATCCGGACTGTTCATAACTGTGCATCGAACGGGGTCCAGAGGGTTAAGCGGCCTTGTAACAGCCTCTCTTGTAGTGAACAGGCTTGCGTTTGGTACGGTAGCCTCCTCTGTCACCTGGCTTAATTAACGGCTTGGTCAATATCCACCGACATACTAATTTTATACCCGTTTGGCGGATTAGGCACTACCTTCGATTATTTTGATGAACAGACCGTGAATTCTAGTATCGTCCGTAAGTTCTGGATGGAACGATGTAGCCAGCATGTGGCCCTGTCGAACCGCTATGGGTCGGCCATCTTCGAGCTTAGCCAGCACCTTTACGCCCTCGCCCATCTTGTTTACGCCGGGGGCGCGTATGAAAACGCAGTGAAAAGGTGGGCCGTCGATATCATCGACTTGGACGTCCGCCTCGAAGCTGTCAACCTGTCGCCCAAATGCGTTTCGGCTAACCTCGATGTCCATCAGGTGCAGGGGTTCGGGACGATGATCCGTTAGCTTGTTGGAGATGATAATCATTCCAGCGCACGTTCCCCAGACCGGCAGGCCGCCCTCAATCTTTTCCCTGAGGACATCGCGAAAGTGGTAAATATCGATGAGTTGGGCGATAGTCGTGCTTTCGCCGCCGGGGATGATAAGGCCGTCGATGCCCTCTAGCTGGTGGGGGAGGCGTATTTCCGACACCTCCACCCCCAGCTTTTCAAGCATTTGTCTATGTTCTTCGAAATCTCCCTGTATTGCTAAGACGCCAACAGTCGGCAAATTACCAGCCTCGTGTTGACAGCTTCTCGTCTTCCGGCATGGTCCTGATGTCCAGGCCCGGCATAGAATCGCCAAGTCCTTTGGATACTTCGGCAATGATAAACGGGTCTCGGAAGTGCGTCGTAGCCTTAACGATGGCATTGGCCATCAGCGCAGGATTGGATGACTTGAATATGCCGGAACCCACGAATACGCCTTCGACGCCGAGCTGCATCATAAGCGCTGCATCAGAGGGAGTGGCAATTCCACCTGCTGCGAAGTTCACCACCGGAAGCTTACCAGTTTGGTGAATTTCTCTTACCAGGTCATAGGGAGCCCGGAGGTCCCTGGCGGTGGCCATAAGCTCGTCCTCATCCATGCCCTGTATTCGGCGAATCTCGCCCAGAACAGTCCTAGCGTGGCGCACAGCCTCGACGATGTTGCCGGTGCCTGCCTCGCCCTTGGTCCTGATCATCGCAGCGCCTTCGCCGATGCGCCTGAGGGCCTCACCAAGGTTTCGGCAGCCGCACACGAAGGGCACCTTGAATTCGTGCTTGCTGATGTGGTTATTCTCGTCGGCAGGCGTCAAAACCTCGGACTCGTCGATGTAGTCGACGCCCATGGCCTGTAGAACCTGAGCCTCCACGAAGTGGCCGATGCGGGCCTTGGCCATCACCGGTATGGTCACAGCGTCAATGATTCCCTGAATCATCGTAGGGTCGGACATTCGTGAGACGCCGCCGTCTTTGCGAATATCGGAGGGCACGCGCTCCAGAGCCATTACTGCTACGGCCCCAGCGTCCTCCGCGATCTTGGCCTGCTCCGCATTGACAACGTCCATTATGACGCCGCCCTTAAGCATCTGGGCAAGTCCTGCTTTTACCCTAAAAGTTCCGGTCTCGGCGTTTACGTCAACGGCCATGGCTGCGCCTCCATAAGTCAAATTGGGTGTGTAAATAGGCGATATATATTTAGCGTAATTATACTCCTGACTCTAAAGCTGCGCAACGACGCCATTGCCGTCAATATTCCGTAAACAACTATCAGAGTTTGAGCGTAATGATTATCATGCCTGTCGAGGAATTATCAGACTGTCACGGGACTGGCCGACCGCAAAGCTGCGCAACGACGCCATTGCCGTCAATATTCCGTAAACAACTATCAGAGTTTGAGCGTAATGATTATCAGGCCTGTCGAGGAATTATCAGACTGTCACGGGACTGGCCGACCGCGATGGATTCCCAGTTGGTCGGCGGGTAAACATTAGCAGCAACGCGGCCATTGCCATCAGTGCTACTCCGGCCCACCATACGTTGGTATAGGTGCCTGTGGCGTCTCTGACGTAGCCAGCGATTGGTGCCCCAATGCCGCCGACCACCAAGTTTATCGGCGTTACCAGACCTCGAATGCTTCCCACGCTCTCTCGGCCAAAGTAATCGGCCCAAACGAAGTTCTGCAGAAATATCATGCCGCCGATTCCCAGGCCGAAAACCGCCATTGAGAGCGCCATCATTTGAATATTCGTCGCATATATAGTTAGAACGCTTGCCACTGCCAGTAACAGGAATCCCGTGGCCCCTAGCGTCCGAGCAGGCACCCTCCTGACTAACATGCCGAACGCGAAGGTCGCCGCGCCAGCGCAAACGGCGTCGAAGGCTGTGGCGAGCGAGATGAGCGTCGGATCCAGGCCGCGATCCATAAAGGCCGGTATTCGATGGACTCCCACAATTCCTATGGCCAACGACACCATGCTGAACACGATTACCAGCCGCCACAGGGTCGAGGTGCGCATGGCCTCCCTGGTAGTCCA
>MUCK01000026.1 GCA_002816705.1 SAR202 cluster bacterium Casp-Chloro-G4
GCGGTCTCCCGCAAGGTACTGCAGACGCATCATACGCCAGTGAGTTCGCTCATGCGCCCGGTCGGACTGAAGTATCCGATGGCCGTACACAAGGCCCATTTCGTACTCCTCCATGGTTTCGAAGTACGTCATGAGCTTGTTCAGCATTGCCAGGTGCATTCCTTGCAGCCGTTCCCGCTCGAAGATGCACCAGTCGTGGTACCAGCCTTCTAGCAGGTTTCCGCGATGTAATTCCACAGCCTTCGCAAGCTGGTGGGCCGTCTGGGGGTCTAAGTCTCCGCCGGATTGACCTTGAACCGCTTCGTAAGCGGCCTCGAAATCCTTAATGTCCAGAGTAAAGTCAGCGTCGGAGTTTATGCTAACCCAGTCACTGCCGACCGACAGGCAGCCATCTGCCTCGACGCCGTCATCCGTCTTTAGTGCGCTCTGCAGTTGCCAGAGCGCTTGGCGAAGGTATTTCCTGGCCTGAACGCTGGAATTTTCGCCCCACAGCAGGTCGGCAAGCGCCTCACGGGGGTGACTGCGGTCGCGGTATAGGAGCATGTACGCGAAAAGCTCTTGCACCTTTCGTGCCTCCAGATGCGCAGCAACGGGCGCGCCCTGGTAATCAACATGAAATCTGCCAAAGAGTGAGATGTTTAGCTGGCTCATCTTCGCTCTCTCCTTAAGTATCCGGGTGTAGCTTGCGGTTTTCGATTACCGACTGTTGTGCAGATGTTACTAACTGAAACAACTGCCTTTGGGAGACTCGGGACCATGGCTTAATTCCGACCGTATCCCCACTCAACGCTTAGTTATCAATGCCGGGTATTTCAGACCGTCTTTTGAGCATCTGCGGTAGCGTCTTTCCCTGGATAATTAAACACACCAGCGCAATGTAAGGCTCCGCATTCTAAAGAGAGGACTAACCCCGACCTTGAATGTGGGCGCAGTATATTGGCGGCGCCAAAGCAAAGTCAACGGGGGAACAGGGGAATTGCCAGGAGATATAATCTAAGAAAAATCTTGGATAAGGACGACTTTCGGGGAAAGAATATATGCGGCGATTCGGCTTTCCACGACACGCTGCTTTTGACGTGGGCAGGGCTAAGTATTGCCGCTGATAGCGAGGCTACGGGCCTAATATATCGGGTGTTGTTAGATGGGCAATGCCTAGAACAGCAACTCGCCCTGGCGCTTGACCACCTCGCCCTGCCTGATGATGGAGTCGACGTTGTGCATAGCCTTGATGTCCGCAGCAGGGTTGCCCTCTACCATGACGATGTCAGCCGACTTGCCGACCTCCAGCGTGCCGATCTCGGCCTCCAGGCCCAGACATTCCGCCGAAGTTTTTGTTGAGCACACGATGGCCTCCATGGGAGTGATGCCCATGCGCTCCACCATAACTTGTGGAATATATGCGAAGTCATCAAAGTGGGCGTTGACCATTCCAGAGTCCATGCCGGTGACGAACTTGACGCCCCTGTCCCACATGTCTCGCAGAATCTCGAAACGCCTCACGGGGTCTTGCATGCCGGCGCCTCCCTCCCGGGCTCGTCCTCGCAACTCGTTCAGGTGGATTAGCGCCAGTGTCGGGTCGACAAAGATGCCCTTGGCGGCCATCTCGTCTGCTACCCCGGTGTCGTAGTCATAAAGCTTGGTCGGGTCGTCGTGCAGCCATGAGGAGTGGATGAGGTTGTGTACCCCGGCTTCCACGCAGTTTCGCACGCCGGCTGCAGCGTGGCAATGGGCCGCGACTCGCAAGTTCAGGCGCTCAGCGTCTTTAACGGCAGCCTTTAGGGTCGATACTGGGTACTGCGCCGCACGCACGTTAGTGCCTGGCGTGAAGGCCCCTCCGGTGGACATTACCTTTATATAACCTGCACCCAGCTTGAACTGTTGGCGCACCGCAGCCACCACTTCTTCCTCCGTGTTGGCCTCTGTGCCGAACATGTTGCAGTGTCCGCCGGTGGTGGTGATAGGGGTGCCCGTCACGATTAGCCTGGGTCCGGCGATAATGCCGTCCTCAATGGCCTGCTTGATTGGGAAAGCCACCTCGTTTCTGGCCCCCAGGTCCCGCATTGTCGTGACGCCGGATGACAGAGCGGCCCTCATCGCCTTGACGGAGCGCATCGTGAATATCTCGTTGCTCTCTGTGGTGATTTGCCTGTAGGCGTCCAACTCGCTGCTGCAGTGCATGTGGGAGTGCATCTCGATGTAGCCTGGCATGATGCTGCCGCTGACCGATATCTCATCCACCTTTTCGCCAGGAGCAAGCTGCAACTGGTCCTGAGTGGTTATCTGGGTAATCCTACCGTCTTCCGCCACCAGAGCGGCGTTGCTGATAGGTTCGGCCCCTGTCCCGTCGATTAAACGGTCTGCCTTTAGCACCAGCTTCATGTAATGCCCACCTTTTGCTTTATTAGCAATCTGCTTAACACGCCTGATCAATGTCCCTACGGCCAAAACAGTAGGGAGTTGCCCGACGATCTAAAAAAATCCCAAAATATTGGGGGCATTATAGCATGGTGACCGGTGCCGTCTTGCGCCCACTAGACCGCCAAGCTATTTCTGGTATAATCGCGGCTAGTTTTAGAATGGCGTAAAGCCCACCTATTCGGACGACTATAACCGCCCCACAGGAGGCGACCAGTGGCAGGATACACGGAGCTAACTAAGGAAAGCGTACTGTGGATGTACGAGACGATGGTTACTATTCGGCGATTCGAGGAGCAGGCCAGGCGCGAGGCTGATGCCGGGAAACTGCGGGGCATACACTCGTCGATTGGCCAGGAGGCTGTGCCTACGGGTATATGCGCCCTGTTGCGCGACGATGATTACGTGCTGGGCACGCATCGCAGCCATCACCATTGCATTGCCAAGGGCGTTAACCTAAAAGAGATGATGGCCGAGCTGCTGGGCAAGGCAACCGGCACCAACAAGGGCAAGGGCGGCACGATGCACATTGCCGATATCCGCAAGGGAATGCTTGGCGCCAACGGCGTTGTTGGCTCTAACATACCCGTTGCCACCGGCGTTGCCCTTAGCGCCAAGGTGCGTGGGACCGACCAGGTGAGCGTAGTTTTCTTTGGCGACGGCGCGTCCAGCCAGGGCAGTCTTCACGAATCCATGAACTTGGCCAGTATTTGGAAGCTACCCGTGCTATTCGTGTGCGAGAACAACCGCTATGCCGAGTCAACTCCCTTTGAATACTCTGTTGCCGGTGGATCGGTGGCCAACCGCGCTGCGGGATACGCCATGCCTGGTGTAGTGGTTGACGGCCAGTCCGCGCTGGAAATGTTCGAGGTTGCCAAAGAGGCGATTGCCAGGGCAAGGGCCGGGGAGGGACCTACCCTTATAGAGGCGCAGACCTACCGGTACATGGGCCACATGGGGGCCGACGATCCTCTCGGGTATCGAACACAGGAAGAGGAAGACTACTATGAGGGTCGTGACTGCATCAAGCGGATGGAGGAACACCTTCTGGATAGCGGACTTGCGACGGAAAGCGACCTGAAGGCCATCGACGAGAAGGCCCTGGCGGCTATAGCCGAGGCAACCAAGTTCGCGGACGAGAGCCCCTTCCCGGATCCGTCCGAGCTCACAACCGACGTTTACGTATCGTATCCATAGAAACAAGTATCTAGTTATTAGTTCTCAGTAATTAGTGTTGAGAATCGAGAACTTTCCCGTTAATTGGAAGGGCCGCTTCGAAATACTGAAACTAAGAACTAAAGACGAATAACTTAAGACTGGAGAGACCCATGGTACAGACACAAGGCGTGCGACAGCTTTCTTATATCCAGGCCGTGAACGAGGCGCTTCGACTAGAAATGCGGCGCGACTCCACGGTGATAATCATGGGCGAGGACATCGCTGGGGGTGGAGAACGCGACGATTTCCAGGATGCCTGGGGAGGCCCTATGCGTCTCACCAAGGGTCTGGTAGGCGAATTCGGGCGCGAGCGCATTCGCGATACGCCTATCGCCGAGTCGGGCTTTATGGGAGCCGGCGTCGGAGCGGCAGCCACGGGACTTCGTCCTATCGTCGATCTTATGTACGTTGGTTTCCTAGGCGTATGCGGCGACCAGATCCTAAACAATGCTTCCAAGATTCACTATATGTTCGGCGGCAAGGTCAACGTGCCTTTGACCATAATGACGGGGACGGGCGCAGGCACCAACTCCGCAGCTCAGCACTCGGAGACGGTCTACTCTGTTTTCACTCACTACCCTGGACTAAAGGTCGTTGTGCCCTCCAACCCATATAACGTAAAGGGCCTTTATGCTGCGGCCATACGAGACGATGACCCGGTAATCATCTGCAACAACCGTCAGCTTATGGGGGTTCGGTTCGATGTGGATGTGCCCGAGGGCGATTACACCATTCCCATTGGCAAGGCCGACATCGCCAGGGAGGGCACGGACGTTACGCTAGTAGGCATGAGCTACACCACCAGGGTATGCCTGCAGGCCGCCCAGGAGCTGGAAGCTCTAGGTTATTCGGCGGAGGTCGTGGACCTGCTTTCGCTGTCACCCATGGACGATGAGGCTATCCTGGAGTCGGTACGGAAGACCAGAAAGATCGTCATTGTGGACGAAGACTACCCGCGCTGCAGCATCGCATCCGACGTAGCAGCACTGGTGGCTGAGCAGGCTTTCGATTACCTGGACGCACCGCCCAAGCGCGTGAACCCGCCTCACACCCTTGTGCCCTACAGCATGCCATTGGAGGCGTTGTTTGTGCCCACCAAGGAGCAGGTAGTGGCAGCCGCACTGGAAGTCATGCAGTAGGAGGCCCACCGAAAATGGCAATTCCCATAGTAATGCCCCGACTGGGAGACTTCATGACCGAGGGCCTGGTGGCCAGGTGGACCAAGTCCAGCGGCGAGCATATAGATCAGGGCGAAGTTCTGGCAGAGATTGAGTCGGAGAAGCTCAATTATGAGCTAGAGGCCACGAGCACCGGCATCCTCCACCACGCGGTGGAAGAGGGCGCCACTGTGGAGGTCGACGGCATAATGGCCTACCTGCTTGCGGAAGGCGAAGCCCCGCCGCAGCCAGTAGCCCCTGCTGCTCCCAGTTCTGCCCCTGCGGCGTCAGCACCTGGCCGTACCGCTCCTGCGAGACAGGTTGAGGCTGGTGATGTAGTGCCGTCCACACCCGGCGCTCGTCGATTGGCTACCAGCCTTGGCGTGGATATTTCCAAGGTAACGCCCACCGGACCTCGTGGTCGCGTGGTGGATGCCGATGTTCGGGCTTACCACGAAAGCCAACCGGCCGGTGGAGCGCCAGCCGCAGGTCAAGCGCCGGCGGCCATACCGGGACTGCCAGAGCCTACACGGGTTGTGCCTTTGCAGGGCATTCGCAGGGCCATCGCCCAGAACATGCACGATAGCCTGGCAAAGACGGCACAGCTTACATATCATCTTGAGGTCGACATCACTGACGCTCAGGCTATGCGCCGTGAGGCCTCAGGCAACTCCGATGCCACCATCAATATGGCCAGCGTGCTGGTGAAGGCGTGCGCGGAGTCGCTACAGCGTGTGCCTGCGCTGAATACCCTGCTGGTGAACGGCAACGTGATGTACTACGACGTCATCAACATGGGGGTAGCAGTCGCTCTGGATGATGGCCTCATCGTGCCGGTAATCAAGGATGTTCAGGATAAGTCCATAGAGCAGATTGCCACCGAGATGCAGGAGCTTTCCGACAAGGCCAGGGCGGGACATCTAAGCTCAAGTGATGTCGTTGGGGGTACCTTTACTATAAGCGTACTGGGTGTGGTGGACGGCTTTACGCCCATACTGAACCCTCCGCAAAGCGCGCTGCTTGGCGTTGGCCGTAGCGTGCAGAAGCCCGTGGTCAAAGGCGGCGAGATCGTCGTCCGAGAGATGATGACGCTGAGCCTTACAGCTGACCACCAGGTAGTAGACGGCTCTGTAGCGGTAAGCTTCATGAGGCGTCTGCAGCAGATGGTGGAGCGGCCGAGCCAGCTCTTCAGTTAGCGGAGAAGTAGAGCCAGGCCCCTTCGGTCCAGCCTCCATTTAGGTCACGGGAGCTCATCACGGGCACAACGTGGGTTAGACGGAGGCCCTGTTGCAGCATGTCTCGGCAAACGTCCTCCATCTCAGTTGCTAACCTCTGACGCCACGTACGCTCGTCCTCGTAATTGGATAGAAAGAGAAACTTCCACGTCTGCATTCGCCCCGTGCCTACGTAGACTACCCGGCAATCGGGTTGAGGATTATCCATAGCCATAGGTAATTTCCTCCGTTGTTGAACTCCGATTTTATCGAGGGTCCCCCGATAGGTCGGAGAATCCGACTCTACCATGGCCACATGATCAAAAACGAAACAAATATTCGTGCGTGTATTATATAGCGGCTCAGCCTTAGGTGCCTTTGCGGCCACCTATAGTGATATGAAACTAGGATGTGACGAAAAATGGAATACACCCGACTGGGAAGAACAGGCCTCAAGGTATCCAGGATATGCGTAGGAACCAACATGTTTGGCGCAGAGTACGTCGATGATGCCCGGGCCATTTCCGTCGTGCATGCAGCCCTGGATAACGGCGTTAACTTCATCGACACGGCCGATGCCTATAACGGTGGTCGCTCTGAAGAGGTAGTGGGTAAGGCCGTAAAGGGTAGGCGATCAGATTACGTCGTGGCCACGAAAGGGTTCATCGCCACGGGTCCCGGCGAGAACGACAAGGGCCTCTCCCGCAAGCACCTCCTGGATGCCGTGGAGGGCAGCCTTCGCAGGCTGGACACCGATTACATTGATCTCTACCAGGTGCACTACTGGGATCCCGATACGTCGTTGGAGGAAACGCTGGGGACCTTGGACGACCTGGTTCATCAGGGCAAGATTCGGTACATAGGCTGCTCCAACTTCGCGGCGTGGCAACTCGCTAGAGCGCTGTGGGTCAGCGACAAGAATGGCTTCGCCAGGTTCGAGTCTCTGCAGCCTGAGTACAACTTCGGCAAGCGAGACATCGAGACAGAGCTTTTTCCATTGTGCGAAGACCAGGACGTTGGCATCATCCCATACCAGATTCTCATGGGAGGCGTGCTCACCGGCACCTACGACCGCGCCACCGACCCTGGCTCCGATACGCACATGGCTTCTCGTCACGCGACGCGGGCCAAGAACACCTACTGGACCGACGAGAACTTCGACAGGGTTGACCGCATGAGGAGCATCGCCGCAGACCTGGGTTGCGAGGTACCTCAACTGGTTATGGCTTGGGTCCTGTCAAAGCCAGTGGTCACATCCGTCATAGTTGGTTCCAGCAGGCCTGAGCAGGTCGCAAAAAACGCCCAGGCCGTTGAGGTCAAACCATCCGCTGACGTGCTGCAAATCCTAGACACCATGTAACCCACACCAAACCACAACCAATTCCCCAGATTACATACACCAGTTCTCCTAGAAACTAAGGGGAGGACATGCAAAATTTAGCCTTGGTACTTGGCGCATCAGGCAAATCTTCTGAACCCATTTACCGAGCGCTTGTTTGAGTCCGGCTTTCTAATCGGATATTTCCTGGATTTTCTAGGAAGGGTTCTTTTAGTGGACTTTTTCAGTTTATAGCTGGAACTCTCGAGTTTATTTGGCAGGTATATATAGTTTTTGTGGCCAAGGTTTCCTTGGTCGTGGTGTGTGGGTATGACGGCGACTCAACCTCAAGTTGACGACTTTCTGGCAGAGGCCGAGCGAGAGGCTGGCCGTTTTCATTGGGAAGGTACCTTCGCAGACTACTTCCGAATGGTTACGGAGAATCCCTCGCTGGTGCGCTTGGCTCACGAGCTGGTTCATGACGCCATTATGGCCAACGGGACCAGGCAATCTGCGGTTACCGGTAAGCCCGTTTACAGGCTATTCGAAAACAAGGTTTTCGGCCAAGAAGAGGCCATTGAACAGGTCGTTGACTTCTTCGTGACATCCAAGGCGAATTTCGAAAAGCGTAAACGTATTCTCCTTCTGGTGGGACCTCCTGCCAGCGGTAAATCCACTATCGCCGACCTGTTAAAGGTCGCTTTGCAGCGTTTCACGCGAACGGATAACGGACCTGTGTTGACTATCAAAGGCTGCCCGCTCCAAGAAGAGCCGATGCACCTGATACCTAACAACATGCGGCCCAAGCTATTCGAACAGCATGGCATGAAAGTAGAAGGCGACCTCTGCCCGCGTTGCCAGCGCATGTTGGACACCCAGTACGGTGGGCAGATATCCAAGGTGCCCGTGAGCCGAGTCATATTTTCCGAGCAGAAGGCTACCGGGATCGGCTACTACGATGCCGCCGTTAAAGAATCCGACCCATCGATGCTGGCCGGCGGAGCCGACGCCTCTGCCTCATCCAACGGCATTTGGCAGGAGATGGTTGATGGCCACGGTCTGGACGGCGCATTTCACGTGGCCAATCGAGGCCTCATGGAATTCGTTAGAATTTTCCAGGCTGAGCCGATTTCATTATCCATGCTTCTTGAGTTAGTTGAGGACCGACGTGTTCGACTGGATAAGTCGGGCGCGGTTTATGCGGACGAGGTGGTACTGGCGCTTTCCACAGAGGACGAATACAGGAAGTTCCTGGCCGACGCGTCCCAAGAAGCTCTTCGCGGACGGATCGTTCCGGTGCACCTGCGGTACAACCTGAGCGTTCAAGACGAGCGGAGGCTCTACCAGAATTTCGTTAAGTCGCAAGGGATCAATGAGGTCCATGTGCCTCCACTTTGCCTTCCAACTCTTAGTTCGTTGGCTGTCCTATCTCGCTTGGAGGAGCCACGGGCGCACTCAGCCACCATTGAAGAAAAAATGCTGGCCTACGACGGCGCATTTGGTAAGGTGTTCTCCATGGAGGATGTTCATCGGGAACGGCAAGCGTGTCCGGGCGAGGGTCTGACAGGCCTGTCGCCGCGCATGGTAATGAACCGCTTTACCGACAAGGCATCCAGATCTGATGTTACATGCGTAACACCGCTGAACGCCCTGCACAGCATTTGGCAAGACCTGAGAGAGAACGCCGGACTTTCGACCGAAGAGACTGAGCGTTATATTAAATTGTTCCAGGTTGCTGTTTCCCAATACAGCGAAAAAGCTGTAAGAGAGGCTCAACGGGCCTTCGTCGATAACTTCGATAGGGCCGCCAATGATCAGTTGACCAATTACCTGTCCGACGTGACGGCAGCACTGTCCGTGGGTTCACCGAAGGACGTTCCTGGAGAGATCGAGCGCAACCTGGCGGATATGGAGAAGAGTATTGGCATATCCGGCAAGGAACGCCGAAATTTCCGCATGGAAATCCAGGAATTCTTCACCGACCTGAAGCGACGGAACCTCTCCTTCAGTTACGTCACCCACCCCAGGCTACGAGAGGCCATAGAGATTCGTCTGTTTCCAGATCGCAAGACGCTACGTAAGATGCTGATTGAGCCCAAGGCCACCGACAAGGTTACGGAGTGGCGGAGGCTGCGTGGTGCTATGCACAACAGGCTCGTCAACGACTACGACCATTGCGCAATCTGCGCTGGTGACATCGTGGAGTATGCGTTGTTCATTTTGAATGGGAACCAAACTCTTCGACCCGCAAAAGGTGAACTCGAGTGGCGCTGGGACCTTAATCCCACCAACGGCACCGCTGCCAATTACCAGTCCCTAGACCAGTAACCGGGCTTTGAGTTCACGACGCCGACGCCGACGTATGGCCAGAGGTTCATCTGGTGGCCAGCGGCGCGCCGTAATACCCTGGTGGGTGGCCATCGTAATACTGTTGATTGGCTTTCTGGTGGTGCTCGCCAGGGTCCTTTAGGCACCGGCAAGGGGGTTTCCCACTCCCTCCCTATCCCGTATATAGCTCCGTATCCGGATTCCAGTCTGTCCAGGCGAACCAGAAGGACAGGTGAGATAACACCCGCTCCATAGTCTTCCCCCTAAGCTCCCCATCAATGGCCCTGCCCGTAAACGCCGACCACCTGGAGCCCGTCTCCTCGTCGACCAGAATCGTCTGTACCCCGGAGGGCTGACCTTCCAGTCGGAAGGTCAGCGTGCGCCCATCGACGTTGCGGTCGAACACCAGCGCTGTGTTGGTCGTGTTCTCAAAGTAGACCAGCACGTCCTCGCCGGAGTAGGTGTCGTTGACCACCTGCCGCTCAGCCAGCTCTTTGAACGGGTAAGCCTTTGGGTTGCCGCTCACGTCCACGCCTACAACCAGTTCTTTGGACCGCAGCCGGTCATCGCCGTTGGTCTCTCCGATGACGCCCGCCCTACCATCTCGGTAATAGCTCTCGTAGGTATCACTGGAGTAGCGGTCAGACTTGTCAAGGGCCAGCGTGTCGGGATGGAGCTCCGTCCACGCAGCCCAGGTCGTCTGTGTTACTGGTATGACCTCGAGTTCTGTGCCTGCAAGTGCGCCTTTTATTCCCCGTCGGTTAAACTGGCTCCACAGGGTATCCGTCTGGTGATCGTACATGACCAGGGCGTTCATTATCAGTTTTCCCGAGACGCCAAAGGTATGAATCTCCCCGTTGATCTCCCGGCCATACACGATGGCCGAAAAACATAGCGGTCACCACGTTACTGCGACAGGAACCCCACCAACTACGTCGTTCACAATCTCGTGGCGGCTAAGCATGGGAATCGAGTAGGCGCGATTCTCCCCGTTTATGGATAGCCCCAGCACCTGCTCATTAGGTTGAAACTGGGTTTGGGCCTGCTTTGCGTCCAGGAACTGCGGGTCCAGAATGGCAGGAATGGCGTCGTAGCCTAGCAACGTGACTATTTCCAGTTCCTGTCCTGCCAAGGTGTCTTGCCCTGACGTGCTTGGCGAAAAGTTACCGGCAGACGCTGTGCCGGAGTTTGCCGGTACGACCACGGTTTCGGAATTGGACAGCATCCGCGTGAAGGTCTGCCTCACGCCAGGCACAAATACGAACACAGCTATTACGCCCACCAGCAGTACAACGATTGTCTTCCCCACAGCAGACTTCCCTCTTTCCAAACTGCGATACGCGGCCCACGAAATCTCCCGGCGCGTTGCAGTTTGGATGCGCGCGCCGGGCGAGAGGTGCGGGCTGGCCGTCGAGGCCGATATTGGGATGGCGAGGCTTATTCAATGGCAGCGGGAGTGTGTGGCCGATACAAGGGTTGGAAGGTATGCTGACGTTTCACCCTCATCCTGACCTTCCCCCATCGAGGGTGATCTTGAGCCCATAGGACATCGCCGGCCTTTCACACCAACGCGCCAGGCCAGAGAAAACCCTAGACCAGCAACCTATCCGAAAAACCCCAGCGACCCTGGTGCGCGGCCGACAGGAATTGGAAGCGGTCCCTAAACTCTTGGGACTGGATCTCGTCCGTAGTCATGATGAGAGCGTCTTCGCGATTATCGGTGTAGTAGGCCTTGCGTACGCCTCGTTCGGTGAAACCGTACTTTTTATACAGGTTCTGAGCGACGTCATTGGAGGCCCGCACCTCTAAAGTCACGACAGCTGACCCGCGATTTGTGGCCTGCTCGATTCCGCCAATTAGCAGCAGTTCGCCTATGCCATTCCCTCGGTGTTCCGTGCGCACGCCCACAGAGACTATGTGCGCCTCGTCCACCATGTACCACGTGCCCAGGAAACCCGCGACGTACTGCTCACCCTGCACCCAGGTTGTGTTTCGCTTAGCCAAAAAACCTCGGGCGTTGTCCAACAGCCGGCTGATGGACAGGGGAGAGCCGGGAGGAGCTTCGACGTCTCCCGCGGCGCTAGTGACCCGGTTTGATGGGTTTAGATCATCTCGGCGCCACGCCACCAGGTATTGGGCCATGCGATTGCGCAACTCTCTCCGGAAGGGCGTTGGCGGGAACAGTGTCGGGAAGGCGTCCCGCTCAATCTCAGCGGCCTGCGTGGTGTCTATTTCTTCCAGCGGACGTAGCGCAAAAGGCATGATCTTGCCATGGGGAATCTCTCCGATTGCGCTCATTATGTATCCCTGCAGTACGGTTTTTTTCGGCCTCTACAAAGCTCCGCCGTAGACAGGGCTTAATTTTAACATACAGCCCTTCGTGGGCACTTTTCTTGTAACTTCCATGTCCAAGTCAACATTCCAGGCGAATATTAATCCGGTATCTCGATGGTAAATGTTGATGCCTTGAAATTGGCGTGTAAGCAATTGGCGTTGGTATATGGAACCTAAAAGGCAAAAGTTACGTCTAAATAACAGGCCCTTGAAGCCTGGAGAGCACTAGGGCCGCCCTAACCAAAGAAATCAATCGACGTTATAATGTCTGAGAGAAATTGCTGCCAGATTAGCCGGCGTAGACTCGGTCGGTTAAGTGGCGTAGTGAAAACTCTTGGTGATCACGGAGAGGTAAGCAGCCATGCCCGCGCATGACAATGCAAACACTGACGTAGCATTACTGGTTCGGCTAGCCCAGGAGGGCGACGCATCGTCCTTTGCCGAGTTGTATGAGCAGTTCTTCGACCGGATATACCGATACGTCTCCTTCAAGACCGGTAGCCCCACAGAGGCAGAGGACATCACCGGCGAGGTGTTCGTGCGTATGCTGGAATCCATTCATAAGTTCAAGTGGCAGGGCCACCCTTTTTCATCATGGCTTTTTAGGATTGCCCACAATCTGGTGGTAGACCACTTCAGGAGGAAGGGCAAGCGCAACATAGTGTCGTTGGAAAACACAGTAACCAGTGTGGAGGCGGTGGCAGTGGACGTAGATAATCATATAGACACCGAGCTTTCCATGGACGAGGTGCGTAAGGCGATGGTTGGACTAACTGATCTCCAGAAGGAGGTCATTTCCCTTCGGTTTGCGGCTGGCCTTTCCGTTGCGGAGACGGCGCAGGCCATTGGCAAAAAGGAAAACGCCGTGAAGGCATTGCAGCACGCGGGGCTGAAAAAGCTTCGTCGGCTTCTCAATCCGGAGACGTCGAATCCGACCCCCTTACTTCGGCAACAGGAGATGATGTAGAACTGGTCTGGTGGGCCGGATTATCCCGGCGTTAGTGAGGCAGACCAGGGTACGACAATGAACCAGAACTTTGATGACATACTGAATGATTGCCTCGAGCGGATATCCGCAGGGGAGGACATTCGTGCGTGCATCGAACGCTACCCGGAACACGGCGAAGAGCTGGCGTCCCTTCTCAGGATAGCGAAGGTAACTATGCAGATGGCGTCACAGGCGTCAGAGGCGCCCAATGCCAAGGCGCGGGTATTGGCTCGGGTAAACCACAGGCTGGCACAAGCTAATGTCGAAAGCAGGCCCGCAGAAGGCATACGCTTCCGCATACGACGGTTAGTTCCCAACCTGTCTGGTAACCCCGTAGTCCGTCCTGCCATGGTCGGTTTCGCAGCTGTGTTCCTGTTACTGGTGGCCGCTGGCGGTACGACTAGGGCTTCTGCTGACAGCGTTCCCGGCGAGCCGCTTTATTGGGTTAAAACCACCCGCGAGATCGTCTCACTCAGGATTCCTATGTCGGATGAAGGCCGGGCGAACGCACATGCCCGCCTTGCCGAGATTCGAGGGCAGGAAGTACAGGTTTTGCTTTCCAGAGGGCGCCTCTACGACGCCGAACGTGTGGCGTTAAGATTAAGGCATCATATTAATATGTCTGCGGACCAAGTGGGCATTCATCTGCCTGAGAACCCCACGCAGATGCCTGGCAAGACTATAGAAGTGAGAAGGCTTCCGAGCGCGGAGAGCCTGCGACAGGTGCTGGAGAGGGACGAGAGCTTGATGAAGGTTCATCTCACTGCATTGCTTAGCGACGCCCCCCCGAGACATCAGATACGCATACGGCGCATCATTTATCAGACCGACTACGGCTACCGCATACTGATACAGGCCATAGAAGACCGCAACAGCGCCGTGACCGGCCCGATGGCATCTGCCGTTCCTTTTTACCTTCCTCCTCGGTAGCAATAACCCGATGCTTAATTGTTTGTGGCCCGCGGCCGATTCCCCCGGCTCGCCATCTCACTCAGGTAGATTTGTTCGCAGTTGCCCGTATAATATTGGAACTTCCTTTTCGGATGTCCAGTTCTGTTTGCCATTACCTGAAAGAAAGTTTTAGAATCGCAAGTGTAGGGTACTTGTCAAATATCCTCAAAAAAGTGGTAAAATGCAGTATTGTCGGGCTGACGTGGAACAGGTCTAATGACGCGGAAATTGGCTCGTGGTCTAAAAAAGGGGGCCCCTCTCTTTAAAGTATGTTAATTATTTGGCGAATAGTGCAGATGGCATTCGTGCGCAAGTGGCGCATGGTTGGCGCCTATATCTCGATGATCGGCGCTACCATTGCATATCTACTACTACCCAGGTATTTTGGGCTGGCAATAGACTCTGTTAAGGACATGCTGGTGGGGGGTGTAATCTCCTACAACACCGTGTTAACGATTGCCGCTATCATCCTTGGACTAAGCATAATCCGTGGAGTTTTATCCTTTTTCCAGACCTACCTCGGAGAGGCCACATCTCAGTTTGTTTCTTACGACCTGCGCAACCGGTTCTACGACCACATTCAGCACCTCAACTTCGGCTTCCATGACAAGCACCACACTGGCAATCTGATGTCCAGGGCCATCACCGACGTTGAGAACATACGCATGTTTGTGAATATGGGCATCGTGCGGACGCCATATTTCATCTCCCTTTTTATAGTCGTGGCCATAATTCTGTTGCGTATGGACCTGCAGCTCGGCCTGGTTGCCGTAAGCTTCATGCCATTCGTCGCCATCCAGTCGGGGTTCGCGCGCTTGAGGATGCGTCGGGCATGGCTCGTAATTCAAGACATGATGGCCGAGCTCAACACGGTCCTCCAGGAAAACCTCACTGGCCAGCGTGTGGTTAAAGCATTCGCGTCTGAGGATTTCGAAAACAAGAAGTACAACGACAAGAGCCAGGAGGTATCGGGCGCCGTAATCAATGCCGAGCGTCTGCGTGTATCCAACACGGCCTTTACGTTATTCTCCTTTCAGATTGCCCTGGCGCTAATACTTTGGTTCGGCGGTTCTCGTGTCATAAATGGCGATATGACCATCGGCCAGTTGGCGGCGTTCGTATTCTATATGCAGATTCTGGCCATGCCGGTGCGGATGTCCGGCATGGTAGTCAATGCCTACGCGAGAGCTGCGTCAGCAGGGCAGCGTATCTTCGAAATTCTCGATATGGAAGCCGAGAAGGAAGAGGCTCCTGGGGCTATTACTCTGTCCGGGGTCAAGGGCCACGTAAAATTCGAGAACGTGTCCTTTAGCTACGACGAAGGCGTCCCAGTTCTCAAGAACATTAATATCGAGGCTGAGCCTGGAAAGATTGTCGCCCTTTTGGGTGCGCCGGGCAGCGGCAAGAGCACCATCATTAATCTGTTGCCCAGGTTCTACAGTGCGAACTCCGGTCGCATTACCATCGACGGTATCGACATTAATGACGTTACGCTCAAAAGCCTGCGTCACAACATTGGCATGGTGCAGCAGGACGTCTTCCTGTTCACCTCGAGCCTACAAGAGAACATTGCCTACGGCAAGGAGAATGCACCCTTCGATGAGATTGTTCGCGCTGCCAGAATAGCTCAGTTGAACGATCACATCATGTCGCTGGACGACGGCTATGATACCGTTGTCGGCGAGCGCGGATCTACCCTTTCCGGCGGCCAAAGACAGCGCATGTCTATCGCCCGAGCCGTGCTACTTGATCCGCCCATACTGATTCTGGACGACTCGACCTCCAGCGTTGACGCTAACACGGAGGAAGAGATTCGCAAAGCCATGGAGGAGGTGATGAAGGGCCGAACGACCTTTATTATCGCCCACAGGCTCAGCACCGTGCACCGCGCCGACGAGATCGTCGTCTTGGACAATGGGAAGATTGTCGAACGCGGAACGCACCAGGAGCTTCTCTCCAAAAACGGCAAGTATCGCGAGATTTACGAATTGCAATTGCGTCCGCAGGAGGAGGTCCTCCGGGACATGGATGTGGATGAAGATGGCCACGTAATCGTCGGCGGGAGGGCATCCAGATAATGCATGGAAGCGCCTTTCAAGATGTAGCCAGGGGGCAGTCCGACGAGGTAACTTTCGGAAAAATCTACGATAGGCGGGTCATTTTGCGCCTGCTGCCCTACGTAATCCCGTACAAGAAGTTGGCCCTTATAGCTACCGTCGCCATGCTGGTGTACACGGCTAGCCAGGTTTCGATCCCTTTCATGATCAAGCTTGGGATAGACGACTATATCGAGACCAAAGACTTTCCCGGTCTCACAGTGCTGTTCGCGATATTCATTTCCGTGGCCTGCACCAACTGGGTGGCCAACTACGTGCAGCAGCTCTACATGGAAAAGGTAGGGCAGGGCGTTCTTTACGACCTGCGGCGCACGATGTTCGCCCATCTGCAAAAGCTTTCTTTGTCTTATTACGACAAGACGGAGGTTGGGCGAATCATGTCCCGCGTGCAGGGCGACGTTTGGCAGCTTCAGGAGTTCATGAACGTTGTCATCATGACGCTGGCAGACCTTCTCAGCCTCGCCGGCATCATCATTGTGCTGCTGATAATGAATCTGAAGCTCGGCCTTATAACCATGGCCGTGCTCCCTGTTTTGATAATTATAATGGCGTTTTGGCAGCCATTCGCGGTCAAGGCGTTCCTTCGGGTGCGTCGCGCCATCTCCATCGTGAACGGCGCGCTTAACGAGAACATCACCGGCGTGCGCGTTGTGCAGGCCATGAACCGCCAGACGCGCAACCTGGAGCAGTTCGACGAGAAGAATACCGAGCACCTTGAATCCAATCTAGTGGCCAGCAAGCTGTCGTCAGGCCTTATACCGGTCGTGGACATTCTGACAGCAGTGGCCATAGGGCTGGCTATCATATTTGGCACCCAACTGGTGTCGGTTAGTGCTCTGGAAGTCGGTGTGCTGGTGGCCTTCATCATGTACGTCCAACGCTTCTTCGATCCCATCAGAAACCTGACTATGCAGTACACGCAGCTTCAGCGCTCCATGGCGTCCGGCGCTCGAATATTCGAGTTGCTAAACGTACAACCGGACCTGGTGGACACCACTGACGCCAGTGAACTTCCCAGGCTAAAGGGCGCTGTGCAACTCAAGAATCTCAGCTTCAGCTATGCGGCGGCCAGCCGGGATGTTCAAACCCTTGACCGGGAGACCGGCGAGGAACGCAACGGCCATCAGACGAACGGAAACTTGCCCCAGCCGCAGGACGTACTCAAGAACCTTAACCTGGAGATCAATGCAGGCGAGACTGTGGCCATCGTAGGCCCCACTGGCGCCGGCAAGACCACTCTGGTGTCTCTAATTTCCCGCTTCTATGACGTGCCCAGGGATCGCGGGGCAATCCTGGTGGATGGCATAGACATCCGCGATGTCACCCGAGAGTCTTTGGCCGGTCAGATGAGCATGGTGCTGCAGGAGCCTTTCCTCTTCTCAGGCACCGTCAGCGAGAACATCAAGTACAACAGTCTAGAGGTGTCTGATGAGCAGATGTTCGAAGCGGCCAAGGCTGTGGGTGCGCATGACTTCATCGTGCAGATGGAGGATGGTTACGACACCTATCTGGCCGAACGCGGCGTAAACGTGAGCCTCGGGCAGCGCCAGCTAATCAGCTTTGCCCGCGCCATCGTTGCCGACCCGCGCATACTCATTCTGGATGAGGCTACGGCCAACATCGACAGCTATACCGAAATGCTTATTCAGCGAGCGCTCCAGAAGCTATTGCAGGACCGCACAGCCATAGTCATAGCGCACCGGCTCTCAACCATTCGCGGCGCGGACAAGATCGTTGTGCTGAACCTGGGCGAGATCATGGAAGTGGGAACCCACGACGAGCTCATGGAGAGTGACGGCATGTACGCTCACCTCTACCACATGAATTACGCCTCCATAGAGGCGCCTGAACCCGCCAGCGCCAACGGCGTGTCAAGCGGGGACGGGGATTAGCTTCTTAGATTAGATAGGACTTGCGAAAAAGGGCGGGTTATTCACCTGCCCTTTTTTTCTTTAGTTAGATGACGATCAGACGATTTCGGGATGCTGGAATGGCGCCATGACGACTATCTACACCATTGGTCACAGCAACCACAAGTGGGAGACATTCCTGCCGTTACTGAAGCTACACGGCATCAAACTGCTGGCCGATGTGCGCTCCAGGCCAGTGAGTAGGTTCGCCTCATTCACTAACAAAGGCCGATTCTCAGGACTGTTGGCTCAGGAGAGTATCGAATACCTTTTCATGGGCGAGAGCCTGGGCGGCAAGCCTGAGGACCCTTCGCTTTACGATGATGACGGCAAACCGGACTACGGAAAGATGGCCAGGCACATTGATTTCTTGGCGGGTATAGTTGATCTGGTAGCCCTCGCTGAGAAATCGGCAATTGCCATCATGTGCTCGGAGGGAGACCCGGCCCAGTGCCATCGGTCCTTGCTGATGACCCCGGCCATAGAGGCGCAAGGAGCGGAGGTTCTGCACATTCGTAGGACGGGCGAGGTGACTAACCAACTCCCTATGAATGTGTAGGTGGTGACATTTCGTATTTCCACGCTGAACCTCGAGCAGGACCATAAGCGGTGGGACGAACGCCGATATCTTGTTTTGGCAGAGCTTGGTCGACTTAAGTCCGACGTTTTCTGCATGAACGAGGTCTGCATACCTCGGCAGACGGGCCGGTGGCTCCAGGTGGAGGGTGGGCGGCACGCAGGCCATGAATACTCACTGGCGCAGCAATCTCGGCCAGGAGCTATGTCGCTAGTCGATGGAGAAGGCGTCCTCACTCGGTTCAACATCGTCGAAACGGCCAATCTCGACTATCGCGCCGGCGATGCTGTGGCGCAGGTGGCGAGACTGCAAGTAGAGGGTAAGCTCGTCGACGTCTACGTCACACACCTTTTCCGCTCGACTGGCGAAGACTCGCTGAGAACTTTTCAAGCGCAGCGTCTGCTCGAGTGGACGAAAACCAGGGACGATGTGGACGCCAAAATCGTCTGTGGCGACTTTAACGCGACGCTGGACATGCCTTCGGCGGCTTTGATGGCGTCGGAATTTACACCGACGCAAACTGCGCCAACCGCTTTTACGCCACTGGCAGATGTTGATGGGGAGCCGTCACACCCGTACTGGGAGCGTTTCGACAGGTGCATCGACTACATATGGGTGTCAGACCACGTGGGTGTAGTGGAGAGCGGCGTCTGCTTCGCGGAGCCCAGCCCAGACGACCCGACATTGTGGCCATCCGACCACGCGGGCGTATGGGCCGATTTGGAATTCGCCTAGGTCTCTGCTGGTGCGTCAGACCCTTGGCTTCCGCCAAGCGACCCCACCACAGCCGCCAGTATCATTGCCAATGCCGCCGGGAAGTAGAAGAGCCCAATGGACAACAACCCCAGCAGGCTGAACAGCACTGTAGATATTGTCGATGTCCAGAGTAGAGAAAGACCCAATCGTGGCTTGCCTCTTAGCAGTATTGAGGCCATGACCGCCGTTGCCGTCAGTGCGACAGGCACCGCAAGAATAGGAATGATGCGTATGCCGTTAACGCTGATCAGCGACGAAGAAAAGGTCTCAGGGGGTGCGCCAAGCTCGACCCGAGTTAGAGGCGCGCTACTGGGAAGGTCGCCGGAGTTGACCGCGACAGCCGTCACGGATTCGCCTGAAGAGGCGGCTTGCCATAAAAGAAGAAACAGGAACGCCGCCCATGCGCATACGTGGGCGAACAGGCTGATGGCTAAGGCCAGTCTACGCATGCCATTCCTCTGTCATTATTGCTATTTCACACCTATTCCGAGCCATTCTGGAACAGGCTGCCTTGCATCGTGTCGTCCGCCTTGCCCTGGTTGAAGGCGATACCAAAATGCTCGTAGGCGCGACGCGTAGCCACCCTGCCTCGGGGCGTCTTATCCAAAAAGCCTAACTGCAACAGGTAGGGCTCGTACACGTCCTCGATGGTGTCCGAATCCTCGCTGATGGATGCGGCAATGGTGTCCAGCCCGACGGGACCGCCGTTGAACTTCTCGATTATCGACTTGAGCACGCTGCGGTCTACGCCGTCCAGTCCCAATTCGTCCACCGCCAGTCCGGTGAGGGCGTCTCGCGCAACGTCTGCGGTGATGACGTCGTTGGCCATAACCAGAGCGTAGTCGCGCACGCGGCGCAGCAGGCGGTTGGCGATTCGGGGCGTACCTCTGGCGCGGCGCGCGATCTCCTGCAAACCTTCGTCTTCGGACTGAATCTCCATGATGCGCGAGGAACGACTCACAATCGTGTTCATCGCGTCGTTGTCGTAGAACTCCAGTCGGTGGACATTGCCGAAGCGGTCTCGTAGGGGAGCGCTCACCATGCCGAATCGAGTGGTAGCGCCGATGAGAGTGAAAGGCTTGATGCTCAGGTTCATGCTCCTGGCCTTAAGCCCTTTGTCGATAACCCAAGAGACAAAGAAATCCTCCATGGCCGGGTAAAGGACCTCTTCCACGGTGCGGCTGAGCCGGTGAATCTCGTCGATGAACAGGATATCGTCCTGCTGCAATTGGGTGAGGATAGCCACCATGTCGCCGGGCCGCTCAATGGCCGGGCCGGAGGTGACTTTGATACGCACGCCCATCTCAGTAGCCATGATGTTGGCCAGAGTGGTCTTGCCCAGGCCGGGCGGCCCGTAAAGCAACACGTGGTCCAGGGGCTCCCCCCGCTGCCGTGCCGCCTTGATGCTGATGTCCAACAGCCCTTTGACGGTGTCCTGGCCTACGTAGTCGCGCAACTGGCGCGGACGCAAGCCGTTATCCAGATTGTGGTCGTCTTCGTGGGGAGCGCCGGAAACCATTCGCTCTGTCATGTGGTCACCTGGAAACTGATGGGCTGGAGACGCGTTTAGAACGTGTGTTCATTCTATGCTTTGCCGGTCTACACAGTCAAGGAGCTTTCGGCGCTGCCCGATGGCCTATAATTGCTGTCAGATATAATCGAATAGGTTGCCCTGCAATCTGGATTGAGGGGATTTAGGCCTTGGCCCATAGGCCTAAATTGCTTTTGGATTCCTGCGCAACGGTAACCCAGTGATCTTAAAAATGTTTTTTCACCAACTAGATGACGACACAGACCTCCACCTGTTGGAAGAACGTCACGCTGATGAGCTGTTAGTGGCCATCGAAACCAACCGCGAGCACCTTTTGCCCTGGCTGCCGTGGGTGAGCAACGTGAATAATGTTAACGACTCGAAGCGGTACATCGCGGGTACGTTGCAGCAGTTCGCCGACGGCAACGGCATGGCCGTGGGCATACGGTACCAGGGCGACCTGGCGGGTGTCGTCAACCTGCATTTCGTTGACAGGTACAGCCGACGCACGTCGATTGGCTACTGGCTCTGTCAGGAATTTCAGGGCCAGGGGCTAATCACCAAAACGTGCGCCAGGCTGGTGGACCACTCATTCGGTGCGCTTGAACTCAACAGGGTGGAGATTCGCTGCGCCTCCGAAAACACCAGAAGCAGGGCTATTCCGGCGAGGCTAGGCTTCGAGGAAGAGGGAACCTTGCGCCAGGCGGAACTCGTAGGTGACAAGCTGATGGATCACGTTGTTTACGGTTTGCTGGCTCATGACTGGGCCGGCTCACAGTCGTTTGGAGTGCAGTAACATGGCGGACTTTCCAGAGCTTAACAGGGAGACAGGCGAAATCTGGGACCGCAATGCTGATTACTGGGACGAGCGCATGGGTGAAGGCAATTTCTTTCAATCAACGCTTATCGAACCGGCTCAACTGAGGCTGCTGGCCTTGCAGCCCGGTGAACAGGTGCTGGACATCGCATGTGGCAATGGCCAGTTCGCCCGGAAGATGGCCTCTCTTGGCGCGCGCGTCGTTGCCAGCGACGTCTCACAGCGGATGGTCGAGCTTGCCCGCAGCCGCACTGACGGCACTGACGCAGATGTTGAATACCACGTTGCCGACGCTACAGACGAAACCCAGCTATTGGCACTGGCAAGTGAAAAATCTCAAAAATTTGACGCCGTAGTGTGCACTATGGCCCTAATGGACATTGCGTCTATAGACCCACTGATATCGGCTGCGATCCGCTTGCTTAAGCCCGGGGGACGCTTCGTGTTCTCGGTGATGCACCCCTGCTTCAACTCCGGAGACGGCTTGACTCGCTCTGTGGACCGAGAGGAACTCGACGGCCAAGCCGTCGAGCGTGGGTACGTTAAAGTCTTCCAATATGGCAAATCTCACACCCACAAAGGCGAAGCCATGCTGGGCCAGCCCGTGGCGCAAAACTACTTCCCCAGGTCCTTCAGCACGCTGCTAGGTGCATTTTTTCAGCGGGGCTTCGTGATAGATGGCATGGAGGAGCCGCTCCTGCCGGAGAAGCCGCCCTTCGAACGCAGCCACTTCGAGGCCGCTTACGCCAATATCCCCCCGGCACTGGTGGCGCGAATGCGATTGCCGTCCGGGGCGTAGCCTGGCAAATTGACACACATACCGTCGTTGCCTACACTCACATCGTTGGCCGATTAATGGCGCTGGCCAAACAAAATTTCATTGAGGTCTACTCAAAAAATGTCTGGATATTTGCTAAGCGAAGGTGAGTTGCTGCTAAAGAACACTGTGCGGGATTTTGCCGACAAAGAGTTGGTTCCGCGCGCAGCGGGCTACGACGAAAGCCAGGAGTTCCCCTGGGAGAATTTTAAGGGTCTGGCAGAACTCGGTTTGCTGGGCTTGGGCATCGACGAAAAATACGGCGGCAGCGGCGGCACCTCTCGGCAGGTAGCCATCGTAGGGGAGGAGATCGCGCGGGGTTGCGCCTCCACCGCCACCACGGTCTTGGCCCACCTGTGCCTGTGTGCCCACTTCATCAACATGTATGGCACGGAGGGGCACAAGCAGCAGTTCCTGCCCGATCTGGCCACCGGCAAGAAGGTCGGCGCTTTCGCACTGACAGAGCCCGGCGCGGGAAGCGACGCGGCTAATATGCAGACTGCGTCCAAACGCTCCAATGGAGGCTACCTGCTCAACGGCACCAAGACCTTCATCACCAACGCCCCCGAGGCCGACGTTTTTGTTGTGATGGCTACTCAGGACCGTAGCCTGCGCACCCGTGGTGTGGACGCCCTGATAGTGGAAGGGGACTCCAAAGGCCTTACGGTTAATACCCTGAAAGGCAAGATGGGCATTCGCGCATCGTCCATAGCCGAGGTTGTCTTCGAGGACTGCCCTGTGCCGGAAGAAAACCGGATGGGTGGCGAAGGTGAGGGCTTCCGCGAGACCATGCAGGTGCTGAACGCCAGCCGAATCGCCATCGCGGCCCTGTGCGTCGGCATTGCCCAGGCGGCCTATGAGAGCGCCGTTAACTATGCCAAGCAGCGCGAGATTTTCGGAAAGCATGTCGCCGATTTCCAGGGCATCCAGTGGATGATCGCCGATATGGCCACGCAACTGGATGCTGCCAGGCTGCTCACCATGCGGTCTGCCACGCTGCGGGACGAGGGACAGCCTTTCATCAAAGAGGCGTCCATGGCAAAGCTTTACGCATCTCGGGCGGCCGTTGAGCTATCGGATAGGGCAGTGCAGATTCACGGCGGCGTTGGCTACCTGGCCCCCACCACGGCGGAGCGCCTGTACAGAGATGCTAAGGTCACCGAGATATACGAGGGCACATCCGAGGTACAGCGGTTGATAATAGCGCGTCAAATCTTGGAGTCCGACGTCTTCTAAAGATCGCGTCGTCAGGTTGTAAGCCGCCTCGTAGACGGTTATCATATCGACGCTTGAATTTCTCCCATAGTTAATTTGCGCAAGTGGTTCGATAGGCTCACCACGGACGTTCACGCCCAATACCGTTCGCCCTGAGATTGTCCAAGGGCAGGTCCATAAATAGCGAATGCTATCCGAATTTAAGACCCTGCCTGAAATCGCCTTTACGGAGAATATGAAAATATGAGCTGGATGCTGGAAAATGACAGCGGCCAGAGTTACGGGGCCCGCCTTCGTGGGCTAATCGATAGCGGCAAGACTCTCTCAGTGCCTGGCGTGCACAACCCGCTGACGGGCATGATAGCTCGCAGGGTTGGATTCGACGCACTGTACTTCTCAGGCGCAGCCTTCTCAGCCAGTCTGGGTATACCGGACATCGGTCTGTTCACACTGGACGAGCTTACCCAGGCCTTGCGCTGGATGGTGAAGGCGTCGAACATGCCCTTCATCGTAGACGCGGACACCGGCTTTGGCGAAGCTCTGAACGTCGTGCGCACCGTGAAGGATTTGGAGGACGCAGGCGCGGCGGCAATCCAGATCGAGGACCAGGTGCTCCCCAAGCGATGCGGCCACCTGGACGGCAAAACAGTGGTTTCCCCCGAGGCGTTTGCTGAGAAAATTGCGGCAGCGGTAGGCGCACGCAAAGACACGCTGATCATCGCCCGCACCGACGTTCGTGCTATAGAGGGCATGGAGTCGGCTATAAAGCGAGGCATCATGTGTCGCGAGGCCGGAGCCGACATTATTTTCCCCGAGGCTATGCAGTCTGAGGAGGAGTTTCGTACCTATGCCGAAGCCGTCGGAGGCACCATGCTGGCCAACATGACGGAATTCGGCAAAACGCCATACCTCTCCGCCGACCAGTTCCGCGACCTTGGCTATCAGATCGTCATTTTCCCGGTGACGACGCTACGGGTGGCAAATAAGATTACCGAAGAGTTGCTGATAGACATCAAGAACAAGGGCACTCAGGTCGACTGGCTGGAGCGCATGCAGACGCGCCGCGAGCTTTACGACCTCATAGATTACGAGCGGTACCAGGAAATAGACGCAGACCTTTCTTTTGATAAAAAGCCCAAGTAGGGCCAGGAGGACACATCATGACAAGTCAATCGTACAGCCCAGGACTCAATGGCATTATCGCGGCGGAAATCGGCGTTTCCCTCTTAGATACCGACTTGGAGCAGATCATCGTTCGGGGATACGACCTGATCGAACTGGCGCAGAACCTGAACTACACGGACGTTGCGTACCTGGTCATATACGGGCAGCTTCCCACCGAAGAGCAGGGTCGTCAGTTCTGCCAGACGTTGGCTGAGCAGTCCGAGATCCCCGAAGACCTTTACCGCCTGTTCGAGCTTATGCCCAAGTCTACGGTTGCCATGGACGCTCTTCGCACGGGCATATCCTTCCTAGCAGGTTATGAGGCCCCGGAACTTTTGCACGACAACTCTCGTGAAGCCAACCTGAAGAAGGGTCTGAAACTCCTGGCGCAGGTGCCGGCAATCACGGTGAACTCATACAGGGCGCTAAACAACATGCCATTCGTGCGCCCCGACCCGTCGCTGGGCTACATGGAGAACTTCATGTATATGCTGCGTGGCGAGAAGCCCGACCCGGTGTCTCTGGACGTCTTCGATCGCATCCACACATGCTATATCGAACACGAGATGCCCAACTCCACCTTCACCGCCAGGGTGATCGCCTCGACGCTGGCCGATATGTACTGCGCGATGGTCGGATCAGTGGCATCCCTCAAAGGCCCGCTGCACGGCGGCGCCAACGAGGCAGCTATCGAGTTTATTCTTGACATACAAAAAGAGGGTGGCCGTCCTCGCGCCGAAGCTTACGTCATGGAGAAGCTGGCGGCCAATGCAAAAATCATGGGCTTTGGCCACCGGGTCTACATGAAGAAGTACGACCCCCGGGCGAAGTTCCTAATGGAGTACATACCCAAGCTGGCATCCCGTATTCCTGATGGCGAGGAGCTGACCTCCATCTACAACACTGTAGAGAAGGTGATGTTCCGGGAGAAGGCGTTGTACCCCAACACCGACTTCCCCATCGGCCTGTTGTACTACGAGTTGGGCATTCCAGTTCCGCTGTACACTCCAATATTCCTGGCGTCGCGCACGGCGGGCAACATAGCGCACGTTGTGGAGCAGCACGAAAACAACAGCCTGTTCCGTCCCCGCGTCATCTACAACGGCGCGCGCGGCCTGCACCCGCCGTCGAGCCCCATTTCGCCGGGGTAGTTTTGGTTATTGGGCCAAACGGCATTTGATTTTGATAAAGCGAAGGGCGGCCATATGACCGCCCTTCGCTTTGCTTACAACCGATTGCCGAACGGATGCCTAAGGTATGGGCGCTTCAATCTCCACAGGCTCGTTGAAGGCTGATAAATTGGTGATCATGCTGATGGTGGCGTTGCCCTCGCTGCCGCCTAGCGGAATAGGCAGGCCGGGGATAATCTCCGCTATTGCTCCAGGGTCCAGGGGTATCGCGCCTGTAATTCTCACCTGCCTTATTAGAGAGTCATCCAGCCCTATGTAGATGTTCGTCTCCAGGTCCAATGCGGGGCCGTCAACACCTGCTGCCTCAGTAGATATGCCCAGAAGGTGTAGCGCCTCTGTGCCGTCCTCCAGCGTCTCCTCACCCACCACTGCTAGGGCCATTGACGTCACGGCGCCCGCCAGCCCGGTGAACTGTGTTGGGCTGATGTCGCCAATGGCGTTGCCGTCGGTCTTCTCCCACAGACCCGTCTGCGGGTCTGTGACGTAAGACTCCTGACCGATGTTGATCATCTCCATCTCCAGCGCGATGAACCCCAAGGAGAGAGCCATCTTCCCCTTCATGCGGTCAGGGGCCTGGTAGTCCCCCTCGAACCTGAACGGGAACGTCGCCGTTAGTCCTTCCGACTCCATGCCTATTTCCGCCTCCAAGCTAAAGTGAACGGAATCCAGACCATCCAAGGCGTCCAACGCGGCACCTAGAAGGTCCTCGGCCTTGGCACTGGCTTCGCCGGTGAGCGGCTTCAACGCGACCAGTGACTCTGGCGTAGGAGTGGCCGTGGGCGAAGGCGTAGCCGTCGGAAGGGGCGTTGCCGTGGGCGGTGGTGTCGCCGTGGCAGTTGGTGTAGCCGTACCCGCGAGAAGTTGAATAGCCGTGTTGCAGCCGAGCGAAGCTGTCACCAATACGACCATGATCAGGAGCGCGAAATATTTCATGTGCTTATGTTACTCCTTTCATCTTTCGCAGCGGTAGCGGCGGGGGCAAGGACCCTGAATGGAACAAGGGGCGGCAGTATACGCTGAAATGGAGGCGGCTGTCGTGGCACAAGATCGCGGCCATATTTTTTGAGATTGCGCACCACTGGTCACCCTACCATCGGGGAGGGTATAGCTGGAGGAATCGGGCTACCTCGGCGATTGACAACATCAGTCGACACACATATAGTCTGGGACATTCCGATTCCAGCCTCGGAATTGAGGTTGGATAATTTAAGTTGGAGAGCAAACAATGAGCACTTCCGTTGGAGGCAAGCAGGTTAAAGTGGTACACGGCACACAAGCCGCCAGCACCACTGCTCAGACAAGGGGCATGGAACGTCAGCCAGGCATAGATGGGAATACAGCAGGCGCTAGCAAGATATGGCTAGGCAACGTGATCTGCGCTCCCAACACAATGGGCCCCCCTCATCACCACGGTGAGGCTGAGACTGCAGCGTATGTGGTGAAGGGCCGAATCCGAGTGTACTTCGGTGAGGACTTTAAAGAGTATGAGGAAGCGGGGCCTGGGGACTTCATCTTCGTGCCTGCACACATACCCCACATTGAGGGCAATCCTTACGATGAGCCGGCAGAGGCAGTCCTATCGCGTGGTCCAGATAATATCGTTATCAATTTGGGGGAATGAAGGCTTTAGTATTCGGGTGACTCACTGACCGCTCATTTAGACACTTTTGCCTTCCCAGACCTTGAACCAGGATTGGCCGGGTGGCTTTCAGCTGAACAATTTCTCGCTGCTGACCGTAACTGCTTTAACTTCGTCGACCTTCTTTGGTCGAATTTGAAGCTTTAGGCTAACGACTCCACGTGTCCTGGGAAGCAGCCCTCAGTTCTTCCTGGATAGATGCGATAAACTGATCCGTGGCTCCCAAGGGGCCTGGCAGTAGCCGAATCGCCGGGTCGGCCTGGAGTAGAATAGGCGCGGAATTGTAAACGATAGGCGTCCTGTGTCGGACTGAAGCGTCCACGTCGCTCTCCAGCACCAGGAGGAACGGGGACAGCATTACCACCAGGGAACCGACGAGCGTCCGTCGGACAACGGATGGCCTTACTCGGTGTGACCTGGCTGCTCTATTCATTCCTATCATAACTCACCTTTGTGGGAAGTAATGTCTAATTTCATTGTGACTTGCCAAAGGGAATAGAACGGTGGAACGTTAGTGAATATTAAGTGAAAATTCGCCCGGTATCGTATATTTAACGGAAACGGGGAGAATGTGGTGGCGGTGTGACAATAAATGTTGACTTTGCTTGGCGCAATTTGTAAAATTTCTGTTTGTCGCCACCACGTTGTGGAGCGCTGATTTAATTCCGTAAATTAATGAGTATTGAGGTAGATGTATGCCTACCGTTAACCAGTTGGTAAGGAAGGGTCGACAGCCCAAGCGAAAGAAGGACAAGGGGCCCGCGCTGAGGTACTCCTTCAACTCGCTGAAGAATCGTGGAAAGCGCGATTCCGGCTCGCCCCACAAACGCGGCGTGTGTGTTCAGGTTAGGACGCAGACGCCTAAGAAGCCGAACTCCGCCTTGAGAAAGGTTGCCAGAGTGCGCCTTACTAACGGTATGGAAGTAACGGCATACATTCCAGGCGAAGGCCACAACCTGCAGGAGCACTCGGTTGTGCTCATTAGGGGTGGTCGCGTCAAGGACCTGCCAGGAGTGCGTTACCACATAGTTCGTGGGGCGCTGGACACCTCTGGCGTGGACGCCCGTAAGCGCGGACGTAGCAAGTACGGATCCAAAAAAGACTAGTTCTTTAAAAAAGGTAGAAAAATATGGCCCGCAGAAGAAGAGCTGAAAAAAGAATTCCGCCGTCTGATATCAAGTACGGTAGCGTTGATCTGAGTCAATTCATCAATCGGTTAATGATGCACGGAAAAAAGACGGTGGCGCAGAAGATCGTCTACGGGGCGCTGGCAAGGGTTGAAAAAGAGGCTAACCGGCCAGGTCTAGAGGTCTTCGAGCAGGCCATTCGAAACACCACGCCAATGCTGGAAGTAAAGTCCAGGCGTGTCGGCGGTGCGACGTACCAGGTTCCGACCGAGGTTCGTCCCGAGCGCAGGCTGGCACTGGCCATGCGATGGATCATAGCTTCCGCAAGAAATCGCGGTAACAGGCCGACGCATATCAGCCTGGCTAACGAGCTATTGGAAGCGGCAAGAAATCAAGGGGCGGCGGTAAGGCGCAGGGAAGAACTGCACCGTATGGCCGACGCCAACCGGGCTTTCGCCCACTACCGTTGGTAACAGGAATAGAAGTGTTGATACAAGACGCGTACACATTTGAGGATGACGCCCCATCTCTCAAGAAAAGAGATGGTAAATAATGGCACCGATCATTGACGCAACTCGAATACGAAACATCGGGTTCATTGCTCACATCGACGCTGGCAAGACGACGGTGACGGAGCGTGTTCTGTACTTTACCGGCCGCATTCATAAAATTGGCGGGGTAGATGAGGGCACGACGGCGATGGACTGGATGGCGCAGGAGAAGGAGCGGGGTATCACCATTACCTCCGCTGCGACCACTGCGGAGTGGAAAGACTACAACATAAACATCATCGACACCCCAGGCCACGTGGACTTTACGGCTGAGGTAGAGCGGAGTCTCCGCGTGTTGGATGGCGGTGTGGTTGTGTTTGACGCCGTTGCCGGGGTGCAGCCACAGTCAGAGACGGTCTGGCGGCAGGCGGACAAGTACAATGTTCCGCGAATTTGCTTTATCAACAAGATGGACCGCGTAGGAGCAGACTTCCACCGGGCCATCGGCACTATCGTTCATAGGCTGGGCGCAAACCCTGTAGCAATCCAGATTCCCATGGGGGCAGAGGATGGCTATAGGGGCGCAATCGACCTCGTTGATGAAAAGTCTTGGGTTTGGACGGAAGAGGGTGGAGAGACCCCTACCGAAGGCCCTGTTCCTGAAGAGTTCATGGAAGAGTTCCGAAATTACCGAGCAGTCATGATTGAAAAGGTTTCAGAAACCGACGACGATCTGATGCTCAAGTTCTTGGAAGAGGAAGAGATCAGCAACGCCGAGATCAAGGCAGCCCTGCGAAGAGCCACCATCGCCAACAAGCTCGTGCCTGTTGTTTGTGGCACGGCCCTTAAGACCAAGGGCGTGCAGCCCCTCATCGACGCTGTATGCGATTACCTTCCCTCCCCATTAGAAGTGGCCCCTTTGATTGGCAAAGAACCCAAGACAGGGGCAGAGATTGTCCGCCCCCCTGGAATTAATGAGCCGTTCTCCGCTCTGGCGTTCAAGACGGTTTCAGACCCCTATATAGGTAGGTTGGTGTATTTCAGGGTGTATTCCGGTCAAGCGGAAACAGGCGCTACGTTGTTCAACTCTACGAACGGTCGTCGTGAACGGTTGGGTCGTATTGTGAAGATGCACGCGCAGCGTAGGGAAGATGTTGAGGTTGTATATTCCGGGGAGATTGCCGCGGCCGTGGGCCTGAAGGACACGTCCACCGGTGACACGGTATGCAGTCAAGACTCTCCAATAATTCTTGAGACTATTACATTCCCTGAACCCGTGGTTTCTGTGGCCATTGAGCCGAAATCCAGGGCCGACCAGGACAAGCTGACGGAGGCTCTTATAAAGCTCTCCGATGAGGACCCTACGTTTAAGGTCAAATACGACGACGAGACTGGGCAGACGGTCATGTCCGGCATGGGCGAGCTCCACCTCGAGATTCTCGTGGATAGAATGAAGCGGGAGTTCAATGTCGAGGGCAGCGTTGGCATGCCTCGAGTGGCATACCGAGAGGCCATTTCGATTCCTGCCAGGGGCGAAGGTCGTTTCGTTAGGCAGACCGGCGGTCACGGTCAATATGGCCATGTGGTCGTTCAGATCGAGCCTGGAGAAACAGGTTCAGGCGTAAAGATCGAGGACAAGATCAGCGGTGGCGCGATACCAAGGGAGTTCATCCCGTCGGCTCAAAAAGGTGTCAGCGAGGCGTTGAGCACAGGGCCGCTATCCGGATTCCCTGTGATTGACGTGAAGGTAACCCTGGTTGATGGGAGCTTCCATGATGTGGACTCCTCACAGGTAGCCTTCCAAATAGCGGGATCAATGGCCTGCAAGGATGCGATCAACAGGGCCCAACCCAAGTTGTTGGAGCCTGTGATGAGTCTTGAGGTCGTTACGCCGGGAGAATTCTTAGGGGAAGTTCTTGGCGATTTGGGTCGCCGCCGTGCTAACATTAGGAACATCGAAGGCGAGAGCGACATACAGGTAGTCCGGGCTTCTCTACCACTGGGCGAGAGCTTCGGATACGCCAACTCGTTGAGGTCGCTTACCCAGGGGAGAGCTAGCTACTCCATGGAGTTCGATAGCTACCAGGAAGCCCCCAAGTCTTTGGTGGCCATCACATAAGCGGTATAAACTAGGTCGGCCTCCTGGTCCCATTAGTTGGGTCGGAGCCGTTAGAGAGAATAAATGGTCACAGTTAACAATCAGAAAATTCGAATAATCCTGAAGGCATTCGACCACAGGATCCTGGATCTTTCCGCCACTCAAATTGTGGAGGCTGCGGAACGTACTGGAGCGCGAGTATCGGGTCCGGTGCCGCTCCCTACGTCGATCAAGCGCTTCTGCGTTATTCGTGGACCGCACATCGACAAGGACTCCCGCGAGCACTTCGAGCTTCGCACTCACAATCGACTAATCGACATACTGGAGCCGACGTCCAAGACCATCGATACGCTGACGCGTCTTAACGTGCCGGCCGGTGTGGACATCTCCATAAAGCTGTAGTAGAGAAACTAAATGACAATTCACGGACTAATAGGCAAAAAAATAGGCACCACCCAGTTCTTCCGCGAAGACGGAAGGTCGGACTGTGTGACCGCTATTCAGGTAGGTCCCTGCACTGTTACGCAGATTAAGAGGCAGGACACTGACGGCTATGAGAGTGTGCAACTGGGGTACGAGCCTGTTGGCAGTCTCACTAAGCCGGAGGCAGGACACCTTAAGGCGGCCGGTCAGCTTTTCCGACATTTGCGAGAGTTGAGTGTCGATGATATCTCTGATGTGGAGATAGGCCAATCTGTGGACGTCAGCCTTTTCGAGGCGGGCGACCGAGTGCAGGTTACCGGTAATATCAAGGGTAGAGGTTTCGCTGGTGGTGTTAAGCGACACAACTTCAAAGGCGGGCCTAAGACTCACGGTCAGTCGGATAGGCATCGCGCTCCGGGTTCCATTGGTGCGGGCACCACGCCTGGTCGCGTACTAAAGGGATTGCGCATGGCGGGTCACATGGGAAACGCCCAGGTGACACAGCGCGGCCTTGAGGTGATCCAGTCCGACACAGATAGGAACCTTCTGTTCATAAAAGGTTCCATCCCGGGGGCTCGCAACACCCTGGTCATCATTCGCAAGATGGGTTACGGGAGAAGTTAAGAATCGTGAAATTGGAACTTAGAAATATCACTGGTGCTGTTGTAGGCAGCGTGGAGGTGCGGGACGACGTGTTCGGCGCGCCTATGAATGCTGCCCTTGTGCACCAGGTAATAGTTGGTCAATTGGCCAACCGCCGTCAGGGCACTGCCAAGGTTAAGACCCGGGCGGAGGTTTCCGGAGGCGGAGCCAAGCCAAGGCCACAGAAGGGTTCAGGACGGTCCCGCCAGGGCTCCATACGCTCTCCTCAGTGGAAGGGTGGCGGAGTCGCATTCGGCCCTTCTCCTCGCAGCTACAGGCAGCGCACCCCTAAGCGCATGAAGCGCGAATCCTTGAGGATTGCCCTCTCGGATAAGGTGAGGGGCAGGCAGCTAGTCGTGGTGGAGAAGCTTGAACTTGAAGAGATGAAGACCAGGGAGATGGCGAAGGTGCTCATTGGGCTAAATGCCACCTCTTCTGTTTTGTTGGTTGGGGACGGAGCCGATCCGGAGATAATACGGACGGCCCGCAATATTCCTAGGGTAAAGACGTTGCCAGTGGATCTGCTTAACACGGTGGATCTGATAAATGCCCGCAGGGTTGTTATGACCTTGGAAGCCGTGTACAAGGCTGAGCAGCTTTGGGGTGGGGACTTCGTTCGTAAGAGGGTCGCCGCCGTAGAAGTGGGTTTGGACGCTGAGCCCGGTGAAGATGAGTCTGGGGACAACTAATGGATATACAAACTTTTGATTTGTTAAGAAAGCCGATAGTTACCGAGAAGAGCACACTGATGCAGGAGCAGGGGCGTTATGCCTTTGAGGTCTCCACTGAAGCGACCAAGCATCAGGTCAAGTGGGCCGTTGAAGAGGCCTTCGGTGTCCGGGTGATTAAGGTGAACACGATGAACATGCGTGGCAAGCGTAAACGTTACGGGCCTCGCTACACAGGCATGAAGTCCTGGAAGAAGGCTATCGTGACCCTTGCCCCCGGTGATTCAATAACTATTTTCGAGGGCGTCTAAGATGCCGTTAAAAGCACGTAAGCCTATAACTCCTGGGCAACGGGGAGCTGTACTCCCTACCTCCGAGGAGATAACTACCAGGATACCTAAGAAGTCCCTGCTTATGCCCATGCGGAAGAGGGCTGGCCGCAACTCCAGAGGTAAGATTACCGTTCGCCATCGCGGTGGTGGACACAAGCGACGTTATCGAGTTATAGATTTCAAGCGCGACAAAATCGGCATACCGGGTGAGATTACTACCATAGAGTATGATCCTAATCGGTCGGCGCGCATAGCTCTGGTAAAGTACCCAGATGGCGATTGGCGTTACATCCTCGCTCCTGATGGGGTTGAGGTTGGCCACAAGATTGAGTCCGGCGACCAGGTAGATCTTCGGCCGGGCAACACTATGCCTTTGCGGGGCATTCGCGATGGTACACAGGTACATAATATTGAAATGCAGGTCGGCAGAGGTGGACAGCTAGTCCGCAGCGCCGGCGGGTCCGCGCAGCTTCTGGCCAAGGATGGCAAGTACGCCCTACTTAGATTGCCCTCGGGGGAAATGCGCAATATACTTTCTGAGTGTTCGGCGACGATAGGCCAGGTTAGCAATCTTGAGCACAAGAATATCAAGCTTGGTAAGGCTGGTAGAAAGCGGAACATGGGTTGGCGTCCTCAGGTCAGAGGGTCTGTCATGTCGCCAAGGGACCATCCGCACGGCGGTGGTGAGGGCAAGTCTCCTATTGGAATGCCTGGTCCTAAGACGCCTTGGGGTAAGCCCGCATTGGGTTACAGGACCCGCAAGAAGAAGAAGCCTTCGAGCAAGTTCATAGTGCGACGCCGAGGGCGACGCTAGGATTTTATCCGATATATTTAAGGCTGGCATCGGTTCTTCATTGGGCCGATGCAGTAAAGGAAGTTTATGTCCAGGTCGATCAAAAAGGGACCATACGTCCATCACAAGTTGGCCAAGAAGGTAGAAGCCGGCCAGCGCAGTGCTACCAAGACGGTAATCAGGACATGGTCTAGGGCGTCAACCATAATGCCGGAAATGCTGGGTCTGACCATTGCGATCCACGATGGCAGGCGGCACGTGCCACTGTTTATCACGGAGAACATGGTTGGCCATAAACTGGGGGAGTTCGCTCCTACCAGGACGTTCCGGGGTCACATATCCCGGTCTGAGCGAACGACTCGACCTCGATAGTCTTTTAACTACGACGTGGTGAGAATAAAATGTCTGTAAAAGCAGTTAGCACCAACACGGGTCTTTCCGTGAAAAAGGTGAAACCAATAATAGACCTTGTGCGGGGCATGCCTGTGAACGAGGCGCTTCGGGCGTTGAAGTTCATGACATCGCCTGCCGCCGCTAGGGTTGCTAAGGTTGTTCAGTCTGCCGCAGCTAATGCCGAGAATGAACTTGTTGGCCGCGGCCCAGATCTACGAATTATAGAGATATTCGCCAATGAGGGCCCTCGGGTGAAACGCTTTCGTGCCAGGGCCAGGGGCCGAGTCGCCCAGATCATACGGCGAAGCAGCCACATAACAGTAGTAGTCGATGAGGGGGGCGCCTAGATTGGGTCAGAAAACACATCCCATAGGATTTCGACTGGGAATCGTCAAGGACTGGGATTCTCGTTGGTTCGCCTCCAAAGGCAAGGACTATCGGAACCTCGTCACAGAGGACATGGGAGTCAGGAAATTGATTCTCACGCGCTATCCGGAAGCTGGTATCTCCAAGATTGAGATCGAACGTGGTAGCAGCGAAGTTGTTATTAATATCCATACCGCCAGGCCAGGCATCGTCATAGGACGTGGCGGGCAACGTGTGGAGGAATTGCGCAAAGACCTTGAGGTACTTACTGAGCGGCGTGCTCGGTTGAATGTCCAGGAAATACGTCAGCCGGAATTGGACGCCTTCCTTGTGGCCCACAGCGTGGCTGAGCAGTTGGAAAGGCGAATCGCTTTCCGAAGGGCCATACGGCAGTCGGTCACCAGGACCATGCAGGCCGGGGCACTCGGTGTAAAGATTCTCATTAGCGGCAGACTGGGTGGGGCCGACATAGCCCGTCGAGAAAAGGCTATGGAGGGCAGGGTTCCATTGCACACCCTGCGAGCAAACATTGATTATTCTCTCGCCGAGGCGGGGACAGAGTTTGGCCGTATCGGCGTTAAGGTTTGGATATACAAGGGTGATATTCTCCCCGTCCGACAGGTTGAGGAAGACTCACTTGAGGACATGGCACCCATAGAAGTAAGGGTAACAGCAAGCGAAGAGGCGACAGCAAATGCTCCAACCGAAGAGGGTCAAATATAGGAATCACCACAGGGGCCGCCGGAAGGGCATGGCAGTCGCCGGCAGCACTATGAATTTTGGTGAGTTTGGTATTAAAGCGACGGAGACGGCTTGGGTAACGTCCCGACAGATTGAAGCAGCACGTCGTGCTATGACCAGGTATGCCCGTCGTGGCGGGAAGATCTGGATCAGGATATTCCCGGATAAGACGGTTACGTCCCGGGCTGCTGAAACCCGTATGGGCAGCGGTAAGGGAGCTGTGGACCACTGGGTTGCAGTGGTCAAGCCGGGCAGGGTGATGTTTGAGATTGCCGGTGTTCCACAGGAGATGGCCATGGAGGCTCTTCGGCTGGCCACGTCAAAACTGCCCATGGGCACCAGGATAGTAACCAGGCACTAAGATTTTAAGAACTTTCATGGGATTCGATAGATATGGAAATAGATGACCTTCGCGGTATGACAGACGACGAGCTCCGAACGGAGGTCTATGAGACCCACCGGGAGATGATGAACCTGAGATTCCGTGCAGCGACGATGCAACTGGCGAATGTGAACGAGATTCCTAAAGCGAAGAAGCGTATCGCCCGGATAAACACCGTGCTGCGAGAAAGAGAACTGGCGAGCGAATTAGCATGAGTTTCGAGAGACGGAAAGTTAGAATTGGTCGCGTAGTCAGCGACAAAATGGACGGGACATGCGTAGTCATCGTTGAATGGCGAAAGTCGCATCGTCTGTACAAAAAATCGGTAAAAATGCGTACTCGTTTCAATGTGCATGATCCGCTTAACGTGTGCAAACTTGGTGACCAGGTCCGTATTATGGAGACGCGGCCTATTTCCAAAACCAAGCGTTGGCGTGTTTCGGAGATCCTCCAGAGTGAGGAGATCGCGGAGATTCAACCTGAAGAGATTAGGGTTGAGGACGAGTCGGTACTGATGTACCAGCCTCAGCACCCTGCCGCTGACGAGATTGCGGCCGTGGTAGAGGCTGATGTTGTGGCAGAGGCAGAGACCGTTGTGGAAGACAATGTTGCGGTTGAGGTCCCTGTAGAGGATGCCGTCGAAGAAGAGGCGTCTTCAGAAAATAACGAAGATGGCAGCGACGACGAGGAGAAAGAATAGTGATACAGAAGTACACACGACTCAAAGTCGCTGACAACTCCGGCGCCAAGACGATTAGTTGTATTGGTATCCCGGGTGGTACCGGCAGGCAATACGCTTGGTTGGGGGATGTCATTGTAGCCTCGGTTAAGGAGGCTGCCCCGGCCGCCGGTGTCCGGAAGGGCGAGGTGGTCAAGGCTGTGATTGTGCGAACATCTAAGGCCACGCGCCGACCCGATGGTTCTCACATCCGTTTTGACGATAACGCTGCAGTGATAATTAATGACGAACAGATGCCTCGAGGCACGCGCATCTTCGGGCCAGTAGCAAGAGAGCTACGGGACAAGAATTTTATGCGCATTGTCTCGTTGGCCCCAGAGGTGCTGTAGGTGAGACTGCACACTGAAGACAATGTGATGGTAATCAAGGGACGCGACAGAGGCAAACAGGGTCGCGTAACTAAAATTCTCCATAAAGAAGACAAGGTCATGGTGGAAGGTGTGAACATCGTTAAGCGTCACACCAAGGCCACAGGGGGAGTACGGCAAGGTGGCATCATACAGAAAGAGATGCCTGTTAGGGTCTGCAATGTGGTTCTGGTGTGTCCAGGCTGCACCAAGCCTGCTCGTATAGGCTATCGGTTCCTGGCGGATGGATCAAAGGCCAGGGTTTGTGGAAAGTGCGAGGAAGTAATCGAGTGACTACCGAAGACCAGAATCCGGAAGAAGTACAACAGCCAGAAAATCCCGAGGTTGGAGAGGCTAAGCCTGCTCCTCGGCGACGTGCCTCCAGCCGCACCAGTGCATCTACGGAAGGCGAGGCTGCCCCTGAGGCAGATGCTCCGGTATCCGAGACTGGTGCTGAAGAGAAGCCTGCGCCTCGACGACGCACGTCCAGAGCACGAGCTGAAGCATCTTCAGATGATGCGCCTTCAGGGGGACCTGTTACGCCCAAGCCTCTACCACGTATGTTAGTGCGGCTTAGAAACGACATTGGCCCTACGATGGTGCAGGAGTTCGGTTACACCAGCGTTATGCAGATTCCACGGCTCAGCAAGATCGTGCTTAACATTGGTCTGGGCGAGTCTTTGACCAATGCCAGGGCACTGGAATCCGCCATCCGTGACATGACGCTGATTACCGGTCAGCGGCCTCTGACGACAAGGGCGAAAAAGTCCATCGCTGGCTTTAAGATAAGGGAAGGCATGCCCATTGGCGTCAGTGTGACGCTGCGGGGTAGGCGCATGTATGAGTTCATTGATCGTCTGATCAGCTCTACGCTTCCTCGTATCAGGGATTTCCAAGGCCTGTCTCGAAAGGCTTTTGACGGTCGCGGGAATTTCTCCCTCGGTATTCGGGAGCAGGTCATCTTCCCGGAGATCGACTACAATAATATCGATAGAATAAGAGGGCTGCAGGTCGTTATTGGGACCACGGCGCCCAACGATGCAGAGGGGCTCCGACTGCTTGAATTGATGGGGATGCCCTTCACGAGACTACAAGAAGAAGAGCGAGTGGCTTAGGGTCACCGTCTATCTATAACGGCCGATTTCAGTAGGTGATTTGTTTTGGCGAAAGTAGCGAAAATAGCAAGGTGGAAAAGACCTCAGCCTTTCAAGGTGAGGAACTACAACCGATGTAATCGGTGCGGACGACCTCGCGCCTATATTAGGCATTTCGGTCTTTGCCGCATCTGCTTCCGAGAGATGGCGCTATTGGGCTTGTTGCCCGGCGTGCGCAAGGCTAGTTGGTAGATTCGCCGAGGACAACTTCTAATGCCGCTTGAAAAGGGCGGCGGGTAAAAAGGAAAGGTATGCCAGTAACAGATCCTATTTCAGATATGTTGACCAGGATTCGTAACGCCATCATGGTGAATCACGAGTCCGTATCTGTACCTCTGTCCAAGATGAAAGAGTCCATCGCCAAGATATTCCTTGACGAGGGTTTTATTGAGGGTTTCGAGGTGCATCGGCGAGGCACGCCCCAGGCTAATATCAGGATCTACCTGCATTACAGGGGTAGGGAAGAGTCTGCGATTGCAGGCCTGCGAAGGGTGAGCAAGCCCGGCTTGCGTGTGTATGTCAAAAAGGGGGAGATCCCCCGACCCTATGGCGGTCTGGGCCTTACCGTTCTGTCGACGTCTAAAGGCGTCATGACGGGACGATCGGCTTGGCGCGAGGGAATTGGCGGAGAACTACTCTGCTACGTATGGTGAGGAGCCGCAAATGTCCAGGATAGGGAACCAGCCGATTCCTGTGCCTTCTGGAGTACAGGTCGACATAAATGGGTCAGATGTCACGGTGAAGGGTGGTCAGGGCGAGTTGTCCACCACCTTCCACAGGGATATGAAGATCATCCAGGAAGAAAATGTATTGCGAGTGGAGCGCCCTTCAGACGAAGGGCAACACAAGGCGCTTCACGGTCTTACGCGAAGCTTGTTGGCCAATATGGTCACTGGTGTTAGCGTGGGGTTCCAGAGGGAACTGGAACTGGTGGGAGTTGGATATCGCGTGCAAAAGAGTGGGGAGAGTATCACTCTGAACGTGATGTACAGCCACCCGGTGGTCATGGATCCCCCAGACGGCGTCACCCTTGAGGTCGGGGGTAACAACCGCATTACCGTTAAGGGCATAGATAAGCAGAAGGTGGGCCAGTTGGCTGCGCAGATTCGCAAGGTCCGGCCACCTAATATTTACACGGGCAAGGGAATACGTTTTCTGGGTGAACAGATACGGCTCAAGCCCGGTAAAAGCGCCAGGAGGGCTTAGGCCATGGCAAGGGTTAAGACAAACAAGGCCCGGCGGGTCATGCGGCACGTCCGGGTGCGTCGCAGGGTTAGCGGCACTACCGAGCGGCCCAGGTTGGCGGTTTATCGCAGCCTGAACCACATATATGCCCAGGTTATTGACGACATTAAGGGAGTGACTGTCGCCGCCGCCTCCAGCTTGGAGAACGAATTGAAGGGCCAGTCTAGCGGCAAGGCCAAATCCGAAATTGCATCACAAGTCGGCACGCTTATCAGTGAACGCGCAAAAGAGAAGGGCGTGAATACAGTTGTTTTCGATCGTGGCGGCTATCAGTTCCATGGTCGGTTGAAGGCGTTGGCCGAAGCAGCTCGCGAGGGAGGGCTGATCTTTTAGATGACAAGCTACCAGAGTCGATCGCAAGATTTAGATACAGGCGAATTACCCTTAGTTGAGCGGGTGGTGAAGATATCCCGTGTGGCTAAAGTGGTTAAGGGTGGTCGCCACCTCAGTTTCAGTGCCCTTGTAGTAGTGGGCGACATGTCCGGTCGTGTCGGCGTGGGAATGGGTAAAGCCGACGCTGTTCCGGATGCTGTGCGTAAAGGCGCCGCTGCTGCGCGCAAAAGCGTGGTGACGATACCTCTTAGTGGTAGTAGCATTCCCCACGAAGTTATCTCGAAGTTCGTGGGTTCTGTAGTCATGCTTAAACCCGCGGGCGAAGGCGCTGGCGTTATAGCCGGGCCATCGGTTCGAGCCGTTGTTGAGTTGGCTGGCGTCAAGGATATTCTCACAAAAGTGAGGCGCAGCACCAACCCTATCAATGTCGTCAAGGCCACCTTTCAGGGCTTGCAGATGTTGAAGGATCCCGTTGAGGAATTTGATAAGAGAAAACAGCTTATCGAATACGCCAAGGTTCGCGCCGAGGAGCGATCAGAACGCGCTGAACGGAACAGGCAGAGGCAGAACCGCAGGCCTCCAACGCCAAACCCGGTTCCTAATGTGGCACCCCCGACTGCTGGCTAGGTTTAGTTCAGTCTAGGCGACGGAGTCTTCTTGTTCGCCGTAAATCGGCGAGGGAATCTTTTTGAAACGAAAGTCATTTATGGCAAAGATATCAGTAACTTGGAAAGTCAGTGGCATCGGCTACAAGAGGGACCAGCGACTCACCATTGAGGCGCTTGGTCTTCGAAAGCTACACCAGACCGTAGTGCACGACGATACCCCATCTATAATGGGTATGTTGCACAAGGTGCGGCATCTGGTCGTAGTCCAACCGGCTGAGTAAGAGGGTATTGATAGTTCTAGGTAGGCCTTTTGGCTTACCTTAACTGTGAATCACATGAAGTTCTTTTGGCTCAAGACGGGAGCGACTTAAAACTTGTCCGATTGGCAATTGTAAGTTGATCGGGTGTTCCAACACCGAAGGGTCGCTGGGCAGGCTAAGATAACGAGATATAAAATGCCCGGCAGGCAGCAATTGCGTAGCCGGTCAATCCAAAAATAAAGGTTGAGATGCAACAACACGAGATAAATCCGCCCCCTGGGGGAAAGCACAAGCAAAAACGTCGCGTCGGTAGGGGCGACAGTAGCGGATTCGGCAGCTACTCTGGCAAGGGCATGAAAGGCCAGAAGTCTCGGAGTGGCGGCGGTGTTCGTCCTGGCTTCGAGGGTGGTCAGTTAGCTCTGATGAAGAAGCTGCCTATGATACGCGGCTTCACAAATAGATTTCGAGTGGCCTACACGGCTGTGAATCTGGACAGGCTTGCGGGCTTCGAGCCCAACACGGAGGTTACTCCGGAGCTACTGGGCCAGGCAGGCATTGTAAGGGCATTGAAGAGTCCGATCAAGATATTGGGGCGCGGGGAAATAGACGTCCCATTGTCGGTGGCAGCTCATAAATTCTCGGCGTCGGCACGCCAGAAGATTGAGGCTGCAGGGGGAAGTGTCAGGGAGATCGGATAATGCGTCAGAGTCAGGCCGGGCGTTCCCAACAGGTATCTAGGCCTCAGTTAATTCAGTCAATGATAGATGCCATGCAGATCCCGGATCTGCGTGGCAAAATTCTTTTTACGCTTGCAATGCTAGTGGTGTTCAGGTTCGTGGCCCATGTGCCCGTGCCAGGCGTGGACTCGCAGGCATTGGACCAGGCCTTCCAATCTCAGGCTCTCCTGGGCTTTTTGGATCTGTTCAGTGGTGGCGCTCTTGCCAACTTAAGTGTAGCGGCCTTGGGCGTTTACCCGTACATTACCGCATCCATTGTGATGCAGATTTTGGTACCGGTAATTCCCAATCTAAAGGCATTATCGAAGGAAGGCGAATACGGTCGGCAGCGCATCAATCAGATGACGCACTGGCTGGCCATTCCCATCGCTTTCATGCAGGGTTGGGGCCAGTTGACTCTGCTTCGGCAGGCTGGCGTTCTGCCAACCATTGATTTCGGACTTAACTTGCCGACGATGTCCATGGTCATCTCCATGGTAGCGGGGACCATGTTCCTGGTTTGGCTAGGTGAGCTAATCACGGAACGCGGACTGGGCAACGGTATCTCGTTGCTAATCTTCGGCGGAATCGTGGCTCGGTTCCCTCAGGTCGTTGGGCAGGGATTCCTCCAAAGCAACGAGGCTGCTGGTCTTCTGCTTCTAGGCGTATTCGCCTTCGTGGTGATTTTCAGCATTGTACTGTTTACGGAGGCGCAGCGGCGGGTTCCGGTGCAGTACGGGCGTAGCGTGTTTCGCGGTGGGAGGATGGAGCGGCAAAGCGGTTCGACCTTTTTGCCGTTAAGGGTGAACTCTGCGGGTATGATTCCGCTGATATTCGCCTTTTCCATCGTCATATTACCGGGGACTATATTTAGGTACTTTACCAATCCGCTTAGCGATGGAATGTTTTCGCGAATTGCGCAGTTCTTCGCCAACTCTTTGGACCCGTCGGCCTTTGGGTACTGGGCCGCTGTGTTCGTACTGGTGGTGGTGTTCACATTCTTCTATACGATTGTGACCTTCCAGCAGCAGGACTTGGCAGGCAACTTGCAGAGGAACGGCGGATTCATCCCCGGCATTCGTCCGGGCAAACCGACGCAGGACTACCTCATGCGGGTTCTTGTGCGGATAACGTGGGGCGGCGCGTTCTTTCTAGGAATTATTGCCGTGTTGCCTTTCTTTATTACGGCAGCGACCGACATACGATCGTTAACTTTAAGCAGCACCAGCCTGCTGATTATGGTAGGTGTGGCGCTGGATACTATGCGTCAATTGGAATCTCAACTTCTCATGCGCAACTATGAAGGATTCATACGATAAGGCTGTAACACTCTTCAAAAGGGGCTATTCACAGAATTGAAGGTTATACTTCTTGGGCCGCCTGGAGCCGGTAAAGGCACGCAGGCGGCCCGAATTGCTGAAAAATTACAGGTTACAAGGGCGGCATCCGGGGACCTGTTTAGGGGCAACATAAGAAATAATACAGAACTGGGTCGGTTGGCCAAGTCCTATATGGATCGGGGTGTGCTGGTCCCAGATGATGTGACTATACGGCTGGTGATGGACTGGCTAGACTCGCCGGAGCAGTCTAAAGGTTTCGTATTGGATGGCTTTCCCCGGACATTGGGTCAGGCTGAAGCCTTGGACAGGGTGTTGGTTGACAAGGGCGGCATCAACCGGGTGATGTACATTAATGTACCGGAAGCCGAATTGATTCGCAGGTTGGCTGGGCGCTATATATGTCGAATCTGTCAAACACCGTATCACGAGAGTTTCTCGCCGCCGAGGCAAGCAGGTATCTGCGATAAGTGCGGAGGCGAGGTATATCAACGGGACGACGATAAGGCTGAAGTGGTTGGAAAACGGCTAGAGGTCTTTTTTAAGGAGACGGAGCCGCTGGTGGACTACTATCGTCTGGCGGGTAACCTGAAGGAGATAAATGGCGAGGGCACCATCGAGGACGTGGGGAACGCACTTATTGCCGCTTTGGAGTAACTCCCAGGACCTATTTTAATCAAATGATTTAATTATGGCGTCGGCTTTACTATAATATACTGATGCCTTTTAATTTAAGGACAAGTTAGAAACCGTACAATGATCCTTTCCAGAAGGAGTCCTAGCGGAATTTCAATAAAATCCGCCAAAGAGATCGAGTTTATGCGACGTGCGGGCCAGATAGTGGCCGACACGAAGGTTCGCGTTAAAGAGGCCATTCGTCCCGGCGTTACGACGGGGGAACTGGACCGTATTGCTGAGGATTATATTCGCAGCGTGGGGGCCATGCCTTCGTTCAAGGGTTATAAGGCTGGTGGGAATATTCCGTTCTCTGGCACCATTTGCGCATCGGTCAACGAAGAGATAGTTCATGGCATTCCTGGAAACCGAGTGCTTAACGAAGGCGATATACTCAGTGTGGACTTTGGGGCTATTGCGGAGGGCTTTCATGGGGATAGCGCTTTCACCATGGGTGTCGGTGAAATCTCTGAAGAAGCCCAGCGTCTAATTGACGCTACAAGAGAGTCGCTGAAACAGGGTATCGCCCAGGTCAAGGCAGGCGGGCGTATCAGTGATATTTCGCACGCTGTGCAGACGTACGCTGAGGGAATGGGGTTTTCAGTAGTGCGGCAGTATGTTGGTCACGGCATAGGCAGGGCGCTACACGAAGAGCCTCAGGTGCCTAATTACGGGGAGGCTGGACGTGGTCCCATGCTCAAGAAGGGCATGACCATAGCCATAGAGCCCATGCTCAACATCGGAGGGTGGGAGACTGAACAGCTAGATGATGGATGGACGGTGGTTACTGCCGACGGAAGCCTGTCGGCGCACTTTGAAGATACCATCGCCATAACACAGGACGGAGCAGAGGTGCTCACTTCGCCGGAAGGTTACTACTTCTAACGGGTGAGTGCTTGCGGTGCTTGAGCTTACGACATGGAGATGTGAGCTGTGGTGGCTGTTAAGAGAGGATTAAGATGAAAGTATCAGCGTCTGTTAAGGTGCGATGCGCCAAGTGCCGGGTTATTCGTCGGCACCGTAAGGTGTTGATCATCTGTGATAATCCCAGGCACAAGCAGAGACAGGGCTAAGGTCTGATTAAAAAGGCCTTTTGCCAATGGCCTAACTAAGGAGACACAATGGCGATAGTGTCCGGCGTAAATATACCTGACAACAAGCGGGTGGAGATTTCCCTCCGCAGCATATTCGGCATAGGGGCGCATCAGGCTCGTGACATCGTGGAGAAGGCTGGTATTATCGGCAATCCGCGTGTCAGTGAGCTTGTGGAGTCAGACCTGACTCGAATCCGCGAGATAGTAGACCGCGAAAAGATGGTAGAGGGCGATCTTCGAAGAGAGGTCAACCTCAATATACGCCGGCTGATGGACATCGGCACTTATCGAGGGCTGCGACATCGACGAGGATTGCCGTCAAGGGGCCAGCGCACTAAGACCAACGCTCGTACCAAGCGCGGACGTAGGATGCCGGTGGCGGGTCGAAGGCGCGTAACTAAGTAATAAATTCGTCTGAATCAAATTAGGGTAGGAAGTTCCAAATATGCCAAGGAGACCACGAACTAGGCGACGAGAAAGAAGGTCCGTACCTGTTGGTAAGGCTTTCATACAGTCGACTTTCAATAACACGATTGTCACGCTCACGGACCCGGCTGGAAGCGTTCTGGCCTGGGGCAGCGCCGGTACTGTAGGGTTCAAGGGTTCCCGTAAGTCGACTGCCTTCGCAGCGCAGCGAGCGGGCGAAGACGCTGCTCGTAAGGGAATGGAGAATGGTCTACGGCAGGTGCAGATTTTCGTGCGAGGGCCGGGCGCTGGCCGTGAGGCTGCTATAAGGGCTATTCAGGCCTCTGGAATAGTAGTCACAAGTATCAGGGATATGACGCCCGTTCCCCACAATGGCGCAAGGCCGCCAAAGCGCCGACGCGTATAGCGGTTAAGGTCAGCTTGGGGAGGATGTCTACGTGAATAGGGCCTATGCCCTTTTTCATGAGGCCTCCTGAATGGCTAGCTGTTGCGTTAGTTGCTTCGTCAGGTAGGTCAATCGCGACGATTGTGGCTTAATTTGATTTTAGATCTGGGAAAGAGGGTTTCTTTATGAAAGCTCTCTCCCGAAATCTGGGCCAACAACCTAATTATTGATTAGGTCTAGGGTCCGATGAGATATCGAAATTATTGACTGGAATATTCTGGAGGACTGAGTACTAAACCAATGGCAAGATATACAGATCCAGTATGCCGCCGGTGCCGCCGAATCGGTGAGAAATTGTTCCTTAAAGGGGAACGCTGTTTCACACCTAGGTGCGCCATTGAAAAACGTCGTCGGCCTCCAGGGAACGCTGTGGCTAGGCGTCGTCGTTCGTCTGATTGGGCGTTGCAGCTTCGGGAAAAGCAGAAGGCACGCTTCACCTACGGGGTTCTAGAGAGCCAATTTCGAAAGTACTTTGAAATGGCGCGGGAACGTCCTGGAGTAACCGGTGATGTGCTTCTACAATTGCTGGAGACCAGACTCGACAATGTGGTTTTTCGATTGTCATTCGCAGATTCGCGTGCTCAGGCCCGCCAACTAGTTAACCACGGCCACTTCGTAGTAAACGGACGTCGCATGGACATACCGTCTTACCTGGTTAAGGAAGGCGACATTGTTTCGTGGAAGAGAGTTAACGAGACCGTGCCCGAATTCATTCAGGCGCTAACGGATGGGCTGCCCAAGAGGCCTGTTCCGCTCTGGCTAAGGCTGGATGCGGCCACGCTTAAGGGTGAGGTGGCTTCGGCGCCGGACCCTTCCGAGGTAGACACCGGTATCGACTCCCGTTTGATAGTCGAATTCTATTCCAAGTAATGGCCTCCGTGGTGGATTTGCCGGAAATGCCTGGAAGGTTATCTGACAACTGCCGAGGGGTGGCCACGTACAGTCCCGTTAAGGGAATGGCTTCCATCTATTATCGAGTCCTCAGTAAGCAGGATGAGAGGAGATTGCCAATATGGTTCTAGAACTGCAAAGGTTCGGCGCCCCGGATATTGAAGATGAGGAAGAGGCACAGATACCTAGTCCTCAGATTACAGTAATCGAGTCCGATGATAAATATGGTAAATTCGCCGTCGAGCCCTTGGATCGGGGTTATGGCATGACACTGGGTAATCCCCTGCGTCGTGTGCTGTATAACTCGCTCCAAGGCACGGCCATAACGTGGGTGAAAATTGAGGGCGTGCTTCATGAGTACGGCACCATACCTCACGTCAAAGAGGAAGTATCGGAGTTTCTGCTAAACGTGAAAGGCATCCGTCTGCGCTCAGGGGTAGACAGGCCCGGTAAGTTGCGGCTAGAGGTCGCAGGCGAGGGCGAAGTCAGTGCTGCTGACATTATGCGTTCCGCCGACTTCGAGGTAGTGAACCCTGAACTACACCTGGCCACACTGGATTCTCCGGAAGCCAAGTTGTCTGTGGAGTTCAACGTCGAGCGCGGTAGCGGATATGATGTTGCATCTAACGGCGACGGCCAACCCATCGGGGTTCTCCCTGTCGACGCGGTGTACACTCCCATTCGCAAGGTCAACTACACCGTGGAGAACACCAGGGTAGGGCAGCGCACCGACTTCGAGCGTCTGGTTATCGAGATGTGGACCGATGGTTCTATCGATCCCATAGACGCCTTGCGACAGGCCGGCGACATACTGATGAACAAGTTCTTCATGTTTGCCAAGGTGCAGACCGACTCAGATGACCCATCAGAAGGGCCGCGTATGCCGAGCATCGCGCCCGAGCAGTACAATGTCACGGTGGAAAGGCTAGACCTGTCCTCGCGCACGCTGAACTGCCTGAAACGCGTAGGCATAAACAAGGTTGGCGAAGTGCTGGAGATGAACAAGTCCGAGTTGCTCCGCATTAGGAACTTCGGTGAAAAGTCCTACAACGAGTTGTTCGACCGTCTTCGCGAGATGGACCTTCTGCCGGCAGACCTTGATCCTGTGAACAGCCCAAGTGTAGCTGACGTGGATCCGGATGCCGAGGACGACGCAGAGGATTCCTCGGAAGAGTAAGACTAGACCGGGAATAAACACGAGTATGTTCCGTCCGGACACCAGGGCGAGTTCGCCAACAAGGGCCGGGCAGGCACCAGAGTTTGAAAACTCGATACGAAACATGAGGCGACGATGAGACACCACCTCTCAGGAAGAAAACTTAATCGACCAACGGCGCAAAGAATGTTGATGCTCCGCGGCATGGTCGGGGACCTGATCCGTCACGAGTCCATCAGGACCACTGAAGCTAAGGCCAAAGAGGTCCGGCGTATGGCAGAGAAGGTAATCACCAGGGGCAAGGTTGGAAACCTTCACAGTCGGCGTATGGCGATGAGCTTGCTGACGGATGAGATTGTGGTCAAGAAGATATTTACTGAGCTAGCCGAGCGCTACCAGGACCGCCCCGGTGGATACACCAGGGTGATCAAGCTGGGACCTCGGAAGGGCGATGCAGCCCCTATGGCTGTAATTGAGCTTGTCTCTTAATACGGGTCTTAATGTTGGTTCGCGGAGCCTTAGCGGTCGCCGTGACGACTTAAGGTGGCTGGGCCAATAGGGTTCAGCTTACAAGCCGAAAAATGCGACTGGCAATGCAAATTGAGTATGAGGGTACGGCTTACGCTGGGTTCCAATACCAGGTAAACGCCCCTTCTATACAAGAGGAACTGGAAAAGGCAATAACGGCTCTCACCGGAGAAACCATCAGGATAAGGGGAGCCGGTAGGACTGACGCAGGTGTACACGCTCAAGGGCAGGTAATCGCATTCGACACCGAGTCGAGGTTTGGCCCTGATGAGTTCGTCGTGGCAATGAATTACCACCTGCCGGACGACATTGCGGTACGAGCGGCATACATTGTGGATGATGAGTTTGACCCCAGGCGAAACGCCAGGGCACGTAGCTACAGGTACACAGTGTTGCGAAGGTCAGTTCCATCGCCTTTGTTGAGGCGACAAACGTGTCTGGTGCCGGGAGCGCTAGATTTACCGCTAATGGAATCAGCGGTAAAGATGTACGAAGGCGAACATGATTTCAAGAGGTTCGCCGGGCCGCTGGAGCACAGAGAGGCTAGTACCGTCAGGTTCGTGTACGAATCATCTGTGAGCCAGAGTGGCGACTTGCTAATGATCGACGTGAAGGGCAACGCGTTTCTGCCGCATCAGGTGCGACGGATGGTCGGAGCTCTGGTAGATGTTGGGAGAGGCAAGATTTCGTTGAACGAATTTAAGTTAATGATTGACGGAGACGAGACTGAGGCGGTGGCCCACTCCATGCCAGCGCATGGGCTGAGCCTGGTAAGCGTCAAGTACGACGACTACCCGCCGATTCTTTCATGATGGTTGCCATTCACACTCGTAAGAATGAAAATCGTGTAACGAGGGTAGTGGCAGAAACTCTTTTCTCATAGTGAATTTAAAACCTTAGAATCAGGATTGGTGGAACCCAATGGCAGTAGGATATAAGCCGTATCAGACAAAAGCCTCAGAGCTAAAGCCAGAGTGGCATGTCGTGGACGCCGAGGGGCAGACCTTGGGCAGGATTTCTACGGAAATCGCGACAGTGCTTATGGGTAAGCACAAGCCTATATATGTGCCGAACCTGAATACGGGCGATTATGTTATAGTAATCAACGCCGAAAAGATCAAGGTTACGGGTAACAAGCTTGCGCAGAAGATGTATTACAGGCACAGCGGTTACCACGGCGGCCTAACGGAGCGAACGCTGGGACAGATGCTGGCCAAGACCCCCACGCGGGTCATCCGGCAGGCGGTGAAGGGCATGCTCCCCAAGAACTCATTGGCACGCCATATGCTGGCCAGGATGAAGGTGTATGCCGGACCTGACCATCCCCACGAGGCGCAGATAAAAGGAAGCCCGGCAAAGACTTCGGAGGAATCTTAATTGACGACGCAATCGCACTACTACTACGCGACGGGTAGGCGCAAGAACGCCATTGCCAGGGTACGCCTCTACATGGAGAGCGGCCCCATAGTGGTTAACGGCAAGCCCATGGAAGAGGTATTCCCTTGGGACAACTGGCAGAAGGTGATCGAGGAGCCTTTCCGAACTGCGGATGCAGTAGGGCAGTTCCGAGTGGTGGCCAAGGTCAACGGCGGCGGAGTCACCGGCCAGGCAGGCGCCATTCGACACGGGATCGCCAGAGCGTTGCTTGAGGTAGACCCAGCTCTTCGTATTCGCCTGAAGAGGGCAGGTCTGCTGACACGCGACCCCAGAGTCAAAGAGCGCCGCAAGTACGGACTCAAAAAGGCCCGCAAGGCGAAGCAGTTTACCAAGCGGTAATCACTGGTCTGAATATTCCTGCCAGGGTAATAATGAAATAAAAGAAAAGGCCTCCGGATTTTCGGAGGCCTTTTCTTTTGCATTGTTTATTTACTAAGGTAAGGCTAAGCGGCCCACCCGGTACAGTTCGGGTAATTTATTCCGCACTATACCTCGCGGAACTCGCCCTCTACCGTGCCCTCGGGCGGACCTTCGTCGCCGTCGCCCGCGCTGTCATCAGGAGGAGGGGGCGCTCCACCCTCTCCGGCACCGGCCTGGCTGTAGACAATCTGTCCAACCTTCTGCAGGGACTCCTGTAGCTCTTGCGACGCCGTGCCGATCTGCTCTGAGTCTTCGCCCTCCAAGGCCTTCCGAACTGCGGCGATCTTCTCGCCGATCTCAACCTTCAGGTCGTCGGGAATCTTGTCGGCATTGTCGTCCAGAAGCTTCTGCGCGGTGTAGGTCATGCTGTCCGCATCGTTGCGTCTCTGGACATCAGCACGCCTCTTCGTGTCCTCTTCCGCGTGTATCTCAGCGTCCTTGACCATGTTCTTAATCTCGTCTTCAGACAGACCGGAGCTGGCAGTAATGGTAATGCGCTGCTCCTTGCCCGTCCCCCGGTCCTTGGCCGATACGTTCATGATGCCGTTTGCGTCAATGTCGAAGGTCACCTCGACCTGAGGCAGCCCTCTTGGCGCAGGCAAGATGCCGTCCAGGATGAAGCGGCCAATGCTCTTGTTCTCGCTGGCCATGCTGCGTTCGCCCTGCACAACGTGCACCTCTACGCTTGGCTGATTGTCTGCCGCTGTAGTGAACGTTTCGCTTTTGGACGTTGGTATGGTCGTGTTACGAGGAATCAACGTCGTCGATACGCTGCCTAACGTCTCGATACCCAGGCTTAGAGGCGTTACGTCTAGCAGCAATAGGTCCTGGACCTCTCCCTGTAAAACGCCAGCCTGAATGGCAGCGCCCATGGCCACTACCTCGTCCGGGTTCACACCCTGGTGAGGCTCTTTGCCGAACAGTTCCTTCGTAGCTGCTACGACACTGGGCATTCGGGTCATGCCACCTACCATGACGATCTCGTCGATTTCCCCTGCGGACAAGCCAGCGTCCGCCATAGCCTGTTTGCAGGGGCCAACTGTTCGCTTAATCAGGTCGTCCACTAGCTGCTCGAGCTTGGACCGAGTCAGCGTCATGACAAGGTGCTTGGGTCCTGAAGCATCCGCCGTGATGAACGGCAGGTTGATCTCCGTCTGCATGGTAGTGGAGAGCTCGATCTTAGCCCGCTCAGCAGACTCCTTGAGCCTCTGCAGGGCCATGTTGTCCTGCTTCAGGTCTATGCCCTGGTCCTTCTTGAACTCATCGACGATCCAGTCGACTACGCGCTGGTCGAAGTCGTCGCCGCCCAGGTGCGTGTCGCCGTTGGTGGCCTTCACCTCGAAGACACCGTCGCCGATCTGCAATACGGTTATGTCGAAGGTTCCGCCTCCCAGGTCGTACACTGCGATTGTCTCATCGGCCTTCTTGTCCAGACCGTACGCCAGGGCCGCCGCAGTGGGCTCGTTGAGGATTCGCAGCACCTCCAGTCCTGCGATACGCCCGGCGTCCTTGGTTGCGTTGCGTTGGCTGTCGTTGAAGTAAGCGGGAACCGTGATTACCGCCTGCGTAATGGTCTCGCCCAGCTTTGCCTCGGCATCCTGCTTTAGTTTTTGCAGAACCATGGCTGAGATCTCAGGAGGGGCGTAGTTCTTGTCGCCCATCTTGACGTGCGCGTCGTTATTGCTGTGCTCAACCACTTCGTAGGAGAGCAAGGGCAGGTCCTGCTGCACGCTGTCGTCCCCGAAGCGCCTGCCCATAAGCCGTTTGACGGAATAGACCGTATTCCCTGAATTGGTTACCGCCTGGCGTTTTGCCGTCATGCCCACGTATCGCTCCTTGGTGCGCGCGTTTATGGCAACAACCGACGGCGTGGTACGTCCGCCTTCTGCGTTCTCCACAACCCGGGGTTCGCCGGCCTCTATAACGGCCATGCATGAGTTCGTGGTGCCCAGGTCGATTCCTAGGATCTTCGCCATTATTGTGTCTCCTGTTGTGAGCTTGTATCGGGATTCTTATCAGTTGGCTCGGGGGCCTTGGAAACTACCACCTGCGCGGCTCGAATTACTCTACCTCGTAGCTTGTAACCGTTTCGTATCACGTCCGTGACTATGCCTTCCTCGCGGTCAGGTGTTTCTTGGTAGAACACGGCTTCGTGTCCCCAAGGCTCGAAAGGCTGGCCTTCCGCCTCTATCTTGGTGACTCCCTCGGAGTCCATTACGTTGGCAAGGTTTCGCTGCACCAGTTGCAGGCCTTCCATCCAGCCCGGGGCTACGGCATCTTCTGGCACCATGGCCATGGCCCGGCTAAAGTCGTCCACCACGCCAAGGAACTTCAGTATGAGGTCCGTATTGGCATTGCGCCTGATCTCTTGCTGTTCATCAGCCGCACGTTTTCGGTAGTTGATAAGGTCCGCCTGGGCGCGCTGGGCTATAGACCGGAACTGGTCCTTTTCCCGTAGCGCCTCTTCAAGGCGTTCTTGCGTTAAGGTCATCTCGTCCTTTTCTTCAGCATCCTCAATATTTTGGGTATTTTGGCCGTCTGGGGCCGCACCCGTAGCTGACGCATCCAAATTCAACGTCGATTCTAGGTCTTCAGGCGGATTTTCTTGGGTCATTTAAACGGAACCTCCAACCATACCATTATCGCAGTCTGGCATGGAGTAGCTCAAGCATATCGTCGATGCTTCCGCTTAAGGAGTGCTTGAGCTCGTCGCCCTTTAAAGTTCTTACCCTGGCCTTCATCTGCACCAGCCTGTTGAAGAGACCCAGAGCCAACTGCACGCCAGCCAGGTTCAGGCCCAGATCGCCCACCAGATGCTTGATGAGCCGCAATCTGGCCACGTCCTCTTCCGAGTAAAGACGCAGCATCCCCACTGTTCGCGATGGCCTAACAAGCCCCACTCGCTCGTACTTACGGAGCGTCTGCGGGTGCATCTCTAGGATGCGGGCGGCTACGCTGATGATGTAGACGCCTTCTATATTTTCTTGCGCTGCTTGACTTCTTTGCATGCCCTGCCTTGATAAAGGTCTCTTATGGAACTAATACCCTTTTTATGGGTGGTTTGAACCCCTTCAGCGGTTATTCCGGCTAACCTGTTTGGGCTAACTTCGTTATAAGAATGAGCATCCCTATTCAAGAATTTTGCTTGCAGTATGTGCCATTCTCGCAACTGGGAATCCCGTTAAATAATACTCAACTCCACTCGTATAGTATTCTACGGCTTGACACACTCCGTGTCAAGAACTATAATGGCAAGTAGTGTAGGACGGTTAAGATTTCTTCGAGAGTTATTCCGTAGAATCTAAATCCGTGAACGGACATCTAATTGCGTAAGCAAGTTGCTGGGCAGGGAAAATTATTCGGAGGTACATTTTATGATGTTGCACTTCAAGGGTTGCCCTCGTTGCCAGGGGGATCTGACCACAAACAAAGATATGTACGGCGAGTACAGCGAATGCCTGCAGTGCGGGTACGTGTTGGATGTCGAGAAGCCTAATAGCCTTTTCACCATGACTACGTCGGAGATAGCGACCGCTACCAAGCGAAGTAAGAAGGCAGCGTAGCACTCTAAATACTCTATCGCGGTAATTCAAAGAGGCCCTCTCGTTCGAGAGGGCCTCTTTTTTTGTCTATGTAGGCCTTTTGCAATAAAGGCCGTTTAAAGCTCATGGGTCAACAGGTTCACCACGAACGTAAGTATCAAAACCCGTTCGTCTCCGTCGTGGCGGATCGATGGATGAAATATTGATTCAACGTATTTTCGTCCAAGGCATCTACCTCGGTTTGCTACGGAAAAGCCAGTCGGGCGAATATTACCTTTGGCCATGACCGGCCCTAGACCGCTCTACCAAAATCTAAGTTAGATCGTCCGAGAAGCGTTCCTCTTTCCACGGGTCGCCGGCGTTGTGGTAGCCGCGAACTTCCCAGAAGCCAGGCTTGTCTTCAGCCATGAACTCCAGGCCGTTCACCCACTTGGCGCTTTTCCATGCGTAGCGCTTGGGGACCACGAACCTCAGGGGGCCACCGTGCTTCGGCTCCAGCGGTTTTTCCTGATGACTATGCGCAAAAAGCACATCGTCGTCTTGGACGATCTCCAGCGGGAGGTTTGTTGTGTAGCCGCCGTAGCAGTGCAGCATCACGAACTTGGCCTCGGCCTTGGGTTGCGCCAGCTTCAAGATATCGTTGAACAGCACGCCCTCCCAGGTGTTGTGCAGGTTGCTCCACTGGGTGACGCAGTGAAACTCGGCGTCCAACGTCGTCTGCGGAAGTTCGTTGAACTGCTTCCAGTCCAGCGTGACCTCGCCGTCCACCAGTCCGAAGATGCGAAATTTCCACTCATTAATGTCGATCTCAGGCGTGGGGCCGTAGGACAGCACCGGGAACTTGTCGGTTACGAACTGGCCCGGGGGAACCTCTCGGCCTTCAATATCCTGGTTTATTTCGGTAGTTCGTCCCAGCTTGTTAAGCATGGAATCCTCCAGTTGAATGACGTGAAATTATGAAGAATAGAGTATTGGGAATTCCCAATATTGTACACTATGGGTCAATTTTTAAGCTGAGGATGCGATGAACACCGAAATCGAAGAGATTCTCAAAGGCTCCTACGACCTTCATGTCCACGCTGCGCCGGATACAGAGGAACGGCGTCTGGACGCTCTGGAGGCTGCCCGCAATGCTTACGAAGCGGAGATGGGTGGGTTTGTCCTCAAGTCCCATGAGTACCCGACCGCGCCGCTCACCTATGCCCTGAACCGCATGTATCCTGGCCTAAAGGTCTACGGTGCCATAGCTTTGAACAGGTCCGTAGGCGGGGTGAACCCTGACGCGGTGGAGATGGCCGCCGGACTGGGGACCAAAGTAGTATGGATGCCGACCAAAACAGCCGACTACTGGCTGAAGAACCAGAAGCGCGGCCCCGGTCTTACGGTGTTCAATGATTCGGGTGAGTTGACAGCAGAGACTCTCAAGGTAGTAGACATCGTTGCTAAGAACGACATGGTGCTAGCATCCGGTCACATCTCGCCATTGGAGGCCATCGCCGTATTCGAGGCTGCCAGGGCGGCTGGTGTAACCCGAATGATCGCGACCCACCCCGCGAACGTGGCCACAGTGGAGCAGCAGAAAGAGATGATTTCGCTGGGGGCCTACCTCGAGTACACATTCCTGGCCTGCATGCCTGTGCGGCAGCGCTACACCGTTAAAGAGCTAATGGATGCCGTACGTTGGCTGGGGCTGGACAACTGCATCATCACCACCGACTTCGGCCAGTGGATGAATCCGCCGCCCGCAGAAGGCATGCGCATGGCCATCGCCTCGCTACTGAATCAGGCCATGTCGTCGGAAGAGCTTACCAAGCTGGTCAAGACCAACCCCGCCAAGATTCTGGGCGAGGACTAGGCCGGGTCATGGGGCTGCGCTTCGAAATACTTAGGACGTACGGGAGCCCAATTGCACGTTCGTGGTGAACTCGTCGAACCACAAGCCTACATGCGACGGTCGACTTCTCGAGTACACTGCCGATTAATTAAAAATCACCCCAACTCAACCAGTTCCACCCAGTTGCCGTCGGGGTCCTGCAGGTAGCAGCCCTTCTTGCCGGGCACTATCTCGATAGGCGGATTGAGCTTCTGCCCGCCGTGGGCTACCAGGTGCTCGTAGGTCGCGAAGATGTCATCCACCGTGAAGCCGATGTGGGACGCGCCCAATGCGTTGCGCTCGCTGGTAGTCCTGGGACTGCCGCCAGGGCTCACGTACTCGATCAACTCCAGCATGTAGCCGTCCCCATAATTTAGCTCTGCGATCTTGAGGGACGTGTTCTCGTAGCCCAGGATGTGGGAGATGGGGCCGCCTTCTCGCTCCCGAGTGTCCTTTAAAGTGAGGCCCACCACATCGCGGTAGAACTCTATCGACCTCTCCAAGTCGCTAACCACGAATCCAGTATGATGCATTCCGGTGATCATTGGCTGTCTCCTTCTGCCGGTTAAGTTCTGCCTAGCGACGTAGCGCGCCGACCGCCAGTGAGGCCCACCCCGCCATGAGGCTCAGGCCTCCCAATGGGGCTACGGCGCCGAAAATGCCGATGCCCGTCACGGCGAGCAAATACAGGCTTCCGCTGAACAGTACTACGCCCGTTGCGAAGAGCCAACCAGCCAGATTTACGTATGGGCCGTCCCGTCTTGTAGCTATCAGCCCTGTGACCAGTAGCGCCAGCGCGTGGTACATCTGGAAGCGCACCGCCGTCTCGAAGGTGCTCAGAGATGCTGGCTCTAGGGTATCCCGCAACGCGTGGGTTCCCGCTGCTCCGGCAACCACCGCCAGCAGTCCCAACAGCGCCCCTGCCGCGATCCACACTCTGCCCAAATCGCTGCCTGTGCCTTCGTCGTCCTTTGTCTTGGCCGTAAACTTTTCCACCACCATGATCGCTGCCTCTTACTGTTTCTGGTGCGCCGAGATTGATAGAAATCTTCGGGCGTAATGGTATCACCCCGAAAAAGTCTACTCCACAGTCACTGACTTTCCTATAATTGCTCCATGAGATTTTTCTTGCCCTTAATGGTTGTAATTGTGGTTGCAGTCGGCTGCTCTTCGAGCCCTGATATTGCCCCGGAGCCTCGCCCTGCCGTTTCGGTCAGCGCCGCGCCTACGCTGCCGCCTACCGTGGTCGCGATTCCCGATAGGCCGGAGTTGGCTCCTACATCCGCCCCGACTCCTTCTCCGCCACCCACGGTTATGCCGGCCGTCGTCATTCCGCAAAGACTGAAGCCTCTGGACCTGGAGCCAGCCTTTCCCGATCTTGAGCAATATGATGGCCCGGTGGGCATGGCCTCTCCTGACGATGGCTCCGACCGGCTGTTTCTCATCTTGCAGCGTGGCCAAATCGGCGTCTTTGAAAATCGCCACGACGTGACGTCTGCGGAAATCTTCCTGGACATAAGGGAGCGAGTAAACGATAAGGGCAACGAAGAGGGGCTCCTGGGGCTGGCCTTCGACCCGGCGTATGGCGACAACGGCTACTTTTACGTCTACTACAGCGCAGCCAACCCCCGACGTTCCGTGGTATCACGATTCCATGTAGACGCGAGTGACCCGGACCTTGCTGACCCAGCCAGCGAGAGAGTTGTGTTGGAGGTGCGTCAGCCCTTCCAGAATCACAACGGCGGTCACCTGGCTTTCGGAGATGACGGGTACCTGTACATTGGCCTGGGAGATGGCGGAGGGGGAGGCGATCCGGACAAGAACGGCCAGAACCTATCGACATTGCTGGGTTCTATCCTGAGGATCGATGTCGGGACGCTGGATAATCAGGGCGTTTACACGGTGCCACCCGATAACCCTTTTGTTGGGACGCCGGGGGCCAGACCTGAGATATGGGCGTATGGCTTCCGCAATCCCTGGCGCTTTTCGTTCGACAGTGGCACGGGCGACCTGTGGGTGGCCGACGTGGGCCAGAACGCGTACGAGGAGGTCGATCTGGTGAGGCGTGGCGCGAATTATGGTTGGAACGTCATGGAAGGCCAACACTGCTTCGGGCGTGGCGGCGATTGTGATACCACGGCGCTGGAACGGCCAGTGGTCGAGTACGGGCGCGATGCCGGCTGCTCTGTAACAGGTGGCTATGTCTATCGTGGCAACCGCGTGCCGTCGTTGCTCGGGGCGTACGTATACGGCGACTTTTGCAGCGGCCGTCTATGGGCGTTACGTCACGACGGCCAGCGGCTCCTGGAGAGCATATCCCTGGCAGACACGACTCTGAGGATATCGTCGTTCGGCCAAGATCAGCAAAATGAGCTTTACGTTCTGTCCATAGACGGTCGCATACTTCAGTTCGTTCCTGGCGGCGGAAACTAAGACCTTGACGCTTTGCGGGTCCTGGGCCCGCTTCTAACTCAAAAGAACTTGACACCTAGTCCGATTACCGGGAAAATTCGCTCTGCAGCATGATTCGCCCCTGTTGGGCCAATTCTTGCAGCCAGATCAACCCGTTTATAAAACAAGGATGAAACCCATGACGATGATGCCCGCTGCCCTGGCGACCGGTCTGAAGCAGATCAAATGCGACGAGACGCCGATTCCAGAAATGGAACCGGGCAAGGTTCTGGTTAAGACCAGCCTGGGATCCATTTGCGGCAGCGACCTACACATCGTATACATGGGCTGGAACGCGTATGAGTTTCCTTTGGCGCACGGCTATCCTGGTCACGAGGGAGTGGGCGAAGTCGTTGATCCAGGAGATTCGGACTTCCAGGAGGGCGATCTGGTTCTAACCGCGCCTAACATCTGGAGTTCTAAGGTGTTCGCTGGCTACCAGATGATCGACCCGAAATTTCTGCTAAGGCTGCCAAAGAATGTTCCCCCAGCCCACCTGCTCATGGCGCAGCAGTTGGGAACCGTGGTCTTCGCCGCTAGAAAGCTTCCTCCGTTGCTGGGCAAGACGGTGGCCGTATTGGGCCAGGGTTCAGTGGGGCTGTTTCACGACTTTATGTTGAGACGCTTGGGCGCCCATCGCATCATCGCTATAGAGCCGATTGCGCAACGACTTGAGGCAGGACGTCGTATGGGCGTCGACGTGGCGATTGACGTTACAGGCCAACGGGCCACCGATGCGGTGCTGGACCTGACCAACGGAGAGGGCGCAGACGTCGTTATAGAGGGGGTTGGAAGCGTGGATACGCTGAACCAGACTCTGAAGATGGTCAAGCCGCTAGGCACTATCGCCGTCTTTGGGCTGCCGCCCACCATGGAAAAGGTACCATTCGACTGGGATACCTTCTTCCGCAAACGCCTCGACCTATACACGACCTTTGGCGCGCAGGACGAGCCGGGCCTTCCCGCATTCCAATTGGCCACCGATTTCATCACTAGGGGCGAGATAGACATGGCGCCTTTTGTGACGCACCAGTTCCCCATCGAGAGGGTCCAGGAGGCTTTCGACCTTGCCTATTCCAAGGAAGACGGCGCGCTCAAGGTTTCCCTGACCTTCTGACGTCGCGAAGTACCCTGCCATTCTAAAGGCTCGAAGATTTCGAAAACGACAAGAACCGCTTCGCCAAACGCCAAAGTCCGGGTCTGGTGATGATTCGAAAATTATCCTAAGCTTGATATCCAACATTAAGGTGAAACTATGACCGAGCCTTACCAGCTATCCGTGGCGCAGGCTGCCTCTCAGATACGGGCGAAGCAACTGTCACCCGTGGCGCTAATGGAATCTCTATTGGCACGTTGCGCCGCGCTGGAGCCTCGTCTAAAGGCCTGGGTGACGCTGGACCCCAACGGCGCTATGGAGTCCGCCAGGCAACGTGAGAGCGAGCTCATGCGCGAAGGCCCGCGTGGGCCGTTGCACGGCGTTCCCGTGGGCATCAAGGACATCTACAACACGCAGGACATGAGGACGACCTGCTGCTCGCCCATCTATGCTGACTTCGTGCCCGACCATGACTCGACTGCCGTTGCTCTGCTAAAGAGGGCTGGAGCGATCATCATGGGCAAGACGGTGACGACACAGTTCGCGTGCGGTGACCCGTCTCCTACAGTCAACCCGTGGAACGCTCTCCACACACCAGGAGGCTCCAGCAGCGGCTCTGCAGTAGGCGCCGCAACCGGAATGTTCCCGGCGTCGCTGGGCACACAGACAGGCGGCTCTGTGCTGAGACCGGCGGCGTATAACGGCGTTGTGGGACTGAAGCCTACCTTTGGCCGCATAAGCCGTTATGGCGTCTATCCCGTTTCCTGGTCATTGGACACCATGGGTACCTTCACACGATCGGTTGAGGACGCGGCCCTCATGCTCACAGTCATGGCCGGTCACGACATAAACGACAGTCACACCTCACCCCGGGAGACTGCAGACTACTCTCAGGCCATCGGTTCGCATACACAGCCTCGCATTGGCGTTTTGCGGACGTTCTTCTTCGAGCGGTGCAACGACGAGGTTTTGCGGCATACCGAGGCCGTCATAGATAGCCTGCGAAGTGCCGGCGCCGTTGTGGAGGATGTGCAGATTCCCGTGGACTTCGACACGGTGCTTGCCGCGCAACGGGTACTCATGAGCGTGGAAGGGGCCGCCGTTCATGAGGAGAACTTCAGGACTAGGGCTGACGACTTTGCTCCAGTTGTTCGAGAGATGATCGAGATGGGCATGATTACTCCAGGAGTAACTTACGTCCAGGCGCAGAGGACGCGTCGAAGGTTCCGACGGGAGATGGAGCAGGCCATTCAGGGCTTCGATGTGCTTCTGACTCCCTCAACACCAGCTGCGGCTCCCAGGGACCGGAGCACCACGGGCGATCCGATGTTCCAGGCTCCGTGGACGACATGCGGGTTGCCGACAGTCAGCCTGCCGTCGGGCCTGAATGGCGACGGGGTGCCTCTTGGGATTCAGCTTGCCGGTGCGCCATTTGATGAGGAGAGGCTCTTGGGGGTGGCACACTGGTGCGAGCGCGTGCTGGACTTCACGCTGACGCCAGTAGGCTAGGGGCGTGCGTTACGCCTGTGACGACGCGACGTAGTCGGCCATATGCTTACGCAGTAGAATGCGTGCTCGGTGCAGACGCGACTTTAGTGAGGAGATGGTGATGTTCAGCGCATCGGCAGCCTCGGCATTGGAGAGGCCGGAAACGTCCCTCAGCACCACTGCCGCACGAAGATCCGGATGAAGCATGGCGATTCCTTCGCGAATCTTGTTGCCCAACTCCATTGTGACCGCAGCGCCCTCAGGTGTTTCCCCCAAGCTAGGTATCTCCACGTCATCCAGCCCCGTGCGGGTGAGGCTTCGGCCGCGCTTCTCCTTGCGCAGACGCATCAGGGCGGCATTAGTGGTAATTCGGTAGAGCCAGGTGGTTACCTTGGAATCGCCTCGAAAGCGGTCTCTGGCGCGGTAGGCGGATATAAACGCTTCCTGGGCCACATCCTCCGCATCTTCGGCGTTTCCCATCATGCGGTAGGCCACGTTGTAAACGAAGTCCGAGTGCTCACCTACGATGGTATCGAAATCGGGTAACTCGGACTCGGATTCTGGTTGTTCTTGGCTTTCGTCCATGGTGTTTACAGGCGGTTTCCTAGTCGATAATGGGTCTCAGAAGGGGTACTGTAAGTCAACGTTTGGGGTGCATCCAATTGTAATTGAGTGCATCTAAAAGGCACAAGGGTAATTTGGTATTGACCGACATGGCATAGTTTAATACATTGTTAGGTACAGTTGTTCATATGAAAGTACGGCGCGGAGAATAACATGGTTTCCCGCATAGCAGGATTTTTTAGGCGAAACGACATGGACCCCGATTGTACGGAGGCCCGCGAGTCGTCGTCTGATTTTCTCGACGAAGACTTGGACGAGTCCATGGCGTCCAGGATATCCGAACATTTGGGACGCTGCGGTCCTTGCAACTCATTTATCCAGACTATGAAAGCCACTGTTGCCCTGCTGCGGGCGACACCACAAGAAAAAGCGCCACCAAACTTTGCAGAACGACTCAAGAAGAGGATTGAAGAGGACTAACGCACCACATAACCTTTTAGCATATGCGTGCGACGCAGGCCTTAGGAGTTTCCAGGGTGAAACAGACTGAGGCCTATTTTTTTGCCTGCGATCTTCGGGGGTTGACTACCGCGTCGCCATTGCCGAAAATCCAGGCTGTCAGCTCTGCTAAAAAAGTGGCCATGAGGCGCCTGGTTCGGCAGGCTCACCACGTAGGTAGATTTTAAGATCCATTCGTCCTTAGTTTGTCGAAGGACGAGGCACTCAGGTTTGGCACTTAAAGCGTAAAGATCAACGTAACAAAGAATCCGTTCACCTCGATATTGGAGGTAGCCGTTGCCCGCAATAAAGATAGCAGTATGCATTAAGCAGGTCCCTGTGGTGTCCTTGCTCAAGTTCGACAACGAAAGCCGTAGAGTCGTTCGGGAGGGAGTGCCCAGCGAGGTTAACCCGTTTGATGTTCTCGCGCTTTCGCTGGCCGTGCAGCTAAAAGAGTCTGCATCCGCTGAGGTAGCGGTCTACACAATGGGACCCCCGCAAGCCAGGGATGCGCTGGTGCAGGCGCTGGCCATGGGCGTGGACCGAGCGGTCCATTTAAACGACAGGGCCTTCGCAGGCTCCGACACACTCGCCACAGCGCGGGCGTTGGCCTTAGCGCTTCAAAAGGACAATTTCGATCTCATCATATGTGGCCTAAACAGCGTCGATGCTGAGACCGGCCAGGTGGGTCCTGAAATCGCTGAAATGATGGGCATTCCTCAGGTCACGGGGGTGCGTCAACTGCAGCTATCCGAAGGCTCCATGACGGCCCGGCGCATGACCGAGGAGGGTTACGAGGTGGTGGAGTGCGCACTGCCAGCCCTCATTACTGTAACCGAGGAGGTAGCGCCGGAGATCTACCCCAGGCGGGAGGCCCGGGAGGCGGCGCTAAGCAAGCCCATCATCGAACTAACGGCTGCCGATCTCAGTGAAGATATGTCTGTTTTTGGGCTGGAGGGCTCTCCGACCTTCGTGAACGAAATCTACTCCATCGAGCCAGACCGCGATCAGATCGTATCAAGTGACAAGCCCGTGCAAGAGTCGGTCGCCGATCTCATGGCTTACCTGGAAGGTCGGGGTGTCTTCGATGTCAACGCAGCTGCTGACGTTCAGGCAGGCACGGCCAGGGGGCCCCGTCGCGAAGTAGGGGAGGTTGGCGCAATATGGGTGGTTGCGGATATGCTGGCTGGACAGGTCCGGTCCGTAACGCTGGAATTACTGGGTCGAGCCTCGGAGTGTGCCTCCCTTGTCGGAACCAGCGTTGAGGCCGTGCTCATTGGGCATGGGGTAGAATCGCATTGCGCCACCCTGACGGCCCACGGAGCCGATCGTATTCACCTGGCGGACGCCCCCATATTGGACCGGTACGACACAGACCTTTATACCTCTGTGCTAAGCGATGCCATAAGAAAGCACCAGCCGTATGCTGTCCTGATGTCCGCCACCATGCGAGGCCGTGACCTGGCGGCAAGGGTTGCAGGACGCTTGCAATTGGGCCTTACAGGCGACTGCATCGGGCTGGAGATCGATGATGAGGGCAGACTAGTGCAGCTAAAGCCGGCATTCGGCGGCAACATCGTTGCGCCTATCTTGTCTACAACGCGGCCCTACATGGCCACCTTGCGGCCGGGAATGCTAACGCCGGCGATTCCCGACGTCAGCATTCAGCCGACAGTCGTTAATCTGCCGACCGACTCCTTGGGACAGCCCCGCGTTAAGATTCTGGAAAGCGTATCAGATGATTCTGTGGACGGGGCTGAATTGGATAACGCCAGGGTAATAGTCGGCGTGGGCAAAGGCGTTGGCGGCCCGGAAAACCTGGCGCCGATACGTGAGTTGGCTGCGTTGTTCGACGCGCCGCTGGGGACCACGAGGGACGTTACAGAGTTGGGTTGGCTGCCCAGGCAGACTCAGATCGGCCTTTCCGGGAGGTCGGTGTCGCCAGACCTGTACTTCGCCATCGCATTGCGCGGGGCGTTTAATCATACCGTCGGCATTCAGAAGGCTGGGACTATCATTGCCATAAATAACGTCGGCCGATCTCCCATATTTCAGGCCTCGGACTTCGGAATCGTAGGCGATTACCAAGAGGTCTTGCCAGAGCTAATCAAGGCTCTAAGGGGCCGTCTGGGGCGTTAGGCCTAAGTATATTCCAGGGTATGAAAAACATGAGTCATCCCGAATTTAGGAAAGTGAATTGGGGCGATGGGGAGAAAGCGAGCCATAGGCGGCTCAAAGCGGACCTGATGCGATAAAGCGGTACCGTGAATGTGCGG